>CAXUEX010000103.1:0-10443 GCA_964250215.1 uncultured Acetobacteraceae bacterium | reverse complement strand
GGACAATCCATGCGTTGCTGCAGCATCTGCCCGACCTGCCGGAGGGGGCGCGGGAGGCGGCGGCGGTGCGGTTTGCCGGGGCGGCGCTGGCGCGCGAGGTTCTGGCGGTGCTGGCCGCACCCCGGCTGGCGCCTTTGTTCGGTGTGGGCAGCCGGGCCGAGCAGCCGTTGTGCGGCACGTTGGGCGCGCATGTGATCACGGGGCGCATCGACCGGCTGGCGGTGCTGGCGGATTGCGTGCTGATCGCGGACTACAAAACCGGCGTGGCGGCGCCGCGAACTGCCGAGGCGGCGCCGGTTGCCTATTTGCGGCAGATGGCGGCGTATCGCGCACTGTTGCGGGCGATTTATCCGGACCGGGAAGTGCGGAGCTTTCTGGTGTTCACCGAGGGGCCGGCGGTGCTGGAATTGCCGGGGGCGCTGCTGGACGGGCATTCGCCTGGGGCGGAGGCTTGATCGCTTGCGCGGCGCGGGCCATTTCCGGGCCGCAGATCAGGAGTTTGCGCATGAGCGCCAATACCCTCGCGGTGACCGACGACAGTTTTGAGGCCGACGTGCTGAAGGCTTCCGGGCCGGTGCTGGTGGATTTCTGGGCCGAGTGGTGCGGCCCGTGCCGGATGATCGCGCCGGCGCTGGAGGAGATCGGCGCCGAGTATCAGGGCCGGATGACGGTGGCGAAGGTGAACATCGACGAGAATCCGAACACGCCGAACACCTATGGCGTGCGCGGGATTCCGACGATGATCCTGTTCAAGAACGGCCAAGCGGTGGCGACGAAGGTGGGCGCGGCGCCGAAGAGCCAGTTGAAGGACTGGGTTTCCAGCAGCCTGGGCTGAGGTTTTGGGACTGGGGCCGATCGGCTCCGGCGGGGTCCAGGGGCAGCGCGTCCCTGGCCTTTTTGTTTTGGAGTGTTACGATGCCGGATGTTTCGGTTGTGCCCGACTACAAAGTCCGCGACATTTCGCTCGCGGATTGGGGCCGCAAGGAAATTGCCATGGCCGAGGACGAGATGCCCGGGCTGATGGCGATCCGCGACGAATACGGTGCCGCGAAGCCGCTTGCGGGTGCGCGCATCGCGGGCTGTTTGCACATGACCATCCAGACGGCGGTGCTGATCGAGACGCTGATGGCGCTGGGGGCCAGCGTGCGGTGGTCGTCCTGCAACATTTTTTCGACGCAGGACCACGCAGCGGCGGCGGTGGCGGCGGCGGGGATTCCGGTGTTTGCGTGGAAGGGCATGAGCGAGGAAGAATTCTGGTGGTGCATCGATCAGACGGTGCGCGGGCCGGACGGGTGGACGCCGAACCTGATTTTGGACGATGGCGGCGACCTTACCGTGGTGATGCACGAGAAGTTTCCCGAATTGCTGGAAGACGTGCGCGGGCTTTCCGAGGAAACGACCACGGGCGTGCACCGGCTGTGGAACATGGCGAAAGCCGGCACGCTGAAGGTTCCGGCGATCAATGTGAACGACAGCGTGACGAAATCGAAATTCGACAATCTGTATGGCTGCCGCGAGAGCCTGGTGGACGCGATACGTCGCGGCACCGATGTGATGATGGCGGGCAAGGTGGCCGTGGTGGCGGGTTTCGGCGATGTGGGCAAGGGATCGTCGGCTTCGTTGCGCAATGCCGGCTGCCGCGTGCTGGTGACGGAGGCCGACCCGATTTGCGCGTTGCAGGCGGCGATGGAAGGCTACGAGGTGGTGACGATGGAGGATGCGGCGCCGCGCGGCGACATCTTCGTGACCGCCACCGGCAATATCGACGTGATCACCATCGAGCACATGCGGGCGATGAAGAACCGGGCCATCGTGGCCAATATAGGCCATTTCGATAGCGAAATACAGATCGAGGCGCTGCGCAACTACACGTGGGAGAACGTGAAGCCGCAGGTGGACGAGGTGGTGTTCCCGAACGGAAAGCGGCTGATTCTGCTTTCCGAGGGGCGGCTGGTGAATCTGGGCAACGCGACCGGGCACCCGAGCTTTGTGATGTCGGCGAGCTTCTCGAACCAGGTGCTGGCGCAGATCGAGCTGTTCGGCGCGAAGCCGGGGCAGTACGAGCGGCAGGTTTATACGCTGCCGAAGCATCTGGATGAGAAGGTGGCTTCGCTGCATCTGGCGAAAGTGGGCGCGAAACTTACACAGCTTACGGCGAAGCAGGCGGACTACATCGGGCTGGCGAGCGCGAGCGGGCCGCACAAGCACGAGCTGTATCGCTACTAAATCGGTGTGGCGGCGGGGGGACCGGCATTGCGCAGCCTCGATCGCTTTATCAATCTGGTTCTGCTGCTGGGCATGTGCGTGGCCGGGCTGGGCTTCATCGGCAGCCTGACGGCGATCGCGCTATCGCGGGTGCAAGGCGACCGGGCGTATTTTGGCTGGTATGTGCCGGCGGCGTTCTGCGCGCTTGGGCTCGGTTGCATCGGCCTGCGCCGGGTGTTGGTGAAGGTTTCGCCGCAGGCCCAATCGTGAGGCGCGGCTGAACATGCAAGACGCGGTAGCCATCAGCGTGCTTTGCGTGGCGGTGGCGGGGATCGTGGCGCAGTGGCTGGCGTGGCGGCTGCGGCTGCCGGGCATTGTGCTGCTGTTCGCGATCGGGCTGGCGGTGGGGCCCGGAATGCAGATTCTGCTGCCGGCGCAGATGTTCGGTGGCGCCTTGCGGCCGCTGGTGGGGCTGGCGGTGGCGATTGTGGTGTTCGAGGGCGGGCTGGCGCTGAATTTGCGCGAGCTGCGGGCCGCGGGCGAGGGCGTGCTGCGGCTGACGGTGGTGGGGCTGCCGATCAGTTTCGGTTTGGGAACAGCCGCGGCGCATTTCCTGGCCGGGCTGGGCTGGGGCGCCGCGGCCCTGTATGGCGCGATCGTGGTGGTGACGGGACCGACTGTGGTGCTGCCGCTGCTGCGGCATACGCGGCTGGAGCGCCGCGCGGCTTCGTTCCTGAAATGGGAAGCGATCGCGAACGATCCGGTGGGCGCGCTGCTGTCGGCGATCGTGCTGGCGGTGCTGCTGGCGCATGGCCGCAACAATTCCACGCTGGCGGCCGAACTTGCCGGCGGACTGGCGGTGGCGGCGGCGCTGGGCGTGGGCGCGGGGTTTTTCGTGCGCTGGCTGTTCATCACCGATCGGGCGCCGGAAGTGTTGAAAACGCCGATCCTGCTGGCGGGCGCGATGGGCGTGTATGCGGTTTCCAACCTGGCGATGGACGAGGCGGGGCTGGCGGCCGCGACCGTGTTCGGCGTCACGCTGGCCAATCTGCGCATTCCGGGCCTGGCCGATCTGGCGCGGTTCAAGGAAGCGCTGGTGGTGCTGTTGGTCTCCGCGCTGTTCGTGGTGCTGAGTGCGAGCCTGGATCGCGGGGTGCTGGCGCAGCTTTCCTGGCGCATTCTGGCGCTGACGGCGGCGATGCTGTTCGCGGTGCGGCCGGTGGCGATCCTGCTAGCGACGATCGGCAGCGATCTGACCTGGCGCGAGCGGGCGCTGCCGGCGTGGATTGCGCCGCGCGGCATTGTGGCGGCTTCCGTGGCCGGCATTGCGGGCACGCAACTGACGGCTTCGGGCTATCCGGGCGCCGCTTCGGTGATGCCGGCGGTGTTCGCGCTGATTGCGGCGACGATGGTGCTGCACGGCTTCACGCTGGGGCCGCTGGCGCGGGCGCTGCGGCTGACTTTGGGCGACAAGCCGGTGCTGGCGATTGTGGGGGCGAGCGCGTGGAGCGTGGATCTGGCGCAGATTCTGGCGGCGGGCGGCGCGGGCGTGCTGCTGGTGGACACGTATCCGGGCGCGCTAGCCGAGGCGCGTCGGCGCGGGCTGCCTGTTTTGCAAGCGGAACTGCTTTCCGAGCACGGCGAGGAGCGGGTTTCCGGGCTGCGCATGGACTACCTGCTCGCGGTGACTCCGGACGATGTGTATAACAGCCTGGTGTGCACGCATTTCGCGCCGGAGCTGGGGCGGCACCGCGTGTTTCAGCTTCGGCCGGGCGGCGAGGATTTCGACGAATGGGCTGGGCTGAGCCGGGAGCGGCGCGGCGAGGTGGTGGGTGACGACACCTGCACGTTCCGCAATTTTCGCCGCCGGCATGGCACGGGCTGGCGGTTCGCGCTGGTGGACGCGGCGGATGCGGACGGCACGGCGCTGCTTGCCTTGCGCAGCGGCGGCGCGGTGGCTTTCGCGACCAAGGAGGCGGGGCCGCCCGCGCTGGGCGAAGGCGACCAGATGCTGGTTTTCGCGGCACCGGCAGAGGCGGCCGGGACCGGGAATGCGGCTTCAGTTGCCGGTGACGTGCACGCCCAGGAGTGATGGGCGCAAAGGCGCCGGCGTGGATTGCCATTGCAGCAGCGTGATGGGCGCGGGCGGGTGCAGCGTGATGGCGAGATTGTGCTGTTTTTGCAGGAACGTGCCGACCTGATCGGCCGCATCTTGCTGGTCTGGCACCAGCGCGTGCAGCGACAATAGCGAGACGAACAGCACGGCTTGCAGTTTTTCCGGCGTGGTGTGCTGCTGGAACGCCGCGAGTTTCAGCAGCCGGCCGAACAGCGAATGGTCGGTCCACAGGAAGCTGCCGCCGGCGAACGCCATGTTCAGCGCGGCGAGTTTGGCTTTTTGCGGATCGGCGAGGAAATCCGGCACGTTGTTGAGCTGCGCGGTGAGGTGCAGTTGCGCGAGATCGTGCAGATCGAGATCGAGTTTGGATAGGGTGAGACGCCCGGCATCGAGCGTGGAGGCCTCGTTCAGATCGGCGGTGAAATCGGCCATGCCGAAGGCTTCGAGTTGCGCGCGCGCATTGGGGTTGAGTTTGCGGTTGGTGGTCTGGATGTTCAGCTTCTGGATTGCGAACATGCTGGGCGCGATGCCTGTGCCGGCTGCGTAATCGACGCGATCCAGCGCGATCAGCGGGGCGTTGGGCGCATCGACACGGATGCGTTGCAGTTCGATACCGCCGATATGCATATCGGACAGAACTTCGGGATGCGGCTTGCCGGGATCGGCCTGGATGGCGGGCAGCAGCGGCAGCAGGCGCGAGCCATCCACGTCGCGGAACGCCAGCGCGGCGATGGTGAAGCTGCCGGGCTTGTCGCCTCGGATGGCGATGCCTGAAAGCTTGGTGAAATCGTAGCGCCCGCCATCGGTGCGGCCGCCTTCGCCGCTCGCGACACTCACGGTGATTTTCTGGGGCGCCGTGAGCGCGATATTCATGCGTTCGAGATGGCTGCTCTGCTGCGACATGGCCATCTGGAACGTCGCCGAAATGGTGGCGACGCTCGCCTGGTAATTGGGGGGTGCGGCGAGCTGGGACAGGCGGATGCCGTTCACGCCGGAGGTGCCGATGTTGAAGGTGAGATCGGTGGCGGGAACCTTGTCGTGCGCCGGCTGCGTCTGGTGGCCGAAGAAATCGTGCAGCTCGACGCGGTCGAGCACGGGGCGCTTGTCGGTCCATGCCGGGTGGCCGCCGGGGTAGGCGGCGGTATCGAGCACCTGGCGCAGCGTGGCCGGTGCCAGTCCCCAAAGATCGATGCGGGCGACGCGGTAATTGCCGGTGGCCAGATCGTGCAGCACCACGCGGTCGATATGCACGGGCGTGCCGGTGGCATCCGCGGCGCCGATGCCGGACACATCGGTTTCCGCCACCGTGACCAGGGTTTTGCCGTCGTGCTTGATCGTGAGACCGGCGATTTTGGCGCGGCCGGTGAGCGCATCGTAGGCGACGGCGCCGTGCGTGGCGGCGAAACCGGGGGGCAGGTGGGCGAGCGCCGTTTCCAGCGCCGTGGTGGCGCCGGATTGCATGGCCATGCGCACGCCGAAGGCCGCGGCCCCGGCCAACACCACGCCGCCGACGATCAACACCGCTCGGTTCATCGGCATACCCCTGTCGTTTCGGAGAAGGTTAGATCAGCCCGCGGTGCCGGCGACGCTCCGGGGCTTTTCCCGCAGGGCTGGCGGCTATACATGCGATCATCATGGATCATTTGCCAAGCCAGGAAGCGGCGTCGCTCGAAATCCTGATTGCGCCGCATAGTGCGTTGAAAACCAAAGCAAAGCCGGTGGCACCCGAAGATCGGGACCAGCTTTACGCGCTGGTGCCGCGGCTGTTCGCGACGATGTACAAGGCGCCGGGCATCGGGCTGGCGGCGCCGCAGGTGGGGGTGGGGCTGCGCGTGGCGGTGGTGGATGTGGCGCCCGAGGGGGAGGCGCCGGCGCCGATGGTGCTGATCAATCCGGAGATCGTGGCGGTGGGCGATGCGTGGGTGACGCGGGAGGAAGGCTGCCTTTCGCTGCCGAACATGTATGCCGATGTGAGCCGGCCGGCCGATGTGCGCGTGGCGTTCACGGACATGGAAGGCAAGCGGCAGGAGGTTGCGGCCGAGGGGCTGCTGGCGGCATGCCTGCAGCACGAGATCGACCATCTGGACGGCATTCTGTTCGTGGATCACCTTTCGATTTTGAAACGCAACATGATCATGCGCAAGCTGGCGAAGGAGATGAAGCAGAAAACCGCGAAATGAGCCTGGGTGCGCCGAGAATGCGCCTGGCTTTCATGGGCAGCCCGGATTTCGCGGTGCCGGCGTTGCGGGCGTTGGCGGCTTCGCACGATGTGGTGGCGGTGTACACGCAGAAGCCGCGGCCGGCCGGCAGAGGCCATGCGGTGAAGCGGTCGGCCGTGCACAGGGTTGCGGACGAGTTGGGCATTGCGGTGCGCCATCCGGAGCGGCTGAAGCGCGACGCGACGGAACATGCGGCGTTCGCGGCGCTGGCGCTGGATGCGGCGGTGGTGGCGGCGTATGGGCTGATCCTGCCGGGCGAAATGCTTGCGGCGCCGCAACTGGGCTGCCTGAACATCCATGCCAGTCTGCTGCCGCGCTGGCGCGGCGCGGCGCCCATCCAGGCCGCGATCCTGGCCGGTGACAGGGAAAGCGGCGTGACCATCATGCAGATGGAGGCGGGGCTGGATACCGGGCCGATGCTGCTGCGCGAAGCGGTTCCGATCGGTGCCGAAACAACCACGCCGGAACTGTACGATGCGCTGGCAGAGCTTGGCGCGCGGCTGATCCTGCGCGCGCTGAGGGAGGCGCCCGTGCCGGTGAAGCAGCCGGCGGAGGGTGCCACCTATGCGCCGAAGCTGACGAAATCGGACGGCATGCTGGACTGGTCGCGCGAAGCGGGCTCGCTGCATCGGCAGATACGGGCGTTGAACCCGTGGCCGGGCACGGAAAGCAGATACGGCACGGAAACGATAAAGGTGCTGGTGGCGGAGCCGGCCGACGCATCTGGGGCGCCGGGCGAAATTTTGGGCCCGGACTTCGTTGTGGGCTGCGGCCAGGGTGCGCTGCGCTTGGTACGCCTGCAGCGGGCCGGCAGGCCGGCGATGGGTGGTGCGGAATTGCTGCGCGGCATCGGCGGCTGGCAGGGAAAGCGCCTGGGGTGACGCGGTTTGCGCTGAAAATCGAATACGACGGCACGGGGTTGGTGGGCTGGCAGCGGCAGGCGAACGGGCTTTCGGTGCAGGAGATTCTGGAAACCGCCGCAGCGAAGCTGGCGGGGGCGCCGGTTGCCAGCATCGTAGCCGGACGCACCGATGCCGGGGTTCATGCCCGCGGCCAGGTGGCGCATATCGATCTGGCGCGCGACATTGCGGCGCCGGCGCTGGCGGCGGCGCTGAATTTTCACATGCAGCCGCACGCCGTGGCGGTGATCGACGCGGCCGTGGTGGCGAGCGATTTCAGCGCCCGGTTTTCGGCCTTGGCGCGGGTGTATGTTTACGAAATCCTGAACCGCCCTGCCCGCCCGGCGCTCGCGGCCCATCGGGCGTGGCATGTGAAACGGCAGCTCGATGCGGAAAGGATGCAGGAAGCGGCAAAGCTCTTGCTGGGCAAGCACGATTTTTCGAGCTTCCGCGCGGCGTCGTGTCAGGCGAGCGGTGCGATGCGCACGCTGGATCGGCTGGAGGTGGTGCGGCAGGGCGAGCGCGTGCGGGTTTGTGCCGAGGCGCGCAGCTTCCTGCACCATCAAGTGCGCAACATGGTGGGCACGCTGCTGCTGGTGGGGCTGGGAGACTGGCCGGCATCGCGTGTGGCGGCGGTGCTGGCGGCGGCCGATCGGCGGCAGGCGGGGCCGACCGCGCCGGCGCACGGGCTTTACTTGGCGGCGGTGCGCTACAGCACGGACCCGTTCGCGGCATCCGGCGAGGTGAGTTCGCGCTTCAGTTGCGCGGACGGAACGCCGTAGAACGAGGCCGCGACGATGGCGAGGCTGACGATCAGATTGGCGAGCAGCAGCAACGCGACGCGGCCGTGCGACAGGCGCAGCGCGACGCGCGCGATGAACCACTGATAGGCCAACAGGTAGATCGGCAGCCCGGCGGTGAGCCCGAGCGCGATGGCGGCTGGCAACACGCCCTGTTGCGCCGCGGCGGCAGCGGCATAGATCAGCAGCACCAGCGTCATTTCCAGCCAGATCGACCAGTTCAGGATGGTGGCGTAGCGCGCCCATTCGGGACGCCGCTGCCACAAGCGGCAGAACAGCTCGGCCAGCACGGCGGGCGCCAGCAGCAGGCAGAGCTGGCGCAGGCCGAGCAGCAGCGCGGCGCGGGGCTCGCCGGCCAGCGCGGCCAACACGGCGAACACCAGCACGAGGGCGAGGAACGGCGCCAGGCTGGTGAGATACGCATCGGTATCGGTGCCAAACTCCTCCAGGCCCCGGCTGCGGCCGATAGCGAGAAGCAGGAGCCCGCGGATGGGAATGCGCAGCCGCCGGCCGTTCACGCCGCGAACTCCCGCAGGATTTCGGTGTAGGCGCCCGCGAGTGCCCGCAGATCGGCGACCGGCACGCTTTCATCGACGCGGTGCATCGTGGTGCCGACCAGGCCGAATTCGGCGACCTTGCAATGCGGCGCGATGAAGCGCGCATCGGATGTGCCGCCGCCGGTATCCAGCGAGGGCGCGACGCCCGTGGCGCGGCTGACGGCGCCGCGCAGGCGCTCGGTGAACGGGCCGGGTTCGGTGAGGAACGGCTCGGCGTTGCAGCTTGTTTCGATTTCCACACGCATTCCGGCTTTATCGAACGCGCGGCGCAGCCAGGCTTCCAGGCCGGCGGCGCTCTGCCGGACATTGAAGCGGATGTTCAGTCGCAACTCGACGCGCGCCGGGATCAAATTGGCGGCTTGATTGCCGACGTCCACCGATGTGACCTGAAGCGACGACGGCGCAAACCATTCGGTCCCGGCATCCAGTTCGGCCGTGGTAATATCGTGCAGCGTTGCGGCCAGCGCATGGATGGGGTTCGCGGCGAGATGCGGGTAGGCGACATGTCCCTGGATGCCTTGCACCACGATGCGGGCGTTCAGGCTGCCGCGGCGGCCGATCTTCACGGTGTCGCCAAGACGCTCGCGGCAGGTGGGTTCGCCGACCAGGCAGAAATCCGGCATTTCGCCTTGTGTCGCCAGCCATTGCAGCACGCGGATGGTGCCGTTCGTGGCCGGACCTTCTTCGTCGCCGGTCATCAGCAGGCTGATGGAACCGGGCTGTTCGGCGCCGTGCGCAACGCTGGCGAGAAAGGCCGCGATCGCGCCCTTCATATCGCAGGCGCCACGGCCCACAAGCGTTTCGCCCCGCAACTCGGCGCCGAACGGGGGTGCGTTCCAGCCATCGCCGGGGGGCACCACGTCCGTGTGGCCGGCGAAACAGAAATGCGGCGCCCCCTGCCCTCGCCGGGCGAAGAGATTGGGCGTGCCGGCGAAATCCAGCCGCGCTATCGTGAAACCCTGCGCGGCGGCGGCTTCGGCCACCACGGCCATCGCACCGTCATCCGCCGGCGTGATGCTGCGGCAGCGGAGCAGCGCCTGCGCGAGCGGCAGCGGATCGGTCATCGGGCGCCGGCGACGGCGGTCGGCAGGGGCATCTTGCGGGTCCGCGTTGGGGGGCGATGCGCGCCCCTTGCCACAGCTTGGCGGGAAAGTGGATGGCGCGCGCGACGCGGTAGGCGGCGCCGCGGGATACGGGCTACATTTGATCCAGAATCTGAGCCCAGCCGGAGCCGCCGATGCAAGCCGTTGCCCGCGGACGTGCCGCCCCCGCCCGCGCCGCCGCTGCCGCGCGTGGCCGCGAACGCCGGCTGGTTTCGCCCGCGATCCGCACGCTGGCGACGCGGCGTTTCGCCGAACTCGGCGGACTGGCGCTGGCGGCGGCCGCCATCGCGCTGCTGCTGGCGCTGATCACCTACAATCCGCGCGACCCATCGCTGAACACGGCCACTTCGCAACCCGTGACGAACATCGCCGGGCCGGCCGGGGCTGGCGCGGCCGATCTGCTGCTGCAGGGCTTCGGCGTGGCTGGCGGGCTGCCGGTGCTGGCGGCGCTGCTGTGGGCGTGGCGGCTGGCCATGCACCGGCGGCTGGGGCCGCTGTGGCTGCGGCTGTTTGCCTCGGCGCTTGCGGTGCCGGCGTTCTCCGC
>CAXUEX010000102.1:0-10458 GCA_964250215.1 uncultured Acetobacteraceae bacterium | reverse complement strand
CTTCTCGTCCTCGGTGTAGCCGGGGATGCGGATGATCTCCATGCGGTCCAGCAGCGGCTGCGGCATGCGCAGGCTGTTCGCTGTGGTCACAAACATCACGTCAGAAAGATCATAATCTACCTCCAGGTAGTGGTCCGCAAACGTGCTGTTCTGTTCTGGATCAAGAACTTCCAGCAGCGCGCTCGTGGGATCGCCGCGCCAGTCGTTGCCCAGTTTGTCGATCTCGTCGAGGAGGAACAGCGGGTTGCTGGTCTTCGCCTTCTTCATGCCCTGGATCACCTTGCCAGGCATGGAGCCGATATAGGTGCGCCGGTGCCCGCGGATCTCCGCTTCGTCGCGCACGCCGCCCAGCGACATCCGCACGAAGCTGCGCCCCGTGGCGCGCGCGATCGATTTGCCGAGCGAGGTCTTGCCCACGCCGGGCGGCCCCACCAGGCACAAGATAGGCCCGCGCACCTTGCTGCTGCGCGACTGCACGGCAAGATATTCCAGAATGCGTTCCTTGACCTTCTCGAGACCGTAATGATCGGCATCCAGCACCTCGCCCGCCGCCACCACGTCGTTGCGCACCTTGCTGCGCTTCTTCCACGGTATGGAGAGCATCCAGTCGAGGTAGTTGCGCACTACCGTCGCTTCCGCGCTCATCGGGCTCATCGTGCGCAGCTTCTTCAGCTCCGCCACCGCCTTCTCGCGCGCTTCGGTGGATAGCTTCGTCTTCTTGATCTTCTCTTCCAGCTCGGCGGTCTCGTCGCGACCGTCCTCACCCTCGCCAAGCTCCTTCTGGATCGCCTTGAGCTGCTCGTTGAGATAATATTCGCGCTGCGTCTTCTCCATCTGCCGCTTCACGCGGTTGCGGATGCGTTTCTCCACCTGCAGCACGCCGATTTCGGATTCCATGTGGCCAAACACGCGTTCCAGCCGCTCGCCCACGCGTTGCGTTTCCAGCAGCTCCTGCTTCTCGCTGATCTTCAGGTTGAGATGGCTGGCGATCGTGTCGGCGAGCTTCGACGGCTCCTCGATCTGGTTCAGGCTAACCAGAACCTCGGGTGCAATTTTCTTGTTCAGCTTGATATACTGCTCAAACTGCCCCACCGCCGTGCGGCCCAACGCCTCCAGCTCGCGCTTCTCGGTCTCCGGTTCCGGCAACTCTTCCACATACGCTTCAAAATAGGCCTCGGTCTCCTTGAAGCCGGTCACGCGGGCGCGTCTGCCCCCCTCCACCAGCACCTTCACAGTGCCGTCGGGCAGCTTGAGAAGCTGCAGGATCGTGGAAACCGTGCCCACACGATAAATATCGTCGGCTGAAGGATCGTCCTGCGCGGCATTTTTCTGCGCCACGAGCAGGATCTGCTTGTCCTCCTTCATCACCGCTTCCAGCGCCCGCACCGATTTCTCGCGACCGACAAACAGCGGCACGATCATGTGCGGAAAAACCACGATGTCGCGCAGCGGCAGCACCGCCAGCGTCTCGCCCGCATTCCGGGCCTTCTGTTCCGCCATAACAGACCTCCTCTAGGGACAGTCGGGAATCCCACCGCCCATACGCGGCACGGCAGGCTTCCGGATTAATCGGGATATCGGGCGCGACGACGCCGGCACAAGGGAACCGGCAAGCCGGCGGCGCATCACGCGCCGCCTTCCGCGCGCTCCTTGGACTTTTCCTTGCTGTAAGTGAACAACGGGTTGGCCCTACCCTCTGCCACCTCGCGGTTGATCACCACTTCATCGACCTCATCCAGCCCGGGCAGATCGAACATCGTGGCCAGCAGAATGCTTTCCATGATCGAGCGCAGCCCGCGCGCACCGGTGCGCCGCGCAATCGCCCGCGTCGCCACCGATTTCAGCGCGTCCTCGGTGAAAGAGAGCTTCACCCCCTCCATCTCGAACAGGCGGCCATACTGCTTCACCAGCGCGTTCTTCGGCTTGGTTAGAATCTCGATCAGCGCCTGCTCGTCCAGATCCTCCAGCGTCGCCACCACCGGCAGACGGCCGATGAACTCCGGGATAAGCCCGAATTTCAACAGATCCTCGGGCTCCACGTCGCGCAGCATATGCCCGGTCCGCCGCTCGTCAGGATCGCGCACATCGGCGCCGTAGCCCATGCCCGATCCCTTGCCGCGCGCGCCGATGATCTTCTCCAGCCCAGCGAACGCGCCGCCGCAGATGAACAGGATGTTCGTCGTGTCCACCTGCAGGAATTCCTGCTGCGGGTGCTTGCGCCCGCCCTGCGGCGGCACCGAGGCCACCGTGCCCTCCATGATCTTCAGCAGCGCCTGCTGCACGCCCTCGCCTGACACGTCCCGCGTGATCGTCGGGTTGTCCGACTTGCGGCTGATCTTATCCACCTCGTCGATATAAACGATGCCGCGCTGCGCCCGCTCCACGTTGTAATCGGCCGATTGCAGCAGCTTGAGGATAATGTTCTCCACATCCTCGCCCACGTATCCCGCTTCGGTGAGCGTGGTTGCATCCGCCATCGTGAACGGCACGTCCAGGATGCGCGCCAGCGTCTGTGCCAGCAGCGTCTTGCCCGATCCGGTCGGCCCCACCAAAAGGATGTTGGATTTCGCGATCTCGATATCGTTGTTCTTCTGCGCGTGCGCCAGCCGCTTGTAGTGGTTGTGCACCGCCACAGACAGCACCTTCTTGGCGTGCGCCTGGCCGATCACGTAATCGTCCAGCACACGACAGATTTCTTTCGGTGTGGGAACGCCGTCGCGCGCCTTCACCAGGTGCGTCTTGTGCTCCTCGCGGATGATGTCCATGCACAGCTCGACGCATTCGTCGCAAATGAACACGGTCGGGCCCGCAATAAGCTTGCGCACCTCGTGCTGCGACTTGCCGCAAAACGAGCAGTAAAGGGTGTTCTTTTGATCGCCGGACTTGCTCAATGCCGTCTCCCGCCCCGGGGCCTCACCCCTGGGCCATAACGCGGAATACTACGCCCGCGCCTTCGCAAACCACAAGAACGCCGGCCCCGGCGCGGCGCCGAAGCCACAACTCAAGGTTTCGCTGCCTCTTCCGCCGTCTGCGGCCGGTTCTCCACCACCGCATCCACGATGCCGAAGGTTTGTGCTTCCCCAGCCGACATATAGGTGTCCCGCTCCAGCTTCGCCTCGATATCCACCAGGGTTTGCCCCGTGTGCCGCTGGTAGATTTCATTGAGCTGGTGCCGCAACGTCAGGATCTCGCGCGCCTGGATCTCGATGTCCGCCGCCTGCCCCTGCGCCCCGCCGCTCGGCTGGTGCACCATCACCCGGCTGTTCGGCAACGCATACCGCTTGCCCTTCGCCCCCGCGGCCAGCAGCAGCGAACCCATGCTCGCGGCCTGGCCGATGCACACCGTGCTCACGGGGCAGCGCACGTACTGCATGGTGTCGTAGATCGCCAGCCCAGCCGAAACAACCCCGCCGGGACTGTTGATATAAAACGAAATATCGCGGGACGGGCTCTCGCTCTCGAGAAACAGGAGCTGGGCGCAGATCAGCGCGCTCATCTGGTCGAACACCGGCCCGGTGAGGAAGATGATCCGCTCCTTTAGCAGCCGCGAGTAGATGTCGAAGGCGCGCTCGCCCCGGGCGGTCTGCTCCACCACCATCGGCACCAGTGCCTGGCTATATACCTCGATGGGATCACGATCCCGCATGCGCGCTCCTCGGCCGATTGCCGGTTCAGGGGAAGACCAGGGCCGGAACCGGCCGGGGCTGACAGATAGGCGATCAGCGGTCAGGTTCCAGCCTCGGCCGGCTCCGGCGATCCCGCGGCGTCGTCCGGCGCCCCCGAAAGCGCCTCGGGCCGCTCCTCCGGCAGCTTGCCCGTGCCACCCTCAGCGGCCGCCTGCGCAAGCGCCTCGGGACTTACCGCCCGCTCCTTCACGCGGGCCGATGCCAAGATGAAATCCACGACCTTGTCCTCGAAGATCGGGCCGCGAAGCTGCTCGAACGCACCCGGAGTCTTGCGGAAGAACTCGATCACCTGCTGTTCCTGGCCAGGATACCGCATTGCCTCGTTGCGCAGCGCCAAGTTCAGTTCGCTCTGCTCCACCTGAACATTGTTCGCCCGGCCGATCTCCGAAAGCAGCAGCCCCAGCCGAACCCGCCGCTCGGCGATCGCGCGATACTCGGCGCGCAACGTCGCCTCGTCCTTGCCGCGGTCCTCGTCGTCCTCACGGCCCGCCGCGCGATCGGCCTGCACACGCTGCCAGATCGCCTCGAACTCCGCCGCCACCAGGTTCTCCGGCGCCGGAAAATCGGCGGTCGCCGCCAACGCATCGAGCAGTTCGCGCTTGATGCGCAGCCGCGACATCTGGTCCAGCTCGCGCTGCATCTGCGTCGTCACCGCCGCACGCAGCTCCGCCAGATCGCCGAACGCCAGCTTTTCGGCCAGCGCATCGTCGATTGCGGCCGGCACCACGCGGTTCAGCGCCTTGGCCACGATCGCAAAGCTCGCCGGCTTCCCCGCCAGCTCGGCCACCGGATACTCGGCCGGGAACGTCACCTCGATGGTGCGCGAGTCGCCCGGCTTCATGCCATCGAGCTGCTGGGTGAAGCCCGGGATGAAGCCCTCGCCGCCCACCTCAATGCTCACATCCGTGCCGTTGCCGCCCTGGAACGGCACGCCGCCGACGCTGCCGGTGAAATCCGCCATCAGCCGGTCCCCCGCCTCGGCGCCGCGATCTTCGATGGGCTCGCTCGTGCCCTGCTGCACCGCGATCCGCTGCAGCGCCGCCTCCACCTTCCCGGCTTCGACCTCTGCCCGCAGACGGGTAAGCGAAATCGCCGCCAGATCCGGCGCCGCGATCTCGGGCAGCAGATCAAGCTCCAGGCTGAACGAAAGGTCGCCCGCCTCGCCGCTCGCAATCTTTGGCGCCTCGCCCGTCAGCGCGATGCGCGGCTGCCCGGCCGGGCGCAAACCCCGCTCCTCGATAACCTGGCCGGAAGCTCGGTCCACCTCGCTCTGCATCACTTCCGCCAGCACCGAGCCGCCGAACCGCTTGCGCACCAGGTTCAGCGGCACCTTTCCGGGTCGGAAACCCGGCAGCCGCAGCGTCTTTGAAAGGTCGGCGAGCTTCACCTGCGCCTGGCGGTCGATCTCCGCCGCCGGAACGGTGATGGCGAAGCCGCGGCGAAGTCCATCGGAAAGCGTTTCGGTGACCTGCATTACTGTGTCCTGATCAGAAAGCCGCGCGACTGGTGCGGGCGGAGGGATTTGAACCCCCACGGCTTGCGCCACCAGAACCTAAATCTGGCGTGTCTGCCAGTTCCACCACGCCCGCCCCGCCGGCGAGCGGCGCAGTTAGCCCAAATCGCTCTGCCCGTGCCAGGGGGGCGTTGATCAGCCGCGCGACGAGGCCAGCCGCAGAAATGCGTCCTCTTCCGGCGGCTCGGCGATCTCCTCCTCGATGCCGCTCACCCGGGCGCCACGCGGGCCCTGGCGGCAATGCCGCAGCATCTCCTCCACCGCGTCGATCTCGCCGTAGATCAACGCCTCCACGTCGCCGCCCGCATTACGCACCCAACCGAACAGGCCAAGCCGCTTCGCTTCTCCCACCATCCAGTCGCGGTAGCCCACCCCCTGCACCTGGCCCGAAATGCGCAAATGCTTTGCTTTCAAACCTTTGCCAGCGCCAAGTAGCACGCCGCCCCCTCGATATCCCGGCGCAGCGCCGCCTGGCGCTCGGCCGCTTGCGCGTCCTGGCCCCACAGCGATTGCTGGAAATACTCGTCCACCAGCGACACATCGTGCGCCGCTTCCGCCGCAATGGCGCCTTCCGCAACCGCCAGGCCCAGCACTAGGCTGCCCAGCGCCGGCACCAACACGCCCAAAGCTGCCAGCACGTCCGCGTCCAGCGCGGCCAGCGCCGATTGCATTGCCAGCAACGCCGCGGACGGCTGCGCCACCGGCACGACCCCTTCCGCTATTACCAGCCGCGCCCCGAAACGTGCCTCCGCCCAGTTCAGCCAAGGATCCCACGCCTCGGCCTGAAGCCGCACCAACGGCGCCGGCGCTGCCGCCCGGTAGCAGAGCAGATCGTGCTCGGCGTACCGCCCCAGCGCCGCCCGCGCGCCCGCCGGATCGATCGCCACGCGCAGAGCCGCCGTCATCGCAAGCTGCGTCAGGATCAACCGGTCCCGCGCTACCGCCCCCTGCACCCCGTCCCACTCCGCCGCAACGGCCTGCGCCAGTCGTGGCGTGCGGAACTCCAGCACCTGGCCTTCTGGCGCGCGCAACGGCTTCGCATCCAATCGCACCTGCGTGCCCTCGGCCGTGGCGTGCGACCAGAACCGCTTCATGCAGCTTCTTCCAGCTTCGGATGCGCCGCCTGTCGCGCTAGACCGTCGAACAGATCCAAAACCCGCTCGCGCCAGCCACGCAGCGCGTCGTCTTCGGCCAGCAGCTCCACCGGACAAGTAAGCCGTGCCCACTGGAAGGCGCCGAACACCGCATAATCGGCATAGCTCGGCTCATTGCCGCCGAAGAACCCGCCCGGTTCCAGCGCGCGCCGCGCCGGCAGCAGCGCCCGGTTCAACGCCGGCAGGAATTCGCCCCGCCGCACCCGCGCCGCCTCCAACGTCATGCCCAGCCGCGCCTCGCGCGCCGCCCGCCATTCGGGCAACGCCTCGGGCCGCACGAACCGCGCCACATCGGGCGCCACGATCGGGAAAATCGCTGGCTGCAGCACCGTATCCGCCCAGGCCACCACGAACCGCGCATGGGCTTCGCCCACAGGACCGCCGAACAGGCTGGGTCGGTTCTCATAGTGCGTCTCAAGATAGTGTGCTATGCCGCTGGAATCGGCCACTATCATACCCCCGTCCCTCATTACCGGCACGGTGCGTTGCTGGGGCGCTCCCGGCAGGCTGTCCGCCTCTCCGAACCGCCAAGCGTGGGTCGCGGGTTCCAGCCCTTTATGCGCCAGCGCCATGCGCGTCCGCCAGCAGAACGGGCTGAACCGATGCGCCGGATCGATGCCGGCCAGTTCCCAAACTTCGATCATCGGCTGTCTCCGAACCGCTGGGTTTGCTCGCCCGCCCAGGCTAGAATAGGCGCGTGAATGTCCTGGCTCCCACGCCCGCCCGGCTGGCCATCGAGGTGGTGCACGACCTCGTCTGCCCCTGGTGCTATCTCGGCGTGCGCCGCCTGTTCCGCTCGGTCGCACGCCGTCCAGACCTGCTGGTGGACCTCACCTGGCGGCCCTTTCTGCTGAACCCTGACATGCCCCGCGCCGGGATGCCACGCGCCGATTACGTGCTGCGCAAATTCGGCGGCGAGGAACGCGCCCGCCGGCTTTACGGTTCGATCGCCGAAATCGGCCGCGCCGAGGGCGTGATGTTCCGCTTCGACCGCATCCGGCGCACGCCGAGCAGCGTGGATGCGCACCGGCTGGTGCGCTGGGGTGCCCGCTTCGGCCGCGCCGACGCGCTCGTGGAGGCGGTGTTCGCCGCGCATTTCACCGACGGCCGCGATATCGGCGACGTGAACGTGCTTGCGGCCATAGCCGCGAGTTGCGGCCTGCGCAGCGCCGCCGCCCGCGGCTATCTTGCCGGCGACGGGGACATCGACGCGGTGCACGCCGACAACCTCCGCGCCCACCGCCTCGGCATCAATGGCGTCCCCTGCTTCGTGGTCGCCGGCACGCACGCGATCGCCGGCGCGCAGGAGCCAGAGGTCATCGAACGTCTGCTGGATGTGGCCGCGGTGGAGGCGGGCCCGGCGATCTGACGGCGGATCAATCCGATCCTTGCGAAATCAGGCATTGCCGGCCGCCGGCGGCCGCGCCCCGTAATGCGAAATCACCTCCGCCGCCGCCAGACTTCCCAGCCTGCCGCAACCGGCCAGGTCCCGCCCTGCCGCCAGCCCGGTCAGGAAGCCCGCCGCATACGCATCGCCCGCCCCCGTCGTGTCCACCACGCGCGTGGGCTGGGCAGCTACCAGCACTGTCTCTGCCCCGTGCACGATCACGCTCCCCGCCTCGCTCCGCGTCAGCGCCGTCAGCGGGATATCCTGCCGCACCGCGGCCATCGCGTCGTCGAACGCGTTCGTTTCGTAAAGACTCGTAATCTCCGCCTCGTTCGCGAACAGAATATCCACTTCGCCGAGAAATTCGCGGAACGCCGCACGGTGCCGATCGACGCAGAACGGGTCGGAGAGCGACAACGCCACGCTGCGCCCCGCCTGTCGCGCCAGCCGCGCCGCGCGACGGAATGCCGCCTGCGCGGCCGGCGGATCGAACAGATATCCCTCCAGATACACCACCGCGGCCTCGGCGATCGGCGCCGCGTCCAGATCCGCCTCGGCGAACGCCACCGAAGCGCCGAGATACGTGTTCATCGTGCGCTGCCCGTCGGGCGTCACCAAGATCAGGCAGCGCGCGGTGGGCGCGCCCTCGCGTAGCGGCGCGCTGGGGAAATGCACGCCCGCGGCCGCGATATCCCGGCGGAACGTCGCGCCCAGCGCATCGTCGGCCACCTTGCCGATATAGGCCACCCGCGCGCCGAGCCACGCGGCCATCGCGCAGGTATTCGCCGCCGACCCGCCGCTGCTCTCCTGGCCCGGCGGCATCGCGGCATACAGCACTTCCGCCTGCGCCGCATCGATTAGCCGCATCCCGCCCGGTCGCATGTCGTGCTTCGAGAGAAATGCATGATCCGATGCCGAAACTACATCGACGATCGCATTGCCCACGCCTAGCAGATCGAACCGCGGCCGCGTCATGCCGGCTCTCCCGCCAGATCGATCGGTGCCGGCGCCAGCCCGGCGCGGCCGCGCTCTGCCATCGCAAGATACCCCCGCTCCAGCGCGCGCGCGAAAGCCGACGCATCAAACAGCCGCGACTCCTGCCGCGCCGCGACCAGGTGCGCGCGCAGCCGCGCCCGCCGCGCCGGGTCGGATGCCAGCGACAAGGCCAGCGCCTCGTGTGCCTCCAGCGACTCCGCAATCAGCTCCGGCAGCCCCACCGCATGCAGCAGGCTGGCCCCCACCCGCGCCGGAAACGCGCGGCCGCAGAACGCCACCATCGGCACACCGGCCCAAAGCGCATCGGCGCCGGTAGTGTGCGCGCCGTACGGCGAGGTATCCAGGAACAGGTCCAGGCACGCATGGCGCGCGATATGCACGTCCAGCGTCGCCGCCGGCGCGAACACCAACCGCGCCGGATCGACGCCTGCCGCCGCCGCCTCTAGCCGCAAATTGGCCGCCATCAGCGCATTGCCTTCGTACAGCCAAAGCACGCTGCCCGGCACCCCCAGCAGCAGCCGCATCCAGATCGTAAAAAATTCTGGCGAGAGCTTGAACGGATTGTTGAAGCAGCCGAACACGAAGCCGTCCGCTGGCAGCCCGTATGACGCGCGCTCGCCCTGCGCCGGCGGCAGTGGCCGAAAACGGTCGCTCGGATAGCAGCTCGCCGGCATCCACACCGGCTGCTCGCTCCAGTTCGCCAACTCGGATGCGGGAAGCACATGCCGGTCGGCAATCACGTAATCCGTCCAGCCACCCGCCTGCGTGCCAACGTAGCCAAGAAAATTCACCTGGATCGGCGCCGGCCGCAAGGCCAGGATTTCGCTGCGCGTGCGTTCCGTGTAGCCGTTCAAATCTACCAGGATATCAATCCCGTCCGCGGCAATCCGCGCCGCGCTCTGCGCCGGCGTCTCCGCGCCCAGGCTCTCGAACCGCTCGAACGCAAGCTTCGTGCGCCCACGGATTTCCGATCCATCTTCCCCGCTGTAATCGTAGGCGACGATCTCGAAGCGCTCACGATCGTGTGCCTCGATCACGCCGGCCAGCGGCAGCGATGTCGCGTGCTGGTTCAGGTCGCCGCAGAGATAGCCGATCTTCAACCGTCCCTCGCGCCGCACTTCTCGCGAAGCTGGCCGCGCCATGCCAGCCGAGTGCCGCGCGATGGCGCCCGCGATGCACACCGCCATAGATCGGTGCATTACCGGATCGTCATCCAGACAGAACAACGCATACGCATCGGCCACGCCGGGCCGTTCGCTGGCGAACCGCGCCCGCAGATGCTCGCGCAGCGTCGCGCGAGCCGACCAGTCGCAGACATGCGCAAAGCCGAGCGCCAGCATGGCGATCTCGCGCAGCATGTCGGCGCCCCCGGCCTCCAGCCGGTCGTAGATCGCCAGCGCCTCGCGATAGCGGTGCCGGCTGCCCAGGAACCACGCGTAGTCCGCCAGTGCCGGCGCGCTTCCCGGTTCGCGTTTCAGCAGCGCCGCGAATGCCGCCGCGGCCTCCGCCGCGCGCCCGAGCCGGGCGAGCAGCCGCGCCGTCGCCAACCGCGAAGCGGCATGCCGCGGTTCGTGCCGCGTCGCTTCCCGGTATTGCAGCAGCGCCGCCTCGAACCGCCCGGCGGCTTCGGCGAGCCGGCCGCGCTCGAAGGCCAGCGCGGCCCCGGGCTGTACCACGCCTTGCAGCAGCCGCCCCGCCGGTTCGAGCTGGCCTGCATCAATC
>CAXUEX010000101.1:0-10564 GCA_964250215.1 uncultured Acetobacteraceae bacterium | reverse complement strand
ATCCTGCCCTACCTGCGGCAGCTCGCCGACCGGTGCGACCTGCCTATCCTATACGTGACGCACGCGCGCGACGAACTCGTCCGGCTCGCGGATCACGTGGTGGTGATCGAAGCCGGCCGGGTGGCGGCGTCGGGCCCGCTGCCCGAGCTTGCCGGCCGGGCCGATATGGCCTGGGCACGGCGGAACGATGCCGGCGGCGTGCTGCTGGGCCGGGTGGCGGAGCACCTGCCGATCCGTGGCCTGACCCGGATCGCTTGCGACGGCCCCGACATCCTGGTGCCCTTGCTGCCGCACCCGCTGGGTACCGCGGTGCGGCTGAGTGTGCCGGCGCGGGAGATCATCCTGGCCCGCGAAACGCCGGCGGAAACGAGCGTGAACAACATCTTGCCCGCGACCGTGATGAAGCTGGTGGAGGATGCGCAAGGTTCCGCGGAGATCGTGGAACTGGCCTGCGGACCTGGCCGGCTGCTGGCGCGGATCACCGGCGATGCCGCGCGGCGGCTGGAGCTGCGGCCGGGGGTGGCGTTGCTGGCGCTGATCAAATCGGTAGGCGTGGAAATCGCGTGAACCCGCCGGCGAAAAAGGCGGTTCTTGCGCGCCGGCAAAAAAGCCGGACGAATCGCATTCGAGCCGCGGAAAACCTGCGTTTTCGTGCTTGACACTGGCCCGGTCGGCCGACCATAAGCGCAACGGTGCTTCGTGGGCAAATTTGGGTTGCGAGCGGGCGGTTTCGGCCGTCGCCTTTTCATCTCAGGCACGATCAGAGGCCGCGAGCACACGGGCGGCGCGGCAATTTTTTTCCGGAGGTTTTGACAATGATGGTTACCCGGTTTGTTTCCTGGACGAAGCTGGCACTCGGCGCCGGCTCCATGCTCGGCATGGGCCTGATGCTCACCGATGCGAGCGCGGCACCCACCGGCCGCATCTATTTCGGCGTCTCCGCCGGAACCGGCATTGTGGAGCACGCTAATCCGTGTCCCGACATCCCCTGCAACACGGGCGACGTGTGCAGCTGCGTCACGGGCTCGGGCACGACGACGTTCCAAAGCCTTGAAGTGAAGAACGTGTCCTATCCGGGCACCTTCACGGTGGAAGTCAGCGCCGATGACAGCACGGCGATCAACAACGGCAGCGGCGGCGAATGCTTCGGCACCACCGGCGTGGTGGTGCTCACGCTGAAGCCGGGCACGATCACGCTGCCGTTCACCGGCCTCGGCTGCCGCATCGGTACCGCCAAGACGGGTCCGTTCGGCATCAGCGCGCCGATCTACATCTCGTCCGGCACCGGCAAGTATGTGAACGGCCAGGCCACCGGCACGTTCAGCGCGACGGTGAACGACTCGAGCAACACGCTGCTGATGAACATTCAGGGCTACGCCCAGGGCCTGAAGTAACTGGCTCCGACGTAACGCAGGCATACACCGGCGCCGCCATCTGTGCGGCGCCGGAAGCCGGCCGCGGCCGGATTAAAGCTCGGGCAACCCTTACTCGGGCAACCCTTATTTGAGACAAGCTTTCAGCAGTAGCGGCCAAGCTGTATGCAGGCCGTATTGGCGCCATCGCGTAGGGGGCGCCCGCCGGACAACGCCCGGCATCGGTTAGGGAGAGCGAGAGTGTCGGCCGGCAGCATAGCGGCGACGGGCGAAAATTCGGCTTCGGAAGAAGCTCCCGAAGGCCCACCCTGGGGAGAACGCCTGCGGGACGGCGAGGCCGTGGCGAGGCGGGTGCTGGATTCCGCCGCCGGCCGCAACGGCTCGGCCGCGGACCCGGAAAAGCATACGCTGATCGTGGCACCCGCGGGCGCCGGCACCGCTTGCAAGCGCGTGGTGATCTGCTTCAACGGCAACATCGCCAATATCCGCCAGCCCGAGGCGTTGCAGGAATATCCCGATCTGCATGTGATTGCGGTGCGCGACCCCGAAC
The DNA here is from genome assembly GCA_964250215.1 of uncultured Acetobacteraceae bacterium. GTDB lineage: Bacteria > Pseudomonadota > Alphaproteobacteria > Acetobacterales > Acetobacteraceae > DAIDJM01. The sequence goes on along the minus strand of CAXUEX010000101.1, from coordinate 8,641 downwards.
GACGCTTCTGCCTCACCGGCATCGAGGGCATCGGCACTTCCATCGAAGCGGTGAGCGAAGGCTTGCTGCGCATCGCCCACGAACTCGGCGGCGAGGAGATTTTCTGCTTCGGCGCCTCGGCCGGCGGCTATCCGGCGCTGCGCTACGCCATGGAAATGAAGGCAAGCGGCGCGTTGCTGTTCAGCCCGCCCACCACGCTGGATCTGAACGACGATCCCGGCGCGCCCATGAGCAAATACCCGCAGCTCGCGCGGCTTTATGCCAAGGCGAAGCCGCTGGCCATCGATCTGGTGCCGCCTTACCGCGCCATGCACCCCCGCCCTTCCCTGCTGGTTGTCTATTCGCCGCAGCACAAGCGCGACGCGTGGCTTGCCGAGCGGCTGCGCAACGTTCCCGGCACGCAGATGGAGCCGCTGGAGGATTGCGGCGGCCACACCACGCTGAGCCACGTGATCGTGAACAACCGCATGAAGCACTACCTCGACAGGCTGTTCGAACTGAAGCCTTATAACTAGTTGCTAGTTGCTGGTTTGCAGATGCTGGCGGGTGGAACTGCACGCCGGCAACTCGGGGTGCTTCCATAGTTATTGTGGAAGAGTAATGGACACCGTTCCGGAAACGCTGCTGCTGAGAACCGACGGCCGGGTTGGCGTTGTCACGCTCAACCGGCCGCAGGCGCTCAATGCGCTCAATCTGCAGGTGATGCGGGAACTCACCGCGGCGCTGGCCGCGTTCGATGCCGATCCGGCCATCGGCTGCATCGTGCTCGCCGGGTCCGATCGAGCTTTCGCGGCTGGCGCGGATATCAAGGAAATGGCGCCGCAGAGTGCGGCCGACATGGCGGAAGCCGACTGGTTCGGCGGCTGGGACGCGGTGGGGCGCGTGCGCACGCCGATTGTGGCGGCGGTTGCCGGGCACGCGCTGGGCGGCGGCTGCGAGCTGGCCATGATGGCCGATGTGCTGATCGCGGCCGACACGGCAAAATTCGGCCAGCCGGAAATCAAGCTGGGCGTGATGCCCGGCATGGGCGGCTCGCAGCGCCTGGCGCGCGCCGTCGGCAAGGCGCGCGCGATGGAGCTGTGCCTCACCGGCCGCACCATCGATGCGGCCGAGGCCGACCGCGTGGGCCTGGTATCCCGCGTGGTGCCGGCCGAGCGGCTGATGCCGGAGGCCATGGCCGTGGCGGCCACCATCGCCGGCATGTCGCGCTCGGCGGCGCGGGCGGTGAAGGAAGCAGTGAACCGCGCGTTCGAGCTGCCGCTGGCCGAAGGCATACGGGCGGAGCGCCGGCTGTTCCACGCGCTGTTCGCGACCGCGGACCAGAAGGAGGGCATGGCGGCCTTTATCGAGAAACGCCCGCCTGCATGGCGGCACCGCTAGCTTGCAGAGCGTGGCGGCCCGCTTCTATATGCCCGCTCCCGCGCCGGGGCCGTAGCTCAGTTGGGAGAGCGCCTGAATGGCATTCAGGAGGTCAGGGGTTCGATTCCCCTCGGCTCCACCAGGTTTCTGCCATGGGGTGGCGGCGTGAAGACGATTTTCGTGCAAGTGAAATGCGAGCTGGGCCGCGCCTACGAGGTGGCGGTGAAGCTCAGCGACGAATTGGAACCGACGCCGGAAGTGTATTCCACCTCCGGGCGGTGGGACCTGATCCTACGTTGCAGCCTGCCGCCAGATGCCGATATCGGCCGGTTCGTCACCGAAAGCATCCAGACGGTGGATGGCGTGCGCGACACGTTCACCACGGTTGCCTATCGCGCCTTCACGCGCGACGACACGCTTTAGTCGCGCGGGCCAGTCGGTGGATTGGCCATCGCGGGCTTTTGTAGTGGCCGGCGGCGCGCGCTGCGGCACAGTGGCGCGATTATCGGCCGGGCGGTTTAGATTTGCACATTCTTCTGGTGGAAGACGACGAATTGATCCTGGACAGCCTGGCCGAGGTGCTGGGCGATGCGGGATTTGACCTTCGGCGCTCGGCTTCGGCCGAGGGCGCCCTGGCACTGCTGAACGGCGAGGGCCCGGAGGTGCTGGTGACCGACATCAACCTGGGCCCCGGCATGGACGGCCTGGCGTTGAGCCGCGCGATACGGGCGAAGCGGCCGGAAGTGGCGGTGGTTTATATCAGCGGCCGCTACACCGGGCTTTCCGGCCTCTCAGCGCGCGAGCGCTTCATTGCCAAACCGTTCGGCGCCGCCAAGTTGTTGCAGGCGATCAACGAAGTGCGCAAGCCCTGAACCGATGAACGTTCTTTGCTTCCTTCTTTCAAGAAAGAAGAGTCTTTCCTCCAGTCTTCAACACTCGATAAAGTTGACAGCCAACCCGCCCGCGGCGGTCTCCTTGTATTTCGCCTGCATATCGGCACCCGTCGCGCGCATGGTGGCGATCACGCGATCGAGCGAGACGTGGTGTTCGCCGGTGCCGGCAAGTGCCAGCGAGGCGGCGTTGATGGCCTTCACCGCGCCGAATGCGTTGCGTTCGATGCAGGGGATCTGCACCAGGCCGCCGATCGGATCGCAGGTCATGCCCAGGTGGTGTTCCATGGCAATTTCGGCGGCGTTCTCGATCTGCGCGTTGCTGCCGCCGAGCACGGCGGCGAGGCCGGCGGCGGCCATGGCGCAGGCGGCGCCCACTTCGCCCTGGCAGCCCACTTCGGCGCCGGAGATGGACGCATTCAGTTTAATCAGCGCACCGATTGCGGTGGCGGTGAGCAGGAAGTTGCGGATGCCTTCCTCCACATCGCCGGTGGTGTTTTCGCGCCAGTAGCGCAGCACAGCGGGGATCACGCCGGCGGCGCCGTTGGTGGGGGCGGTGACGACGCGGCCGCCGGCGGCATTTTCCTCGTTCACGGCGATGGCATAGAGGCTCACCCAATCCATGGCCTCGTGCGGCAGGCGCTGGTTGGAGTGGCGGCGCTGGCGCAGGCGTTCCAGCAGCGCGGGGGCGCGGCGTTTGACGTTCAAGCCGCCGGGAAGCGTGCCGGTGCGGGTTAGCCCGCGATCGATGCAGGCCATCATGGCGGCGTCGATTTCGGCGAGGCCGGCGGCAATTTCGGCCTCCGGGCGCAGCGCGCGTTCGTTGGCCAGCATGAGTTCGGCGATGCTGGCATTTGCCGCTTCGCCAATCCGGAGCAATTGCGTTCCGGATACGAAGGGGTGCGGGATGGCGGCTTCTTGCGGCGGCGATGGGGCGTCGAGCTCGGCCTCGCGGACGATGAAGCCGCCGCCGACCGAGCACCAGCGTTCGGCCGCGATCGTCTGGCCCGCTGCATTGCGGGCTTCGAGTGCGAGCGTGTTCGGGTGGCGCGGCGCGGGCGTGATCTTGTCGAAGCGCAGATCGGTTGTTGAATTGAAATCGACACTGTGGCGGCCGGCGAGCGTGAGTTTGCGGCTCTCGTGGATGGCGGCAACGATCTCATCGGCGCGGTCGGGATCGACGGTGCGGGGCCGGCAGCCGGAGAGTCCAAGCAGGATGGCGCGATCGGTGGCATGGCCATGGCCAGTCCAGGCGAGTGAGCCGTAAAGCGTGACCTGAACGCTTTGAGTTTCGGGAAGCTGGCCGTTTTCGGCGAGCGCGGCTGCGAACGCGGCGGCGGCGAGCATTGGGCCCATGGTGTGCGACGAGGAGGGGCCGAGGCCGATCTTGAAGAGGTCGAAGACGCTGATCATGGGTTTAGGCGATCCGATATCATAACGATCATGGATGCCGACTTCGCGCTCGGCTTTTCGGGATGTCCGAGAGGACGTGGTGGTGCGAGCAGCAGTGTGAGGAACGCCTTGCGTATTTCCACCGGCGGCCGCGAGCGGCAGTCCACATTCGGTGCTCTTTGCAGTAGCGGCCGGCTTTCCTCCTCAATGAATGATGCCCTGAAGCAGATCGACTGGCCGCTTCGCGCCGGGCTGCGGCACGTTGGGCGTGGGGAGCGCGATGCTGGGCACGGGGCCGGGGAGGCCGTTGCGGGCGAGGCTGAGTGCGCTGACGCAGCTTCGGTTGGCGCGGCCGCCGATGGTGATGCCGTAACGTCCGCCGGGCATGGCGGCATCGAGCGCGGCGTGCGGATCCTGGAATGTGCCGGTGATGGCAACGGGCGAGGCGAGCGTGGTGCCGCCGGTTACGGCCTGCGGGCGCAAGTGCAGGTTTACTGTTTCGTCCGCGAGATTGAATTGCCCCGAGCCTTGGAGCGTGAGCTGCGGCGAATCCAGTGCCAGCGTGCGCAGTGTGCCGGTGCCGTTGCGGAAATCGGCGCGCAGCGCCAGGCAGGCAACATCGGTGTCGCCTTCGGTGAGCGGCGGGATGCCGGACGCGGCCAGCGCGTTGCCGAGCCAGCTCTGGATCAGCGTGTCGGAAATGCGGCCGTTCACCATTGCGATGCCGACATGGCCGCCGAGCGAGGCGGCGAGCGCGGCCGGGCTCTGGCCGGTGCCGCTGAGCTGCGCATCGATCTGCATGGTGCCGCTGGCGTCGGCTTCCGAGCCGAACAGTGCCGTGAGCGCCGCGGCCGAAAGCGCGGGCGAGCGCAGCGAGGCGGCGACCGCGGGGGTTTCGCCCGAAGCGTCGATGGTGAGGCCGCCGACGATCAGGCCCTGCGGCGCGGTGAGGCGGAGCGGGTTCAGCGTAAGGCGGCCTTCGTGGCTGGCCAGCGTGAACTGCACATCGCGATAGTGGTCGCCGCCCGCTTTAAGTTGCGCGGCCGTCACAGTGAGATCGGAATCGGCGCCGCGCAGCAGCGCGAACGGCAGCTTCTTGTCGGAAAACAGTTTTGGCTGCGACACAGGCTCCGCCCCCGGCATCGGCTCCGGCGTGTCGCGGTGCAGGCTGAGGCCGAGCGCGTCGATATCGAAATTGCTGGATTGCAGCGTGCCGTTGAGATCGAGCACCGGCGACCAGGCGGCCGTCACGTTGCCGGAAAGGTCGCCGATCGAGGAGGCGAGGCGCAGATTGCGCAGTGCCACGCCGCGCAGCCGGAAGCCGGCGTCGCCTAGCTTGGCATCGAAGGTGAGATCGTGGGCCGCGGGCAGGTTGCGGCCGAGCAGCGGCGACAGCGCTTCCAATTCCGGCGCGCGGGCCGAGACGGTGAGATCGAGCCCTTGGCCGCCGAGGCTCGATGGGATGGTGCCGCGCGCGCTGAAATTCGCCTCGCCCGCCGTGGCCGCCAGCGCCACCTGGATGGGCGCGGCGAGGCTGAGCACGTCGGGCTGGGTCGCGGTGCCGGACAGGCGCAGCGCCGCGCCCTGATAGGTGCCGTCGATGTCGAACTGCGCGAGCTGGCCGGGGCCGGGCGCGGAGAGCACCGCCTCTTTCAGCAGCAGCCCGGGAACCGCCTGCGTGAGGTCCGCGGCAGCGGCATGCAGCGACAGGCCCTCGGTGCGGAGCACGCCGGTGCTGCCGTCGGTGAGGCGGGTGGTGAAGTTCACCTCGCGCAGCGGCAGCAGTTTTGTGCCCGGAATAAGTGGCTGGAGCGCCTCGAGCTCCGGCACATTGGCGGTGGCGCGGAAATCGTAGGCGCGAGCCTCGTCGGGATGGACGAAGCCGCCTTCGATGTGCAGCGTGGCGCCGGCGGCGGCGGCATCGATGGTGAGCGGCCATGAACCGGAGAGCGCCGCGACCGGACCGCCGCCGAGCCTGTCGAGCGAGCCGGCCTCGATCTTCACGGTGTAATCGACGCCGCCTTGCGTGCCGCGCAGCGCCACGCGCTGCAGCGCCGTTTGGCTTTCCGCGGACCATCGGAGACGGTCGAACGGCAGCGACAGCGTGGGCGTGGCGATCAGGCCACTGGGCGCGGGCACATAGGTGAGCCGGCCGCCCTCGGCGACGATGTCGTGCAGGTCGGCCGCGGCATTCGCGCCGCCGCCACCACCGCCGTAGAGCGGGTTGCGGGCGGTGGGAAATCGCCAGTTCGGCGTGCCATCGGGCAGGCGTTCCAGCTTCGCGTCCAGGCCGGTGAGCGTGAGGTGTTCCAGCACGATCTGGCCAGTGAGCAGCGGCAGCAGCGCCAGATCGGCATCGAGCCGGGCGGCCGTGGCCATGGCGGGCCGGGACGCGCCATCGGGGTTGGCAAGCGACAGGGTTTCGGCGCGCAAATGTGGCGAGAGGCCGGCCGTGAGCTGCACGGGGCCGGCAATGGTGAGCGCCCGGCCAGTGGCATCGCGCGCGGCGGTCTGCAGCGCGGCGGCGAGCTGGGCGGGGCTGGCGAGGTTGGCGAATGCCAGAATGGCGCCCCCGGCGAGCACCAGCAAGATCAGCAGAACGGGCAGCAGGCGGGTAAGGCGCATCCGCGCTTCCTAGAGCGGATCGCGACTGGGGTGAAATCATCAAAGCCGTGCCTCCGCTCGGGCGATCGCGGTTGGAGTGGTTCCGGCGGCGCCCGGCGCGACTTATCTACCCGGCATGGAACCGCTTCGGATCGCGCTGGCGCAGCTCAACCCGCATGAGGGCCAGATCGATCGCAACCTGGCTTGTATCCGTGCCGCCCGCTGTGAGGCGGCGGCGCTGGGGGCGCAGCTGGTGGTGACGCCGGAATTTTCGATCGCCGGGTATCCGCCGGAGGATTTGGTGCTGAAGCCGGCGTTTATCGCGGCGTGCGAGGCGGCGATCGGGGTGCTGGCGCGCGATACGGAAGATGGCGGGCCGGGGCTGATCGTGGGTGGGCCGTGGGCGGAAGCGGGCCGGGTGCGCAACGCGGCATTCCTGCTGGATGGCGGCAAGATCGTGGCGCAGCGGGCGAAGCACGAGCTGCCGAATTATGGTGTGTTCGACGACAAGCGCGTGTTCGCGCCGGGGCCGGTTGCCGGGCCGGCGGTGTTCCGGGGGTATCGGCTGGGACTGATGATCTGCGAGGATTGGTGGTTTCCGCATGTGGCGGAGACGCTGGCCGAAACCGGTGCCGAGCTGCTGCTGTCGATCAACGGTTCGCCTTACGAGGACGGCAAATCTGGCCGGCGCATCCAGTTGGCGCTGAACCGGGTGGTGGAGACGGGGCTGGCTTTCGTGTTCTGCGCGCAGGTGTGCGGCCAGGACGAGCTGGTTTTCGACGGCGCGAGTTTTGTTCTTAATCCGGATCGGAGCCTGGCCGCGCTGCTGCCCTCGTTCGAGCCGGCGCTGGCGATCACCGAATGGCGGCGCGAGGGCGACCGGCTGGTTTGCGCGCAGCAGGCGCTGCCGGCGGAAGCGGATGCGCGGGAGAGCACGTATCGCTGCCTGGTGCTGGGATTGGGCGATTACGTGCGCAAGAACGGTTTTCCCGGCGTGATATTGGGGCTTTCCGGCGGCATCGACAGCGCGCTTTCGGCGGCGATCGCGGTGGATGCGCTGGGTGCAGATCGGGTGCGGGCCGTGATGCTGCCGAGCCCTTACACGAGCGGCGAAAGCCTTGAGGACGCGGCGGCGTGCGCGCGGCTGCTGCGGATACGGTATGATACCGTTTCGATTGCGCCGGCGATGCGGGCTTTCGACGCGGCGCTGGAACCGTTGTTCGCCGAGAGGCAGCGCGACATCACGGAGGAGAACATCCAATCCCGCGCGCGGGGGCTGATCCTGATGGCATTATCGAACAAGTTCGGGCACATGGTGCTGACCACGGGCAATAAAAGCGAGATGTCGGTGGGGTATGCGACGCTGTATGGCGATATGTGCGGCGGGTATTCGGTGCTGAAGGACCTTTACAAAACCGCGGTGTTCGATCTGGCGCGCTGGCGCAATGCGCATGTGCCGCGCGGCGGCCTGGGGCCGGTTGGGGCGGTGATGCCGGAGCGGGTGATCGCGAAGCCGCCGAGTGCCGAGCTGAAACCCGACCAGAAGGACGAGGACAGCCTGCCGCCCTATGCCGTGCTGGATGCGATTCTGACCGGGCTCATCGAGGGCGAGAAATCCGTGGAGGATCTGGCGGATGACGGTTTCGAGCACGAAACTGTGCTGCGCGTGTGGAAGTTGCTGGATCGTGCCGAATACAAGCGCCGGCAGGCTCCGCCGGGCGTGAAGATCAGCGCGCGCGCGTTCGGGCGAGACCGGCGGTATCCGATCACGAACGGCTTCACCGAGCTGGTGCGATGAGCGATCTGTTCGCCCCGGAAGGCGGCTGGCGCGTGCGCATTCTGGATTTGTCGGGTGGTGCCGAAGACAATGTGGTGGAGGAGATCGCCGGCTTTTCCACGTTGATGCAGGCGAACGGGTTTGCGCGGGCGTATGTGCGCGACAGCGTGGAGCGGTGCCGCGCGCCCGGCATGGACATGCGGGCGGTACTGGATGCGTGGTTTGCGTTCGGTGAGGATGCGGTGGTGGTGGATGCGGGGGAGCAGGGCTGGCGGAGCGCGGTGGAGCTCGGCGACTTCGCGGCATCGCCGGCGCGGGAGAGCGAGCGGGACTGGCGGGGGCTGGATCCGCGGCGCGAGCGAGCCGGCGCTATCTCGGCGCGGCCGGCCTCTCCGCATCCTTGATGGCGGCTTGCCCGGTATCTTCCATGAGCGTTCTGGCGCCGGTGGCAAGGTTGCGGGTTGCGTCGGCCTGCGATTTGGTTACGTCGGCCTCCGCATCCTGCCGCTTCAATTCGCGATCGATATACTCGTTCTCGCGAGCGGCGCGCGCGCGCATCACCTGCAGATCAGTCGATTGCCGCTCGATCTCCAGCTGCCGCAACTGGTCTTCGTAGGAC
>CAXUEX010000100.1:0-10578 GCA_964250215.1 uncultured Acetobacteraceae bacterium | reverse complement strand
GCCTGGGCGCCTGCGCGGTCGGCCCCGATATCCGCCGCCCGCCCGGCCCCGCTCCCGCCCGCTTCACCGAAACCGCGCTGCCGCAAACGATCGGCACGGCAGGTGGCGCGCAACGTTTCGTGCCCGGCGGCGACGTGGCCGGCGCCTGGTGGGCGCTGTTCGGTTCGCCGAAGCTCGCCTCCCTCGTCGCCGAGGCGGTCGCGCGCAACCCATCCCTCGCCGCCGCCCAGGCCACGCTGCGCCAGGCGCGAGAGAACGCGCTGGTTCAGACCGGCGCGTGGTTCCCGGCGATTTCCGGCCAGGTGAACCGCACCCGCCAGGAATTCAGCAGCGCCCAGGCCGGCGCGCCCAACCTGCCCGCCGGCCAGACCTTCAGCGTGTACGACGCGCAGGTGAATGTCAGCTACACGTTCGACATCTGGGGCCTCACGCGGCGCAACGTGGAAGCCGCGCGCGCCCAGGCCGAATATCAGCGCTTCCAGCTCGAAGGCGCGGTGAACATGCTGGCCGCCAACACCGCGAACGCCGCCATCACCGCCGCCTCGCTCGCCGAGCAGATTGCCGCCGAACAGCGCCTCATCGATGCCGAAACAACGCTGCTCAACACGGTGCGCCGCCAGTTCGATCTCGGCGCCGCCACCGGCACCGACGTGGCCACGCAGCAAGCCCAGCTCGCCAACACCCAGGCCCTGGTGGTGCCGCTGCAAACCCAGCTCGCCCAGGCGCGCGACCAGCTCGCCGCCTATATCGGCCGCGTGCCGAGCGAGGCCGAATTGCCCGAAATCGGGTTGGAAGACCTGCATCTGCCCGCCGCCTTGCCGGTGAGCGTGCCCGCGCACCTGGTGCAGCAGCGACCCGATATCCGCGGCTCCGAAGCGCAGCTCCATGCCGCCACCGCGCAAGTGGGCGTGGCCATCGCCAACCGCCTGCCGCAGCTCACACTCACCGGCGATATCGGCAGCGCGCCGGCCACCGTGGGCAAATTCTTCTCACCGGGCACCGGCACGTTCATGCTGGTGAACCAGTTGCTGGCCCCGATCTTCCAGGGCGGTCAGTTGCTGCACCAGCAACGCGCCGCGGTGGCGGCGATGCAGGCCGCGGCAGCGAACTACCAGAACGTCGTGATCACCGCGTTCCAGAACGTGGCCGACGCGCTGATCGCCGTCTCGCAGGATGCGCTGGCGCTGGCGGCCAACCAGGAAGCGGAACGGGCCGCCGCGCGCAGCCTTTCGCTCGCGCAACTGCAATATGGCGCCGGCGGGGTGGCCTACCTCACGGTGCTCACGTCGCAATCGCAATACCAGAATGCGGTGATCGGCCTGGTGCGCGCCCGCGCCGCCCGCTTCACCGATACGGTCGCGCTCTATGTGGCGCTTGGAGGTGGATGGTGGAACCGGAACGATGCAGCCCCGCCGCCGGAAGGCGTGCTGAGATCGCTGCTGCCATGAAATATCTCGTCATCGCCGCCTGCGTGATCGGCATCGCGCCCGCTTCGGCGCAGGAACCGCCCGCCACCGTCAGCACCATCGTGGCGCGCCCGAGCGAATGGCAGAATACGCTGCAAGCCGTGGGCAGCCTGCGCGCCGCGCGCGGCGCCGATCTGGCGGCCGAAGTGCCCGGCATCGTCGATTGGATCGGCTTCGATTCCGGCGCCGACGTCGCCGCCGGCACCGTGCTGCTGCGCCTGCGCCCGAACGACGACGCGGCCAAGCTCGCCGAACTCCAGGCCGCCGCCGATCTGGCGCAGAGCAACCTGGCGCGCGACACCAAGCAGTATCGCGCCCAGGCCGTGAGCCAGGCCACGATCGACGCCGATGACAGCCATCTCCGCGCCGCGCGCGCGCAAGTGGCCGAACAGCAGGCGCTGATGGCGGAAAAAACCGTGCGCGCGCCGTTCGCCGGCCGGCTGGGCCTGCGCCAGGTCGATCTCGGCCAGTATCTGCCGGCCGGCACCATGGTGGTCACGTTGCAGGCGCTCGATCCGGTGTTCGTCGATTTCTATGTGCCGCAGCAGGCGCTGGCCGGTTTGCGCATCGGCGGCAAGGCCGATGTGCACGTCGACGCCTATCCGAACCGCCACTTCACGGGAACCATCGCCGCCATCAGCCCGAAGCTCGATACCGTCAGCCGCATGGCGCAGGTCCGCGCCACCGTCGCCAATCCCGATCGCGTGCTGCTGCCGGGCATGTTCGCCAATGTGGAACTGCCCACCGGCGAGGTGCACAACTATCTCACGTTGCCGCAATCCGCGCTGGTCTATAATCCGTATGGCAGCACGGTATATATCGTGAGCCCCGGCAAGCCGGCCACCGCCCGCTCGGCCGTGGTGCAAACCGGCCCCATGCGCGGCGACCAGGTGGCCATCCTGGCCGGGCTGCACGAAGGCGACGTGGTGGTCACCAGCGGCCAGATCAAACTCCACCCGGGTTCCACCGTGGTGGTGGACAACACCATCCAGCCGTCGAACCAGGCATCGCCCAACCCGGCCGAGGAGTAAGCCCATGCGGCGCACCGACCTGTTCATCCAGAAGCCCGTGCTGGCGATCGTGGTGAGCGTGTTCATCCTGCTCGCCGGCCTGCGGTCGGAGATGTCGTTGCCGGTGCGGCAATTCCCCAAAACCGTCGATTCCTTCATCGAAGTCGATACGTCCTATTACGGCGCCGATGCCGACGTGGTGGCCGGCTTCATCACCACGCCGCTGGAAAACGCGATCGCGCAGGTGAACGGCATCGATTACATGACCAGCCAGAGCTCCAACGGCTCAAGCCAGATCAACATCAAGCTGCGCCTGAACCAGGATCCTGACCGCGCGCTGACCGAGATTCAAACCCAGATCAGCTCGGTGCACGACCAGTTGCCGCCGCAATCGCAAACGCCGGTGATCCATCTGCGCACCGGCCAGAACGGCAACACCCTGATCTATGCCTTCAGCAGCGATCTGATGTCGCCCGAGCAGATCACGGATTATCTCACGCGCGTGGTCGCGCCACAGATCCAGTCCATCCCGGGCGTGCAGCAGGCGAATGTGTGGGGCGCGCAGAATTTCGCGCTGCGCGCCTGGCTCGATCCGCTGAAACTGGCGGCGCGCGGGCTCACCGCGGCCGATGTCGCGGCGGCGCTCACGGCCAACAATTTCACCAGCGGCGCCGGCACCACCACCGGGCAGATGACATCGATACCGCTCGGCATCACCACCAACGTGCGCTCGCCCGAGGCCTTCCGCCAGCTCGTGATCCGCCAGAACAACGGTGCCATCACGCGATTGGGCGACGTCGCGCGCGTCGAGCTGGGTTCGGACAATTACCAGCAATCCACGAAGTTCGACGGCCGCGACGCGGTTTTCATCGATGTGGAAACTGTCCCCACCGCCAACGTGCTGGATGTGGTCTCCGCCGTACAGCAGCGCTTCCGCTCACTGAAAGCCGATCTGCCGCAAGGCCTGAGTGCCGACGTCGCGTTCAACATCACCGAAAGCGTGAACCAGTCGATCACCGAAGTGGTGAAAACCCTGCTGGAGAGCCTCGCGATCGTCACGCTCGTGGTGTTTGCCTTCCTGCGCTCGGTGCGCGCTTCCGTGATCCCGGTGATCACGATCCCGCTTTCGCTCATCGGCACCTTCGCCATCCTCTGGGCGCTCGGCTTCACCATTAATCTGCTCACGCTGCTGGCGCTCGTGCTCGCCACCGGTCTGGTCGTGGACGATGCCATCATCGTCGTGGAAAACGTCAGCCGCGAACTTTCCGAAGGGGCGAGCCCGCTCGATGCGGCGCTGCGTTCGGCGCGCCAGCTCGCCTCGCCGATCGTGGCCATGACCGTGGTGCTGATCGCCGTGTATGTGCCGATCGCGCTGCGCAGCGGCCTCACCGGCGCTTTGTTCACCGAGTTTGCGATGACGCTGGTGGGCAGCGTCACGGTTTCGGCCGTGCTCGCGCTCACGCTATCGCCCATGATGTGCCGCTATTTCCTCAAACCGGTCGCGCATCGGGCTGAGCGGCCCAGCCTGATCCACCGCGCCTATCGCCCGTTGCTGCGGCTGGCGCTGGCCGCGCGCATTCCCATCCTCGCGTTCGGCGTGCTGGTGCTCGCCGGCAGCGTGTTCCTCTATCGCGGCTCCACAAGCGAGCTCGCGCCGCAGGAAGATACCGGCTTCATGTTCGGCCAAGGTAGCGTGCCGGCCACGGCGTCGATGGACATGATCCGGCTGTATGAAAAGCAGATGTTCGCCATGGCGCACGCCATGCCGGAAACCGAGCGTGTCTATCAGTTCGACCAGCCCGGAAATGTCGGCTTCGGCATCGGCCTGCAGCCCTGGAACAAGCGGCACCGCACCACCAGCCAGGTGCTCACCGATCTGCAAGGCCAGCTCTCCCAGGTCGCCGGCGAGCAGCTCGCCTTGATCCAGCCCCCCGCTTTGCCCGGCGCATTCGGCCTGCCGGTGCAATACGTGATCAAAACCACGCGCCCGTTCTCCGAACTGAACGAGGTTTCCGAGAAGTTCCTCCGCGCCGCACAGGAAACCGGCCTGTTCGCCTACGCCGACCGCGACCTGAAGATCGATCTGCCGCAATCCAATATCGTGATCGATCGCAACAAGGTCGCGGCGCTCGGGCTCGACATGGCCCGGATCGGCGCCGTGGTGAATTCGCTGCTCTCCGGCGGCTACGTGAACTATTTCGATCTCGCCGGCCGCTCCTACAAGGTGATCCCGATGGTGCAGCGGAAAGATCGCTTGAACGCGGAGCAGGCGCTGGATTACACCATCGCCGACATCGGCGGTGTGCCGATCCCGCTGCGTTCCGTGGCGCACGTGGTTACGAAAACCGTGCCCGAACAGATCAGCCACTTCCAGCAGATGAACGCGGCCACGATCAGCGCGGTTATGCTGCCGGGCGTTTCCGAAGCGCAGGCGCTGGATGCGATGAACGCCATTGCCAAGCGCGTGCTGCCGCCCGAATACGCCACCGACGCCAGCGGCCCGCTGCGCCAGTTCATCCAGGAGTCGTCGGGCTTCGTCAGCACGTTCGGCCTGGCACTGGTGGTGGTGTATCTGGCGCTGGCGGCCCTGTTCGGCAGCTTCCGCGATCCGCTCATCATCCTGGTCTCGGTGCCGATGTCGCTCGCCGGCGCGCTGGTGTTCATCTATTTCGGCGTGAACGGCGCCACGCTGAATATCTACACGCAGGTCGGCTTGGTCACGCTGATGGGTTTGATCAGCAAGCACGGCATCCTGATGGTGGAGGTGGCGAACGAGCAGCAATTGCTTGGCCAGACCAAACGCGAAGCCATCGAACACGCAGCCCTGCTGCGCCTGCGCCCCATCCTGATGACCACGGCGGCCATGGTGCTGGGCGTGGCGCCGCTGGTGTTCGCCACCGGCGCCGGCGCCGCCGCGCGGTTTGCGATGGGCCTGGTGATTTCCTCCGGCCTCGCAATCGGCACGCTGTTCACGCTGTTTGTGGTGCCGGTGTTCTATCTGGCACTGGCCAGGCGCCACGTGGAGGAACCAGCCGCCGCCGAACCGCGCAAGGCCGTGCTGCACGCGCACAAGGCGGCGGCGGAGTAGGCCGCTTTACTGCGCCGCTTTCGTGTGCGTGTAACCGTCCGGCACGGCGAAAATGCCCGCATCCTGCGCCGCCCGGTTCACGCTCACGGCCTGGATCAACACGCGGTTGCCGGAACGCGCGCGCAACAGCAGCCCATCCTCGGTATAGCAAGTCACCGTCTGTTGCCCCCGCAGATCCTGCGTCTGCCATTCGGTGCACACCAGCCCCGCCACCGTATCGCTGCCCAGCCGCATATATCCGGGCGTTGTCGCCTCCGGCACCGGCGCTTCCGCCACCTCGTGGCTTTCGTCGCGCACCGCCATCATGCGATGCGTGGCGAAATCCAGCACCATCCAATTGCCGGAAGTGGGCAGATCCACGCGCTGCCGGCGCAGAGATGCCGAGTAGCGGAATCGTTGCAACAACGCCATGTCGCTGCCCCCCGCCACCGGCACCTTGTAAGTGATGTCCACATCGTGCATCGGCTGCACCACCGGCGCATCGGCCAGCGCCGCCACGGGCAGCAGCATCGCCAGAACGGCCAGCCGCCTCATTGCGGCATCCCGTTCACGTCCAGCCGCACATGCGCCTCATGAAAATCCGGCGGCACGACCAGATCGGCCGGATCGATCGGCCCATAACTCACGCGCCGCGCCCGCACCTCGCCCAGCGCACCGCGCCGTTTCGAAACCGCCGAACCTGCCAGCAGCACGCCGTCATCCGTCAGGCATCCCTCCGCGGTGCCTTGCGGCGAAACCGCATGCCATTCGGTGCACGCCAACCCGGCAATCCGCCGCTCGCCGCCACGCGAAAACGCGGCATTGCGCAGCACCGTGCGCTCCACATCGGCATCGCCGATCTTCACCACGCTGTACATGCGCAGGAACGGCAAAGCGATCGCAGCCGTGCCGGCCCGCCGGTCCACAAAGAAAGTCGTCGGTAAATCCGGGCTTATCACGCGAAGCCGCACGCCGCCCGCCGCGATCGCCACTTCCGCATCGCGAGCGGGCTGGCCGGCGGGGCGTATATCGTAGTCCACGGTAACGTCACGCACCGGGAACAAAACCGGCCGAAAATCGGCGGCGAGAAGCAAAGGAAAAAGAAAGAAAATGTTCTTTTTTGAAAAAAAGAACCAAAAAACTTTCCTTCTCACGATGCGGCACCCCATCTTCAATCTTTCTTCTTTGCGGCCAGCACCTTGATCTCGCGCTCCACCATGCCTGCATCCGGCGCCACAATCCACCGCGCCCGCTGAATGGCCGCCGCATCCAGCAACGCCCGGTATCGCGCCCGCGGCACCTCCCGCGCGCCGAACTGCGCCAGATGCGTCGTCACGAATTGCGTGTCCAGCAGCGAAAACCCCCCCAGTCGCAGCCGCGCCACCAGATGCACCAGCGCCACTTTCGAAGCATCCCGCGCGCGCGAAAACATGCTCTCGCCGAAAAACGCGCCGCCCAGCACCACGCCATATAGCCCGCCCGCCAGCTCGCCGCCGCGATACGCCTCCACGCTGTGTGCATGGCCCTGCCGGTGCAGGCTCAGGAATAGCCGCTCGATATCCGCGTTGATCCACGTATCCTCGCGCCCCGGCGTCGCGTCGGCACAAGCGGCGATCACGCCCGCAAAATCGCGGTCCGCCACCACCTCGTATTCGCCGGAACCCACCGTGCGCGCCAGCCGCCGCGGCAGATGGAATTCATCCAGGGGCAGCACCCCGCGCTGCTCCGGATCCAGCCAGTACAGCCGGTCGCCGCCGCGCGTCTCGGCCATCGGGAACAGCCCGGCCCGATAGGCGCGCAGCATCAGCTCCGGCGTTACCTCAAGATGACGGCGAGACATCCGCCGCAATGTGGCGAGCCCAGCCCCCGATGGCCAGCGCCTCCTCGCAAATGCCCGCGACGAACCGTGGTTTATGCCCGAGGCTCTGGATATTCCCGCCTGTCCCGGCCAGAATACCCCTTGCGAACGGAGGACCCATCCATGGACACGCACGCGCAAGCCCCGGTGTTCGACCGCCCGCTCCGCGGCCGCATCTACGACAGCATCATCGAGACCATCGGCAACACGCCGCTGGTGCGCATCCCGCGCATCGCCGCCGAGGAAGGCATCGAGGCCGACATCTGCCTGAAGCTGGAATTCTTCAACCCGATCGCATCCGTGAAGGACAGGATCGGCGTGAACATGGTGCTGTCGCTGGAGCGCGACGGCAAGCTCGGCCCCGATGCCACAATCATCGAGCCCACGTCGGGCAACACCGGCATCGGCCTCGCCTTCGTCTGCGCCAGCCGCGGCTACCGCCTGATCCTTACGATGCCGGAAAGCGTCTCCGTCGAGCGGCGCAAGATGCTCGCCTTCCTCGGCGCCGAAATCGTCCTCACGCCGCGAGAGCGCGGCATGACGGGCGCCATCGAAAAGGCCCGCGAGCTGCTGGAAAAGAACCACGGGTCGGTGATGCCCAACCAGTTCGCCAACCCGCACAATCCGGAAATCCACCGCCAGACCACCGCCGAAGAAATCTGGCACGATACCCAGGGCGAAGTGGATGTGATCGTCTCCGGCATCGGCACCGGCGGCACGCTCACGGGCGTGGCGCAGGTGCTCAAGCCGCGCCGCCCCGGCCTGCGCATGGTGGCGGTGGAACCCGAAGCCAGCCCCGTGCTCTCGGGCGGCAAGCCGGGCCCGCACCCGCTGCAAGGCCTCGGCGCCGGTTTCGTGCCGGAAATCCTGGCCACCGACGAAATCGACGAAATCATCCAGGTGAGCAACGAGGAAAGTTTCAAGCAGGCCCGCCGACTCGCAAAGACCGAAGGCATACCCGGCGGCATCTCCTCCGGCTCGGCACTCGCCGCAACGCTGCAAGTGGCGAAGCGGCCGGAAATGGCCGGCAAGCGTATCGTCACCATCATCCCGAGCTTCGCCGAACGCTACATCTCCACCGCGCTGTTCGAAGGATTATAAGAAAACGGAGTGACCCTCTCCGACCAGAAATTCGCGCTGCGTATGATCCCGTATGGGGTGTTCGTGCTCACCGCGATCCATCCCGGCAATCTGGAAGCCGCCGCCATCACCGTGCATTGGGTCACTCAAACCGCGTTCGAGCCTTGCATGATCGCGGTTTCGGTGCCCGCCACGCATCCGGCGCTCGCCATCCTGCGCGCCACCAGCCGCTTCGCGCTGCACATGCTGGGCAAGGACGACCGCGAACTGGCCCTGCGCTTCGGCCGGCCGTCCGGCACCCCCGCGCCGCAACTCAAGGGCGCGATCAACCGCGGCACCGCCACGCTCGGTGGCCATCCCTGCTCCTGGGGCCGCCACGCCACGCTGCTGCTGGCCAGCGGCGTCGCCGTGCTGGAATGCGAAACCCGCGCCGTGCTCGAAGCCGGTGACCACTTTCCGGTAATCGGACAGGTGATCGACACACATGTTCGTTTGCCAAAACATGCCCACCCGGGGGAAATGATGCTGCACCTGCGCGAAATGGGGGAGACGATGTTCCATGCCGGCTGAACGCACCATTCTGCTGCTCGCCATCCTGCCATCGTTGGCGCTGGCCGAAACCGCCGCCACGCCCAGCATAAACATGCGCGGCGAATGCAGCGTCAGCGCCACGCCGGACCGCGCGCAACTCGCCGCCACCGTGCTGCGCCAGGGCCACGACCCCGCCCGAGCCGCCGCCGACACCACGCAGACCTACAACAAGTTCCGCGATCACGTCGCGGCCCTGCAACTGCCCGACCTCGTGCTGCAAAGCGACGGCGTGCAGACCGCGCAGATCGCGGAAACCGACCCCGACGGCCATCAACGGATCACCGGCTATCAGGGCAGCGCCACCCTCATGGTGGAAACCTCCGCCGTGGCGAAGCTGGCCGACGTGATGCGCCTCGCGGCCCAGGATGGCGTGGACCAGGTCAGCCCGATGTCGGTCTTCGTCTCCGACGATCTCCGCAAGCGGCTCATCGAGGATTGCCTGCCGAAAGCCGCCGCCGATGCACGCGCCAAGGCGGCGTCGCTGCTGCACGGTCTCGGGCTGGCCCCTGGCGCCGTGCTGCTGGTGGATAATTACAACGTCCAGGGCGGCGAACGCCCGCAGCCTGCCCCGTTCGCACGCGGCATGATGATGGCGGCGGCAGCGCCCGCCCCTACCGCCAATATCGCGAACGGCCCCACCACCATCCTTGTATCCACCAGCATCACCTTCGCCCTGCCGCCAGCCCGCAGCACCAGCGCACGCTGATGCCCGGCCTGCTGCTCGCCGCCGCACTCGCCGCCTCATCCGCCAGCGCAAGCTGCCCGATCGAAATCGGCCTGCGCTTCGCCGCCGCCGCCGATCCCGCCTCCGCCCGCGCCACCGTTGCCGCCGCATACCAACATCTTCAGGATGCCAGCCACACGAAGCTGCGTCTCACCGCCGCCCGCATCGGCGGCGATCCGGGCGCGCCGGAAACCACCATCTTCGTGCACGCGCGCGTGCCAGACCGCCAGGCGCAAGATGCATTTGTCGTTATCGCGAAACAAGCCGGCTTCGCCATCACCGCACCGCCGCCGCACGAAACCTGCGACGGCGAAACCAGCGGTCCCGGCACGCCGGCCTCCGGCCATGTCGTGGTGACCGGCATTTGCCGCATCGCGGTGCCGGCGGAAATGCTGGAATTCGATGCGGTCTTCCCGCGCCAGCCCGGCACGTTCGGCCTCTCGCCGCCGGCTTCCGCATTTCGCGATCGGGCCGGCGCGCTCGATACGCGCGCCAGCATCGCGGATGCGGATGCCATGGCCCCCACCTTCCGCGCCTTCCTGGTCAATGTGCGCCACCAGGAAGCGCCGCCGCCAACCGTGCGCGTGATCACCCCGGTGCTGAACGAAGCGCCGAAACTCGCCGCCCTCGCCGCCGCCGAAGGCGCCAGCGGCTTTGTTCTGGCACACGATCTTTCGTCTCAAGGCAGCGTGCAGCAGGCGCTGCGGCGCTGCACACAGTCGGCGACCGACGAAGCCCTGGCGCAAGCCCGGACACTCGCGTCCGGCGCCGGCGTCGAGCTG
>CAXUEX010000099.1:0-10597 GCA_964250215.1 uncultured Acetobacteraceae bacterium | reverse complement strand
CAAGATCAGCCTCGAAATGGGGTTGGTCCACAAGACTCTCCTTCTCTGCCCCCCCCCTGCCCGCTCAAGGCTTTGGCCCGTTCAGGGCTTGGCCCGCTTAGGGCTTGGCCTGGGCGAGCAGGCGGCGGTGCTGGTGGATAGCAGCGAAGCCGAGCGTGCGGCCGTGGCTCGCCGCCTGGGGCTGCTGGCGGTGCGCGCGCTCACCTGCGGCTTCGATCTGCGCCCCGGCGAGCCCGGGGAGGTGCTGGGTACTGGCCGGCTGCGGGCGCGCGTGGTGCAGGTATGCGTGGTTTCGCTGGAGCCGTTCGAGGCCGGCATCGACGAGGCGTTCCAGGTGCGTTTCGTGCCCGAGGACCGGCTTTCCGATGCGCTGGATCTGGAAGCGGCGGACGAGCTGGCCTATGCGGGCGGCACGCTGGATCTGGGCGAGGCCGCCGCCGAGCAACTGGCGCTGGCGTTAGACCCGTTTCCGCGCAAGCCGGACGCGCTGCTGGCGCCCGAACCCGAACGCCCCAGGCGCAACGCGTTCGAAGTGCTGTCCCGCCTGCGCCCCACGATCGACCGCCAAAGCCAATCGGAAGACTGACGACCGACGACGGACGGTCGGCAACCGGCTTGCCGATCTGCCGGACCTCTGTTATCCGCCCCGGCTCCCTGTTTTATCGACGTACGCGCCGCTGCATCGCGCGCGGAATTCTTCTCGGAGACCAGCATGGCCGTTCCCAAGCGGAAAACCTCGCCCAGCCGGGCGGGCATGCGCCGCAGCCACCAGGCCCTGCGCCCCGAAGCGCACGCCGAGTGCAGCAATTGCGGCGAGCTGAAGCGGCCGCATCACGTGTGCGCGCATTGCGGCCATTACGACGGCCGCGAGGTGGCGACGGCCGGGCGGGCGCTGAAGGGCGCGGTCCGCGTCTGAGCATGCGGGCGCCGGGGCCGCTGCCGGGCAGGCGGGGGATGCGGCGCCGCACGAGGGCCGGATTGGGGCTGCGAGCAGGGCCGTGAAGGAAAGCTTCACGCTGGCGGTGGATGCGATGGGCGGCGACCACGCACCCGATTGCGTGGTGGCGGGCCTGGCGCTGACGGCCGAGCGCCATCCCGGCGCGCGTTTTCTGCTCTGCGGCGACGAGGCGCGGCTGGGGCCGTTGTTGGCGCGCCACCGCCGCGCGCGGGAAGCCGCGGAAATCCGCCACGCGCCCGACATCGTGGGCAACGACTGCAAGGTGGCGGCGGCGATCCGCATGAAGGCGTCCTCCATGGGCGTCGCGATTGATGCGGTGGCGGAAGGCTGCGCCCATGGCGTGGTTTCGGCCGGCAACACGGGCGCGCTGCTGGCGCTTTCCTCGCGCCGCATCAAGCGGCTCGCCGGCATCGACCGGCCGGCGCTGGCGGCGATCATGCCCTCGGCGCGGGGCGACGTGGTGATGCTCGATCTGGGCGCCAACATCGCCTGCGACACCCGCAACCTGGTGGAGTTCGCGCTGCTCGGCGAGATGTTCGCGCGCACCGTGCTGGGTCTCACGGCGCCGTCGATCGGGCTGCTGAACGTGGGGTCGGAGGAGCAGAAGGGCGACGAGAGCATTCGCGCCGCGGCCGAGATTCTGCGCCGCTCGCACGTGGCGGAGCAGTTCCTGGGTTTTGTGGAGGGTCACGATATCGCGGCCGGCACCGCCGACATCGTGGTGAGCGACGGGTTTTCCGGCAACGTGGCGCTGAAAACCGGCGAGGGTGCGCTGAAGCTGGTGGGCGATCTGCTGAAGCAGATTTTCTCCAGCAGCCTGTCGGCCAAGCTCGGCTACCTGCTGGCGCGGTCGGGGCTGGATCAGATGCGCGTGTGGCTGGATCCGCGCCGCTACAACGGCGCCGTGCTGCTGGGGCTGAACGGGGTGGTGGTGAAATCGCATGGCGGCACGGATGCGGAGGGTTTCGCGCATGCGGCCGATGTCGGGATCGATATGGTAACGCATCGTTTCAACGAACGCATCCGCGAGGGTCTGGGCCGGATCGAGACCGTGATGCCGGGCACCGTGCCGGTGCTGGGGCCGCAGAGGCTGGCGGCGACCCGGCAGGCTTCGTGAGCGCGGCCGACGCAGGGCGGCGCGCCACGCTGCTGGGCGTGGGCGGGCACCTGCCCGAGCGCTGCGTGACCAACGAGGAACTGTCCCGCACCGTGGACACGTCGGATGCCTGGATCGTGGAGCGCACCGGCATCCGCCAGCGGCACATCGCGGGGCCGCACGAGACCGCGACGTTCCTCGGCGCGCGCGCTGCCGAGGCGGCGCTGCGGCAGGCCGGCATCGAAGCGGGCGAGGTGGATGCGGTGATCCTGGCCACCTCCACGCCCGACGAGGCGTTTCCGGCCACCGCCGTGCGCGTGCAGGCGGCGCTGGGGATCAAGCGCGGCTTCGCCTTCGACGTGTCGGCCGCGTGCAGCGGCTTCATCTACGCGCTGGCGCTGGCCGATCTGTTCATCCGGCAGGGCAATGTGCGCACCGTGCTGGTGATCGGCAGTGAGGTGTATTCGCGCATCCTGAACTGGCAGGACCGCACCACCTGCGTGCTGTTCGGCGATGGCGCGGGCGCGTTCGTGCTGCGCGCCGGGCCGGCCGACGGGCCCGGCGTGCTCTCCACCCATCTGCATTCCGAGGGCTCGCTCGGCGACCTGCTGTATGTGGACGGCGCCGTCGGTCAGGCGCACCGGCCGGGCCACCTGGTGATGCGCGGGCCGGAGGTGTTCCGCCACGCCGTGGTGAAGCTGGCCGCCGCCGTGGAGGAAGCGCTGACCGCGAACGGGTTGACGCACGGCGATGTGGATTGGCTGGTGCCGCACCAGGCGAACCGGCGGATCATCGAGGCCATGGGCAAGCGCCTGGGGCTGGCGCCGGAGCGCGTGGTGCTGACCGTGGACCGGCACGCGAATACGTCGGCGGCTTCGATCCCGCTGGCGCTGGCGGAAGCGGTGGGGGATGGGCGTGTGAAGCGGGGCGACCTTGTTCTCATGGAAGCATTAGGGGGCGGGATGACTTGGGGGTCGGCGCTGCTAAGGTATTGAAGATGCTTCTTTCTTGAAAGAGAGAAGCAAAGACCTTTCCCTGCTCCGGGCGCGACTGTCGGCGCGACCGCGCTGAAAAGATAACAACTAACTCTTTCAAACTACGTGATTTCGTTGACGCTTCGCGCCGCCGCCGATACGTTCCCACGCATGCAGACGCTGACGCGCGCGCACTTGGCCGAGCGGATCTACACGCAGGTGGGCCTGTCGCGGAATGAATCCGCGGTGCTCCTGGAGGATGTCCTGGCCCGGCTCGCGAGCGCGCTGGAATCAGGGGAATCCGTTAAGATCAGCGGGTTCGGCACCTTTTCTGTGCGCCAGAAGGGGCGCCGGATCGGCCGCAACCCGAAAACCGGCGTGGAAGTGCCCATCCTGCCGCGGCGCGTGCTGGTGTTCCGCCCAAGCCAGGTGCTGCGTGCCTGCATCAACGGCGAAAAACCGCCCGCCGATGCCGGAGAGGATGAATGATCCCGCCGTCGGGAGCCCCCGCGAACGACGATGCCGGGCCGCCGGGCATCGGATTCGCCGACGAGGTGCGGCGCGGTCCGCGCAAGGCGGCGGGCGCCTTTCGCACCATCAGCGAGGTGGCCGACGAACTTCATATACCGCAGCACGTGCTGCGCTTTTGGGAGACGAAGTTTCCGCAGGTGCGGCCGCTGAAGCGCGGCGGTGGCCGGCGGTATTACCGGCCCGACGATATCGCGCTGCTGCGCCGGATTAGCGACCTTCTCTACATCCAGGGCTACACGATCAAGGGCGTGCAGCGTCTGCTGCGCGAGGGCGGCGGCCGGCTGGCCGACAACATCCCACCGGCGCCGCCGGCCGAGCGGGAAGAAGCCGCGGCCGAGCGGGCGCCCGTAATGCCGCAGATGACGCTGACCATGCCCGA
Organism: uncultured Acetobacteraceae bacterium; assembly: GCA_964250215.1. GTDB lineage: Bacteria > Pseudomonadota > Alphaproteobacteria > Acetobacterales > Acetobacteraceae > DAIDJM01. Next base: position 6,659 of record CAXUEX010000099.1, on the reverse strand, counting down.
GCCGCTGGCGGCGCCGCCGCGCCGGCCGAGTGAGGCGGAGCGCCTGCGCGCCACCCTGCGCCACGTGCTGGGCGAGCTGGAGGCGCTGCGGGCGATGCTGGCGAACGACTGAGCGTTCCTGCGCCGGCGGACCGACGGTTTCAGCCCTGAGCTCGCTGGCGAACCGCAGCCCGCGAACGCTGTTACCTGACGCGAATACAATGCCAGCACTCCATGCCGTCCGGTGCCTCCACGTGCATCTCCCAACCCCGAGGACCGCGGCATGGGCCCGCGCCGGCTTTCGGCCAGCCGCCGTGGCATTGGTGGCGCGGCGCTGCGCGCCGCAGCCGGGCCGGGCCGCGCCCTCGCCGCCACCGGCCGTGACGGTCGCCACCGTCGAACTCCAGAACGTGGCGCCGACGACGCGGCAGATCGGGCGCGTGCAGGCCATCCAGTCGGTCGCCATCGCCGCCCGGGTCCAGGCCTTCGTGGACAAGATCAACTTCCAGGAAGGCGGCAAGGTGAAGGCCGGGCAGTTGCTGTTCGAGCTGCAGCGCGCGCCGTATCAGGCGGCCGTCGACGCCGCGCAGGGCGCGTTGCAGAAGGCGCAGGCCACGCTGCGCAACGCCCAATTCATCTACGAGCGTGATTCGAAGCTCGCGCGCGGCGTGGTCGTCAGCCAGCAGCAGCTCGACTCCGACATCGCCAATCGCGACGGCGACGCGGCCGATGTGCTGTCGGCGCGCGCCAATCTGGAGACGGCGGCCATCAATCTGAGCTACACCCAGGTCACCTCGCCGATCGACGGCCGCATCGGCATCGCCACCTACACCCAGGGCAATCTGGTCGGGCCGAGCTCCAGCCCGCTCGCGACCGTGGTTCAGATCGACCCCATCCGTGTGGTGTTCTCGGTGGCCGACAGCGCGGTGGTGGAGGCGCTGCAGAGGACGCAGAAAACCCGCGTGCAGCTCAGCTCCAGCGTGTCGCTCGGGCTGGAGCTGTCGGACGGACGGCAATATCCGCAAAAAGGCCGGATCGAATTCATCGACAACAAGGTCGATCCGACGACCGGGACGGTGGCGGTTTGGGGCCTGTTCGCAAACCCGCAGGATCTGCTGATCCCCGGCGGGTTTGCGACCGTGGAAGTCAGCCAGGCCAAGCCGCAGGAAGCGCTGCTCGTTCCGGTGCAATCGGTGCAGAACGACAAGTCGGGCGATTTCGCGCTGGTGGTCGGTGCGGACAACAAGGTGACGCAGCAGAAGGTCACCACGTCGCGCCAACTGGGCCAGAACTGGATCGTGAGCGCGGGGCTGAAGCCGGGCGACCGTGTGATTGTCGAGGGCATGCAGAAGGTGAAGGCGGGCGAGACGGTCAACCCGGTCGCGCAGCCGGCGCAAACGGTGGCTGCGGCGGCGCCGGTAGCAGCCAGCGGCGCCGGGCACTGATCGGGTGCTTTCCGGCTTCTTCATCGACCGGCCGAAATTCGCAATCGTCATCGCGATCGCGATCACGCTCGCCGGCCTGCTGGCGCTGTATGCTATTCCTGTTGCGCAATATCCAAACATCACGCCGCCGCAGATCAACGTCTCGGCCTCGTATCCAGGCGCCGACGCCCAGACCATTGCCAACACCATCGCCGAACCCATCGAGGAGCAGGTTAACGGCGTGGAGAACGAGCTGTATATGACCAGCACGAGCTCCAGCTCGGGCACCTACACGCTGACCGTTACCTTCGCGATCGGCACCGATCCCGACATCGACCAGGTGAACGTGCAGAACCGCGTGAACCTGGCCCAGGCGCAGCTGCCGGCGACGGTGACGCAGCAAGGGCTGACGATCACGCAGCAATCCAGCAACTTCGTGATCGCGGTCAACCTGTTCTCGCCGGACAACCGCTACGATCAGACCTACATATCCAATTACGCCAACATCTATCTCCGCTATCCGCTGCAACGTCTGCAAGGCGTGGGCAACGCCACCATCCTCGGCAACTCGCAATACGCGATGCGGGTATGGATGAACCCGGTGCGAATGACGTCGCTTGGCATCAGCGCGTCGGACGTGATCGCGGCCATCTCGGCCCAGAACACGGTCGCGGCCGCCGGCCAGATCGGCCAGCCGCCGGTGGCAGCCGGCCAGCAGCAGCAACTGACCATCGTGACGCAGGGCCGGCTCGCCACCGTTCAGCAATTCAAGGACATCATCGTCAAGACCAATGCGCAGGGCGGCGTGGTGCGCGTCGGCGACATCGCCCAGGTGCAGCTCGGCGCGCAGACCTACACCTCCACATCGAAGATCAACCAGTATCCGTCGGCCACGCTCGCCATCTACCAAACGCCGAACGCCAACTCGCTCGCGCTGGCGACATCGATCCAGCAGCAGATGAAGCAGATTTCGAAAAGTTTCCCGCCGGGGCTGAAATACGCGGTGGTGTATGATTCGACGCGATTCGTCAGCGCCAACATCAGCGAAATTCTGGTCACGCTGGCGATCACGCTGGCGCTGGTGGTGGGCGTGGTGTTCCTGTTCCTGCAGGACTGGCGGGCGACGCTGATCCCTACCTGCGCGATCCCGGTGTCGCTGATCGGCGTGTTCGCGGTGCTCTACGCGATCGGCTACTCGGCCAATACGGTGGATCTGTTCGCGATCGTGCTGGCGATCACGCTGGTGGTGGACGATGCCATCGTGGTTGTCGAGAACGTCACCCGGCACTTGGAGGAAGAGCCCGAGCGCGACGTTCGCGAGGCCACGCGAGAGGCGATGCTGGAGATCACCGGGCCGGTGATCGCCACGACGCTGGTGCTGGTCGCCGTGTTCGCTCCCGTCGGCCTGCTGCCGGGCATCAGCGGCCAATTGTTCCGCCAGTTCGCCGTCACCATCTCGGTCGCGGTGCTGATCTCGGCGGTCAACGCGCTGACGCTGAGCCCGGCGCTGTGCGGCCTGATCCTGCGGCCGCCCAAAAAGGCGAGGTTTCGCCTGTTCCGCTGGTTCAACGGCGCGCTCGACTGGACGCGGGACCGCTACGGCGGCGCCGTGCGCTGGCTCGGGCGGCGGCTGCTGGTAACGTTCGCGGCGCTCGGCGGCGTGTTCGCGGCAGGATACTTCCTCTACAGCATCGTTCCGGCGGGGTTCCTGCCCAGCGAAGACCAGGGATATTTCTTCGTCAGCGTCGCCCTGCCGAACGGCGCGGCGCTGGGTCAGACCGAGAGCGTCGTGGACCGGATCGGCGCCATGGTCCCCAAGACGCCGGGCACCGCCAATGTCATCGAGCTGACCGGTTTCAGCCTGCTGAACGGCACGCAGGAACCCAATGCCGGCGCCGCGATCGTGATCCTCAAGCCCTGGGGCCAGCGCACTACCGCGAAGCTTTCGGCGCAAGGGATCATCGACGGCTTGCGGCCGCAGCTCAACGCCATCCCGTCCGCCAGCATCTATGCATTCACGCCGCCGGCAATCCCGGGCCTGGGCCGCACCGGCGGCATCGATTTCGAACTCGAAGGTCGCAACGGACAATCGTCGCCGCAGATGGCCGCCGCCGCGCAGGCGCTGATCTACGCCGCCAATCAGGACAAATCCCTGTCCGCGATCGCCACCACGTTCTCGGCCTCGGTTCCCGAGCTGCTGGTGGACGTGAACACGGCGCGCGCGGAAGTGCTGAACGTCTCGCCGAGCACCATCTATGCAACCTTGCAGTCCAATCTCGGCTCGCAATTCGTGAACTACTTCAACCTACAGAGCCAGGTTTTCCAAGTGATCGTGCAGGACGCGTCGCAATTCCGCAGCAAGATGGACGACATCGGCCAGTTGTACCTGCGCAGCCTGACCGGGGCGGAGGTGCCGCTGAACAGCCTGGTGAACGTCACGACGGTGCAGGGCGCCAACGCCGTCACCCGCTACAATTTGTACCCGTCCGTGGAAATCAACGGCGCGGCGGGGCCGGGGAAGAGCAGCGGCCAGGCGCTTTCCGCAATGGCGCAGGTGGCGGCGGGGCACATGCCGAAAGGCTTTGGCTACGAATGGACCAATTTGTCCTACCAGCAGCAGGCGGCCACAGCCGGCGGCATCGCTTTCGTGTGCGCGCTGGTGTTTGCCTACCTGTTCCTGGTGGCGCAGTACGAGAGCTGGTCGCTGCCGATGTCGGTGCTGCTGTCGGTGTCGGTGGCCGCGGCCGGGGCCTTGGTGGCGCTGTGGGTGCGCGGCCTGGCGCTCGACATCTATGGCGAGGTCGGCCTGGTGCTGCTGATCGGGCTCGCGGCCAAGAACGCGATCCTGATCGTCGAATTTGCCAAGAACCGGCTGGAACGCGGCGACGGCGTGCGCGTCGCGGCCGAAGCCGGCGCCCGCACGCGCTACCGCGCGGTGCTGATGACCGCGGTCGCCTTCATCGTCGGCGTCATCCCGCTGGTGGTCGCGACCGGCGCCGGGGCTGGGGCGCGGCGGTCGATCGGCACCACGGTGTTCGGCGGCATGTTGCTCGCCACCTTCGTCGGCATCGTGTTCGTGCCGGTGCTGTTCATCGCCTTCGAGTTCCTGGCGCAGCGGGGACAGCGGCTGGTCGCGCCAAAATCGCGCGAACGCAAGCCGGCCGAGTAGGCGCCCGCCGATCCAGGCACTGGCATCCGGCCGCGGACTCCGATACCAAACACCTCATGTCGGAGCGTAGCGCAGCCTGGTAGCGCATCAGTCTGGGGGACTGGGGGCCGTGGGTTCAAATCCCGCCGCTCCGACCATCCTTATTCCGGGAGAGCCATGAGCGGCCTGCTGATCGTGGGCGGCGGCTATGCGGGGCTGGCGATTGCCGCCGAGGCGCGGGCCCAAGGCTATGCCGAGCCGATCCGGATGGCCACCGCGGAGCCGCATCCGCCATACCACCGGCCGCCGCTCTCGAAAGCCTTTCTCAAGGGCCAGGTGGCGGATGCCGAGCTGCCGTTGCGCGGCGAGCGTTTCTATGCCGAACGCGGCATCGAATTGCTGCTGAACACAGCGGTGCAGCGCATCGAACTGCCCGGCACCGCGCATACAGCCACCGGCCGGCTGCGCTTCGACCAACTGGCGATTGCCACCGGCACGCGCGCGCGGGCGCTGCCGGTGCCGGGCGCCGATCTGCCGGGCGTGGTTTCGCTGCGGTCGTTGCAGGATGCGGCGGCGCTGCGCGGGCGGCTTGCGGCGGCTTCGCTTGTGGTGGTGATCGGCGGCGGTTTCATCGGGCTGGAGGTGGCGGCGGTGCTGGCGAAGATGGGCCGCACGGTGACGGTGTTGGAAGCGGCGCCGCGCCTGCTGGCGCGCGTGGCCATGCCGCGCTTTTCCAATTTTCTGGCCGGCGAGCACGCGCGCGGCGGCGTGCGCATCGTGTGTTCCGCGCTGGTGGCGGCCATCGAGGGACGCGCGCGCGCCGAGGCGGTGCGCACGGCGGATGGCACGCGCTATCCGGCCGATCTGGTGCTGGTGGCCGTGGGGGCGGTGCCGAATGTGGAGCTGCTGGCCGGCACCGGGCTGGCCGGGCCGGACGGGGTGGAGGTGGATGCGGCGGGGCGCAGCGCGGCGCCGCACATCTTCGCCGCCGGCGACGTGGCGCGGCATCCGAACGATTACGCCGAAGAAACACTGCGGCTGGAATCCGTGCAACATGCCACCGATCAGGGTCGTGCGGCGGGGGCGGCCATTGCCGGCGCGCAGCGTCCGCCGCTGGGGGTGCCGTGGTTCTGGTCGGATCAGTACGATCTCAAGCTGCAGATGGCGGGGCTGGCGCGGGGTGCCACCGAGGAGGTGTTGCGCGGCGAGCCGGAGACGCGGCGCTTTTCGGCGTTCTATTTGCGGCAGGGGCGGCTGGTGGGCATCGATAGCGTGAACGCGCCGGGCGAGCACATGCTGGGGCGGCGCATTCTGGCGCGGCGGCCGATGGTTTCGGCGGCGGAACTGGCCGACCCCGCTTTCGATCTGCGGGCGCTGGCGGCATGAACGAAGGGACCGAGCCGCACGCAGGGTTTCTGGCCGCCATGCGCCAGCTTGCGGCGACCGTGACCATCGTGACCACCGCGGGCCCCGACGGGCCGGCGGGCATGACGGCCACGGCGGTGACGTCGCTTTCGCTGGAACCGCCGGCGCTGCTGGTGTGCGTGAACCGCGAGGCGAGCGTGCATCCGGCGCTGGCCATGGGGCGCGCGTTCTGCGTGAATGTGCTGGCACTGGAACATGCGGCGCTGGCAGCGAGCTTCGGCGGCGGCACGGTGCCGGAGCGGCGGTTTGCGCAGGGCGAGTGGCGGCAGGAGGCGGGGGTGCCGCCGCATCTGGCGGGCGCGGCGGCGCTGGTGTTCTGCATCGTGGATCTGCTGCTGGATTACGGCACGCACACCATTGTGGTAGGGCGGGTGACGCGCGCCACGGCCGATGCCGGCGCGCAGCCATTGCTTTACAGCAAGGGCCGCTACGTTCATCTGGCCGGGACGGATTGATGCCGGAAGATTTCGATGCCGACAGTTTTCCGGAAGCCGTCTACCTCGAGGCTTTTTCCGATGTGGCGGCGGCCGTGGCCGCCGGCGCGATCCCGAGCGGCTTTCACCACTGGCAGGTTTTCGGCCGCGCCGAGATCGAGGGCGGAAGGCGGCCATCGCCGTTCGGCGGCGGCCGGCCGGCGCCGCTGCATTCCGTGCTGCCGCCGGCCGATCCGGATGCGCCCGTGC
>CAXUEX010000098.1:0-10605 GCA_964250215.1 uncultured Acetobacteraceae bacterium | reverse complement strand
ACATTCGATATCGTGGCCAGCCATGTAAGGGGGGCAATCCGGGCGTCAAAGGGAGGGGGCCATGCCGCACGATCACCACGGCCACGCGCACAGCCACGCGGCCTCTGCACCCGGCAGCCACGATCGCGCCTTCGCGCTTGGCATCGGCCTCAATTCCGCGCTCGTCCTGGCCCAGCTCGGCTTCGGCTTCGCCGCCCACAGCATGGCCCTGCTGGCCGACGCCGTGCACAATCTGGGCGATGTGCTGGGCCTCGGCCTAGCCTGGGCCGCCGCTTGGGCCGGCAGTCGCGGCCGCGCGCCCGGCCGCACCTATGGCTGGGGGCGCTCGTCTATTCTGGCCGCGCTTGCCAACGCCATGCTGCTGCTGCTCACCACCGGCGCTATCTCAGTAGAAGCCATACGCCGCCTGCTCGCGCCCACGCCCGTCCACGCCGCTACCATCGCCTGGGTCGCTGGCATTGCCCTGATCGTGAACGGCGCCACCGCGCTGCTTTTCCTGCGCGGCCGGGCAGGGGACCTCAATCTGCGCGGCGCCTTCCAGCACATGGCCGGCGATGCGGCCATCTCCGGTGGCGTGCTGCTCGCCGCGCTGTTCATCGCCGCCACCGGCATCGCGGTCATCGATCCGCTGGTCTCGTTGGCCATCGCGCTGATCATCGCCGGTGGCACCTGGGGCCTGCTGCGCGAAAGCCTGAACCTGGCCCTGGATGCGGTGCCGGAAGGCCAGAGCGAAACCGAGATCGCCGGCTTCTTGGGCGCGCTGGAAGGCGTCTGCGAAGTGCACGATCTGCACGTGTGGGCGCTCAGCACCACGCAAACCGCCGTCACCGCCCACCTCGTGCTGGCTGAACCCAGCGGCGGCGAAGCGCTCGTCGGCCGGGCCTGCGCCGGTCTTTCGCAGCGTTTCGGCATCGCCCACGCCACCATCCAGATCGAAACCGCGCAGGATGCCGCCGCCTGCGCCCTGCGCCCGCCCGAAACGGTCTGATCTCCGTCGGCCTAAACACAAAGTCCCGCCATGACGAACCCCGAAGTGCCGCCCGGCCGCGCGAACCGCGCCCGCGCGCTCCGGCTCTCCATCGCGCTCGCCATCCTGGGCCTCGCGGTGGATACCGCGCTTATCGCCTGGTTCGGTGCCGGCCTTGTGTTCCGGGAAGTGGCCTCGATCGGGCCCGGCGGTTTCGCGCTGGTCTGCGCCTGGCAGATGGTGCTGTTCGCCAGCCTGGGCCTCGCCTGGTGGGTGCTTCTGCCCCGCCCCATCCCGCTCCGGGTCACGATCTGGGGCCGCATGGTGCGGGATTCCGCCGGCAACTGCCTGCCGTTCTCGCAGGTCGGCGGCTTCGTCGCCGGCGCCCGGGCCACGGTGCTGCTCGATCTGCCATGGACGCTCGCAGCCGCTTCCACCGCGGCCGATATCGCGGCCGAGTTGCTGGCGCAGCTTGTCTTCGTCGCCACGGGCGTCGCCATCCTCGCCAGCCGCCACCCCGGATCCAAGCTGGTTGCGCCCGGGCTCGCCGGCCTCGGGGTGGGGTGCGTTGCCGCCGCCGGCTTCGTCTGGGCGCAACGCGGCGGCTCGCAACGCTTCGCCGGGATCGCGGACCGTCTGCTCCGCGCGCTGCATCTCGACGCCGCTGGCCAGATCGCCGGTATTCGCGCCGCCCTCGACGCCATCTACGCCGCGCGCCGCCGCTTCGCGTTGTGCATCCTGCTGCACGTGGTCAACTGGCTCGGCACCGGCGTCGCCGATTGGATCGCCTACAACCTGCTCGGCGCCCCAATCGACCTGGCCGCCGCCATCGCAATCGACGCTCTGCTGCACGCCGCCCTTTCCGTCGCGGTGCTGGTGCCGGGCTACGCCGGCGTGCAGGAAGCGGTGTATGCCGCCGTGGGCACATGGTTCGGCCAGCCGCCGGCCATCTCGCTCGCCGTCTCGCTGCTCCGGCGATCGCGGGATATTGCGTTGGGGGTGCCTATCCTGCTGGTTTGGCAAGGTATGGAATGGAAACGAAGAGAGAATGTTCTTTCTTGAAAGAAAGAACCAAAGAACTTTCATCTGTTGGACTGGTCGGCGGCTCAGGGACATTCCCCGCTCGCCGTGCCACCTTCGTTTTATCATCGTCAGCCGCTCCGAAATGCGTCGCCCCCAAAAACTGTCGCTTCCCCCGCTGGCGTCGCCGAACGCGACAACAACCGCCGCCCCATCGCCCCCGCAAACGCCATGTGGGACGATTTTTTCGAGGCGCCCGGCGTGTAAATTGGCGTTCGCGACCAGCCCGCCCTCAAACCCGCGAAACAATCTAAATGCCTCGCGCATTACCCTTCACTCTTGACCGCGAGCCGGGTTGGACGGCACGCCAGGCACGATGCTGCGTCTGACCGATATTGGCTACACGCTCGGCGGCGCGCCGATCCTGGAAGGGGCCGAACTTACGATCGCGCCGGGGGACCGGTTGTGCGTGGTTGGGCGCAATGGATCGGGCAAATCCACGCTGCTGCGGATTGCGGCGGGGCTGCTGGTGCCGCAAGACGGCGTGCGCTTTGTGCAGCCCGGCACCACGATCCGCTATCTGCCGCAAGAGCCGGATTTCGGCGCGCACGATACGGTGCTGGATTACGTGCTGGCTGGGCTGGGACCGGCCGATGCGCCGCACCGGGCGCGCGCGTTGCTGCAATCGCTCGGGCTGCCGGAGAATGCGGCGCCGGTCACGCTTTCCGGCGGCGAGGCGCGGCGGGCGGCGTTGGCGCGCACGTTGGCTCCCTGCCCCGATCTGCTGTTGCTGGACGAGCCAACCAACCATCTGGATCTTCCGGCCATCGAATGGCTGGAATTGGAACTGGCGCAATCGGCGGCCGCGATCGTGCTGATCAGCCATGACCGGCGGCTGCTGGAACGCGTGGCGCGCGGCACGGTGTGGCTGGATCGGGGCCGCACGCGCCGGCTGGACCGCGGCTTTGCGCAGTTTGAGGGGTGGCGCGATGCGCTGCTGGCCGAGGAAGAGACAGCACGGCACAAGCTGGCGCGGAAGATTGCGCGCGAGGAGGATTGGATGCGCTACGGCGTGACGGCGCGCCGCAAGCGCAATGTGCGCCGCGTCGCCGAACTGGCGGAGCTGCGCCAGCGTCGGCGGGAATGGCGGCAGGCGCCGGGCGAAGCCACGCTGATCGCTGCGGTGGAACAAGGCAGCGGCGCGCTGGTGGCAGTGGCCGAGGGGGCGAGCGTGGCTTTTGGCGAACGGCCGATCGTGCGTGATCTGAATTTGCGGCTGCGGCGCGGCGACCGGCTTGGGATCGTCGGCGCGAATGGCGCGGGCAAGACGACATTGTTGCGATTGCTGACCGGCGAGCTGCCGCCCGATCATGGCGAAATCCGGCTCGGCACGAATTTGGTCCGGGCCACGCTGGATCAGGCGCGCGCTTCGCTGGATGCTTCGCGCACGCTGGCCGACACGCTCACCGGAGGGGCGAGCGATACGGTGGAGGTGCGCGGGCAGAAGCGGCACGTGATCGGCTACATGAAGGATTTTCTGTTCCGCCCCGAACAGGCGCGTACGCCGGTGGGCGTGCTTTCGGGCGGCGAGCGGGCGCGGCTGCTGCTGGCGGTGGCATTGGCGAGGCCGGCCAATCTGCTGGTGCTGGACGAGCCGACGAACGATCTCGATCTGGAGACGCTCGATTTGTTGCAGGAGATGCTGGCGGATTATGCCGGCACGGTCCTGCTGGTGAGCCACGACCGCGATTTTCTCGACCGGCTTGTCACGGCCACGCTGGCAGCAGAGGGCGGCGGCTTTTGGGTGGAATATGCGGGCGGCTACACGGATATGCTGTTGCAGCGCCGGCCGGCGGCCGTGGCGGAAGCCGACGCACGGACGAAGAAGGATGCGCCGGCGCGCATGAAGCGGCCGGGTCCGGAGCGGCTGAGCTTCAAGGAGCGTTTTGCTTTGCAGCAATTGCCTAGGCGTATCGAGGCGCTGAGCGCGGAGATCGGCGGGTTGCAGCGGCTTCTGTCGGATGCGGATTATTTTGGTCGTGATGCAACGGCGGCGAGGCGATCGGGCATGCGGCTGGCGCGGGCGGAGGCGGAGCTGGAACAGGCCGAAGCCGAATGGCTGGAACTGGAGCTGCGCCGCGAGGCGCTGGAGAGCAGGCCGGCATGAAGCGTGGCCGGGCATTGCCGTGGCACATGGATGATGCTGTGTTGCGCGCGCCGGCAAGAGGAGTTTTAGGATGACTGAACAGAACCGCATGTGGAAACTTGCGGCGCGCCCGGTGGGCATGCCGAAGCGCAGCGATTTCAAATTCGAAACCGCTGCCGTGCCGACGCCGGCACAGGGGCAGATCGTGGTGCGCAACCGCTACATCTCGCTCGATCCAGCGATGCGAGGCTGGATGAACGACATGCGCAGCTACATCCCGCCTGTGGGTTTGGGCGAGGTGATGCGTGCGGGGGCGGTGGGCGAAGTGGTGGAAGCGAACGCGCCCGGTTGGCAGAAGGGCGATCACGCGGTGGGCGCGTTCGGGGTGCAGGAATACGCGGCGGTGGATGCCGCGGGCGCGCAGAAGGCGGATGCCGGCATGGCGCCGCTGCCGCTCTTCATTTCCGCGCTCGGCATGCCGGGGCTCACCGCCTATTTCGGGCTGATGGATATCGGTGCGCCGCAGCCGGGCCAGACGGTGGTGGTTTCCGCGGCCTCCGGCGCGGTGGGCGCGCTGGTGGGCCAGATTGCCAAGATCAACGGTGCGCGCGCGGTGGGCATTGCAGGTGGGCCAGCGAAATGCCGATACGTGACGGAGGAACTCGGCTTCGATGCTTGCATCGATTACAAGGGGGAGAATGTAGGGGACGGGCTTTCGCGGCACTGCCCGAAAGGCATCGATGTGTATTTCGACAATGTCGGTGGCGACATCCTGGATCAGGCGCTGGCCCGGCTGGCGCGACGGGCGCGCGTAGTGATTTGCGGGGCGATTTCGCAATACAACGAAACCGGACCGGTGAGCGGGCCGAAAAATTACCTGTCGCTGCTGGTGAACAACGCACGGATGGAAGGCTTCGTGGTGTTCAACTACCAATCTCGCTATCCGGAAGGGCTGGCGGCGTTGGCGGGCTGGATCAAATCCGGACAGCTCAAATCGAAAGAAGATATCGTTGAGGGAATCGAGACGTTCCCGGAGACATTGCTGAAGCTGTTTACGGGCGCGAATTTCGGCAAGCTGATGCTGAAGGTTTAGTAGTATCTCATGTGGAACCGGATGCTGACGCCCGGTTCCGCCACCGCGAATGCAGCTGCATTGAAGCTGGGCGGCCCGAAAAACATTTTCGCATCGTTGGAGAAGCCCAAGCCCTCGTCCGGCCAGCCGAACAGATTGCGGTCCAGCGTGCCGTTGTCGTCCTCGTCATGGAACGCCTGCGCCGCATAGGTGCCGGGGGGCACGCCGGGCACGGATACCGACACGTCGCCGGCGCTCGCTTGGGCCGTGCCTTGCCATGCGCAATGCGCGTGCAGGAAATCGGCACGTGAACAAATCGCGACCCGGACATGGCCGCGTGCATTGCGCACGCCTTCCACCGTGATTTGCACGGTCGCCGCCGGTGCGCCGACTTGTGTCAGCAGGCTCGAACAGAATGCGGCGGCCGCGAGCCTCATGATTGCGCTGGATAGGCCCGCCCTCGCCAGCTCGCCTTGCGGCCGATGGCGCGGCGACACAGTGCCACCCATTGCAGCGCGAGCAGCGCAGCCACGCCGAACGGCTGCAGCACCGCGCTGAGCCAGGATTGCCGGAAGCGTGCGGCGAGCAGCAAACGCAAACCCAGACTGCAAGCGCAGGCCAGTGCGGCGGCGGCGGATGGCGAAACAAGCAGCAGCACGAAAGGCAGCACATGTCCGCCGCCCAGCAGCACCGTCCACACCGGTAGCGCAACGGGCTTGGCCATACCTTCCGTAGCGTTCTTCGTAAGCCCCTCCCACAAAGCCGGCGTATTTTCGTACATGCGGCAGGTCGCAAAACCGGTAGCGTCGAACAGGTCGGTGAGGAAGCCGGCGCGGCGAAACGCGCGCGGCAGCATAACGCCATCGTGCAGGGAAGCACGGATGGCGGCGTGTCCGCCGGCCTGCAAATACGCGGGTTTCCGTACCGCCAGCAACTGGCCGCAGCCGGCACCAAAACCGGGAGCGTTACTGGTTTGCATGCGAAACATCGGCAGATAGCCAAGCAGCAGGAAGTGGATCAGCGGCAGCAGCAGCATTTCCGCCCAGCCCACTGTGATCTGCCGCGGAAATCCGCTGGCCAGCGCCACGCCGGGATGTTCCTGCATATAGCCGGCGATCCGCGCGAGTGCGTCTGGCGCCAGCCGCACGTCGGCATCGACAAACACCAGCAACGGCTCGGCGGCCGCTTCGGCCAGTGCGGCGCAGGCATGTTGCTTGCCGCTCCAACCAGGCGGCAGCGGCGAGCCGGCAAGGACGTGCATGCGCGGATCGGCGACGCGGCGCAGGATTTCCGGTGTGCGGTCGGTGGAACCGTCATCCAGCACATGAAGCGTAAGCGACACGCCGCGACTGGCGAGCACGGCCTGCACCGCGGACTCGATATTGCGCTCCTCGTTCCGCGCCGGGATCAGCACCGCGAGCTCCGCACCGCCGGTGGCGGGTGCGGGCGTGCGGTAGCGCCGCAGATTATCCGCCGCCAACGCCAATGGCAGCGCCGCCAACACCAGCGAAATCGCCGCAAGCATCAGATGTTGCGCGGTTCGTGCCGCGATTCGAATCGCCGGCCGCGCGCCCAATGAAGCAGGCGGCGCCAGAGATCGTAGATGCCGCCCGCGCCGGCGGTGCCGCGCAGCAGCGGCCGGAACAGCGTGCCGTCGCGCTGCACGGATTCCGCCGCCAGCGCATCCGCGGTTTGTTCCAGTGCCGCTTCCATGGCGGCGCGCCAGGTTGCGGCATCGGCGCCTGCCGGCACCGAGACGGGCGCGCCGAAGCGGATCAGCGCCTCGGGCCGGCTTTCGTTCCAGAAGCCGTATTCTACTGCGGCGGGCAGGAACACGGCATCCGGCAGATGCCGGGCCAGATGTGCAATTCCAGGTCGTAAACGAATGGGCCGCAACCGCGGGTCGGTGAATTTCCCTTCTGCTGTCACCCACAAAACGTTGCGCGAGTCGGCCAGCAATTCGCGCCCCAGCCGCAGGAAACGCGCGGCTCCCTTCGGCGTAGCCTCCACACCGAACACACCCATGCGACGGAACAGCGCATAGCGGCGCAGTTCGTCATGTTCCATCGGACCGTAGCCGACACGTCCTGGAAAAAGTTTGGTTGTGATCAGCCCGATCAACGCCGGATCCCACCAACTCGGGTGGTTGGTGAAGATCAGCAGCGGTCGGCGGTCGTTCAGTGCGGGCAGACCGGCGCGGCTGATGCGCACGGCGGAGAAGCGGCGCCAGAACAGGTAGTGCAAATAGAGCCGGAACAACCAGAGCCGAACCGGTGAGCGCAGCGCGCGAGGATCATCCGGTGCCATGTCACGCCGAAAGCTTCGCGCCGCGCGCCGGCATGTCGGAGTCTAGCGCATCGGCCGCGATCCATCCGCTCATCAGCACCATGGGCATGCCGGGGCCGGGATGCGCCGCGCCGCCGGCGAGATAGAGCCCGGCGAGATCGCGCGATCGGTTGCCAGGCTTGAACGCGCCAAACAGTCGGCCGTGGCTGGCGAGTCCGTAGATCGCGCCGTTGAGCACGCGGTAGCGCTCATGAATATCCTGCGGCGTGAGCACCCGTTCCACGCGGATGCGGCTTTCAATGTCGGGCATGGCCGCCGCGCGCGCAAGCTTCTGCAGGATCACGCGCCGGTAATCGGGCAGCATGCGCGCCCAATCGTGGTGCGGGCGCAGGTAAGGCGTGTGCACCAGGATATAGAGCGCCTCGCCGCCCGGGGGTGCCACACCGGCTTCGGTGCGGGAAGGTGCTGCGAGATAGCACGTGGGATCCGGCGCCGGCTCGCCGCGGCGGTAGATGAAATCGAATTCCTCTTCCGGATCTCGCGAGAAGACGAAATTGTGGTGCGCCAGATGATCGTAGGCGCGGTCCAAGCCTAAATACAACACCACACCGGAACAGGCGGGTTCGCGTTTCCAGCGACGGGAAAATGACTTTTCCGCTTCGCCGCCCACCAACTCGCGATAGGTGCGCACACTGTCCATGTTGGAGACCACAGCCGCGACCGGCTGCCGCGCACCATCGCCAGTTTCCACCGCCGCCGCCCGGCCGGCTTCGGAAACGATGCGGGTAATTTCGACACCGGTGCGGAGTTCCACGCCGAGCGAGCGCGCAAGGTTCTCGAGTGCGACGGGCACCGCCCGCGTGCCGCCGATGGGATACCACACGCCGTCATTCGTCTGCATATGCGCGATGCTGCAGAGCACGGCAGGCGAGCCATAGGGCGAGGAGCCGACATACTGCACGAAATGGTCCAGCATCTGCGCCACGCGCGCATCCGGCACGCGCTTGCGGATCTGGCTTGCGACCGTGGTGCCCATGCGCAATGCCAGCACGTCGCGCAAAGTTGTCAGATCGAAATTCTTTTTCCAGTTCAGCGTGTCGGAAATGTCCTCGACCGACCGCCAGAAGAAGAACTTTTCGCTGATTTCGTGCAGCTTGCCGGCCATGGCAAGAAAATCGGCATACCCGGCTGCGTTGCCAGGCGCCTTGGCTTGCAACTCGCCCGCCATGCGCGCCTCGTCTTCGGAAAGGTCCAACACCAGTCCGTCATCGAAGAAGCAGCGCCATTGTGGTTCGAGCCGGCGCAGATCGAGTGCGGCCGACATCTGCTGGCCAGCCTCGGCGAAAATGCGATCGAGCACACGCGGCACGGTGAGGATCGTCGGGCCCATGTCGAAGCGGTAGCCGCCTTCCTCGAACACCGCCGCCTTGCCGCCCAACCATTCATTTTTTTCGAACAGCACCACGCGATGGCCGCGCGCGGCCAGCGTGCAGGCGGCGGCGAGACCGCCCAGGCCGCCGCCGACCACGGCTACAGGATCAGCCATCACAGCGTCTCCGCCAACGCGGGGTGGTATTCGGGTTCAGCCATAATCGAAGCTTCGTCCCATTGCGGTTGCAGGTCCAGGTCGGCGGCCAGCAGCCGGCTGGTGATGCGCGCGCTCTCGAAAATCACCGGCAGGCCGCTGCCCGGATGCGTGCCGCCGCCCACGAGGTACACGCCGTCGATATCCTCGAACCGGTTGCGCGGCCGGAAGCTCAGCATCTGGTCGAGCGAATGCGCAAGGTTGAACGTGGCGCCGCGGTGGATGGCCATGTCGTGCTCCCAATCCACGGGCGTGAGCATCTTTTCGTAGCGAATGCGGCTTTCCACGCCGGTGATGCCGATCTTATCCAGCGCCGCCAAGGCCTTCGCGCGATACCCGGCCTGCAGCGCCGGCCAGTCCACCCCCTGCCCCGTGCGGTTGCCGACCGGCACCAGCACGTAAAGCGTGGAGTGGCCAGGCGGCGCCAGTTCTGGTTCGGTAACGCACGCATTATGCACATAGAACGAGGGATCGGTGGGCGGCAGTCCGGCTTCGATCTCGGCCAGGTTCTTGCGGTAATCGCCGCTGAGATAGATCGTGTGGTGCGCCACGTCGTCATAGCGCCCCTCGATGCCGAGGTAGAGCATGAAAGTGGAGCAGGAGAACTTCTTGCGCGCAAGCTTGGCATCCGTCCATCGCCGGCGTTTCGCGTCGGGCACCAGCGTTTGCATCGCGTGGGCAAAATCGGCGTTCACCACCACCGCGTCGAAATCCTCCGATCCGGCATCGGTGCGCAGGCCCGTGGCGCGCCGGCCTTCTGTAAGAATTTCCCGAACCGGCGTGGCCAGACGGAAACGGGCACCGAGGTCGCGCGCGATGCGCTCCATGGCCTGCATCACCGCACCGCAGCCGCCGCGCGGGTGATACACGCCGAATTCGTATTCCATGAAGGCGAGGATGGTGAATAGGCTGGGGCAGCGGAACGGCGACATGCCGAGATATTTGCTCTGGAACGAGAACGCGAGCCGCACCCGTTCGTCGGCGAAATAGCTGGCAAGATCGCTATCCACATTGCGGTGCGGCCGCATCATGCGCAACGCGCGCAGCATGTTCGGCCGCACCCAGTCGCGCAGTCCATGGAACGGCTGTTCCAAAATCGGGCGGAACAGCGCGAGCTTGGCGCGGTTGTCGGCCATGAAGCGCGGCAGCGCGGCAGCATCCGCGGGCGCCAACCGCGAAACCTCCTGTTGCAAGCGCGGCAGATCGGGGGTGGCGCGGATGCGGCCACCGGCGCCGAACACCAGTTCGTATTGCGGATCGAGCCGGATCAGCTCCACCTCGCGCGCCAGGTCGCGGCCGCACGCGGCGAACACGTCGGCCAGCACGCGCGGATACAGGAAGAAAGTCGGTCCCATATCGAAACGAAAACCCGCTTCCTCTATGCTTGCCGAGCGGCCGCCCACATGGCCCAGGCGTTCGAACACCGTGACGCTGGCGCCGGCGCGCGCGAGCAGCATGGCGGCCGCCAGCCCGCCGGGGCCGGCCCCGATCACCGCGATACGGCGCTTCATGCGTGGATTTCCGGGGGG
>CAXUEX010000097.1:0-10693 GCA_964250215.1 uncultured Acetobacteraceae bacterium | reverse complement strand
CGCGCGCGCGCGGCATTCGCGTGCTCGGTTTCATTGGTGGCGGCAGCGCAAAGCCGAGCGCGGATGTGGCGCTGGCCTTTGCCCGGGTGGCGGCTTTGGACGGCAAGCGCGTGCTGCTGCTCGGTGGCGGCAAACCTGCGGTGGCGATGCCGGATGGCGATTGGCGCCCCAGCATCGTGCCGGATGCAATCCCTTCGCTGGATACCGCCGCGCTGGATTTTTCGGCGCAGGATGAGATCGGCATCGAGAATTTGCTTGCCGAGGCGCGGGAAGATTACGATCTGGTGGTTTGCACAGGCCTGGTAGGAGACGGCGCTTCGGTGCTGGCGGCGCGTGTGGATCTACCGGTGCTTGTTGCGGAGACGGGACTTCTGCAGGCGCGTGCGCTGGAGGTGGCGAGGGCGCTGCGCGCGGCGCGGGGCGGGCTGGCGGCGATCCTGTTGCGCCCATGATGGCTTGGCTTCTGCTGGGCTGCGGCGCGCTGCTTCTGGCGGCGGCGGCGCATCCTTTCCTGACCTATGCGCCGAGCCTTGCCGTTCTGGCGCGGTTGCGGCCGCGGCCGATCGGGTATGACCGGGAGTGGCGCCCCGCCGGTTTGGCGGTGTGCGTATGCGCTTATAACGAGGCGGCGAACATCGCTGCGCGGGTGGAAAATCTTCTGCTGGCGCGGGCGGAATTTCCGACGCTCGATATCCTTGTCTATGTCGATGGCGCCACCGATGGCACGCTTGCGGCGCTTGCACCGTATCGGGACCGCATTCGCGTGCTGGCTTCCGCTTCGCGGCAGGGCAAGAGCTTCGGCATGAACCGGTTGGTGGAATCGACCGATGCCGAGATTGTGGTTTTCAGCGATGCGAATGTGAGCTTTGCGCCGGGTGCCATGGCGCGGCTTGCCGAGCCGTTCGCCGATCCCGCGGTGGGGTGCGTTTGCGGGCACCTGCGTTATTCCGCTGCCGATTCCGGCGGCGCCGCGGCGGAGGTGGGGTCGCGTTATTGGCAGCTTGAAGAGCGGATCAAGGCCCTGGAATCAGCGACGGGATCGGTGATGGGCGCGGATGGGTCGATTTTCGCGATCCGGCGCGCGCTGCATGTGCCGCCGCCGGCCGATCTGATCGACGACATGTTCGTTTCGTTCCACGTTTTACTACAAGGTTTTCGGATCGTACGGCAGGCGGAGGCGCTTGCGAGCGAGCCGCCGGTGGCCTCCGCACGCGAGGAGGTGCGGCGGAAAATCCGCATCGCCTGTCAGGCGATGAACGTGCACCGCGCGCTTTGGCCGCAATTGCGCCGGTTGCCCGCGTTCGAGCTTTACAAATACGTGTCGCACAAGCTCATTCGTTGGGTTTCGATTTATTTGCTGGCACTGGGTGCGGCCTGCGTGCTGGTGGGGCTGGCGCTGGCCGGGGCATCGACGACGGCGGCGCTGTTGCTGGCATTGGCGGCGCCCGGCGCGTTTGTTCTGGCCGGTGCCAAATCCGGGCCACTCGGCGCGTTGCGCAACATATTGCTGGCGTTGACCGCGACCGGGATCGGCGTGGCGGAATCCTTTCGCGGCGCGCGCTTCCAGACATGGACACCACCGGCGACCGCGCGGCGCGCGGACTCGCGGCCGCTAGCGCTCCAACTCGGCAAGGGCGATTGAATTTCATGCGCGTTGCCCTGCTCGATCCCTCGCTGTTCACCTTGCCTTACGATTCGGCGTTGGCCGCGGCATTGACGGCGGCGGGCGACCATGTGGTGCTGCATGGACGGCGCGCCGATCCCGATCGCGACGGCGAGGCTGGCGGCGCGGAAATTTCCGGCGGGTTCTATCGCGTGGCGGATAGAAGCAATGTGCGAGCAATGCCGGACCCGTTGCGGCTGGCGATCAAGGGCGTGGATCATGGGGTATCGCTGCTTGGCCTGCTGCGCCGCATGGCGGCAGAGCGGCCGGATGTGATCCATGTGCAGTGGCTGCCGCTGCCGCTGCTGGACCGGCCGGCCCTGCATGCGCTGCATCTTCTGGCCCCGTTGGTGCTGACGGTGCACGATACGGAGCCGTTCAACGGCAATCCGGCGTCATTCTTGCAGCGTTTCGGTCAGGCTGGCGCGCTGAATTTGTTCGACCGGCTGATCGTGCACACGGAGCAGGGGGCGGCGCGATTGCAGGCGCGCGGGCTGGGGCGCGATCGGGTCGCCATTCTGCCGCATGGCGCCTATGCCCCGACGCCAGTGCTCGCGCCGGCAAATGGCGACGTGGAGTTTCTGCTGTTCGGCAAGATCAAGCCCTATAAAGGACCGGACCTGCTGATCGAAGCGTTCGCGCGCATGGCGCCGGCGGTTCGGCAGCGCGCCCGGGTGCATATCGCCGGCAAGCCGTATATGGATTTGAAGCCGTTGCAGCAGCTTGCGAGCCGGCTGGGCATTGCCGATCGCGTGCGGATCAGCCCGGGTTTCATTGCCGATGCCGATATAGCGGCGCATTTCGGCGCGAATACGGTAGCGGTGTTTCCGTATCGCGAGATCGAGGCGAGCGGCGTGCTGGCGCTGGCCGCTTCGCACGGCGCGCCGATGATCGCGACGGGTCTCGGCAGTTTCGCCGAAACGCTCACGGACGGCGTGCATGGCAGGCTGGTGCCGCGTGGCGATGTTGCGACATTGGCGGCTGCCATGCAGGATATGGTTCTGGATCCGAATTTCCGGCAGCGTGCTGCCGTTGCGGTTGCACAACTGGCGCGTGCGTGGCCGGAATGGCGCGAGGTGGCCGAGAAGACGCGGCTTGTGTACCAGGAGGCGCGCCGGCAATGGCTGGCCCGGCATCGGGTGCGCGCAGAGACCGCTTCACTGGAGCTGCTGTGATGCGGGTGGCGCTGATCTTTCGTACGCATCTCTGGGACGATTTCGTTCAACGTCAGTTCGATCGCCTGGGCGTCGCGGCGAAGGGATGCGACCGGATCGTGCTGGTGGATGAAACCGGCGGCGCGGTTGCCGGCATCCCGCATGATCGGGTGGTTCGCGTGACGGCGCAGCAATTCCTTGACCAAGGCTTCGCCCGCGCGGGCAGCGGCAATCTGCTATGGTATAATGGCGATTATCCGCTCTATGCTTTGCCCGAACAGGCTCCGGGCTACAATCTGTATGTGCAGACCGAATACGATGCTGCGATCAATTTGCCGGTTTTCGCGTTTGCCGAGCAGGTGCTGGCGCAGGGTTTGGATTTCGTCGGTTTGACGAAAGGCCAGCCGACATCTGAATGGTTCTGGCTTTCCAGCTGCACGCCGGCCTATCCACTGGATCGTATTCTGCATCAGCTCATCTGCGTTTCGGCGTTTACACCCGCGGCGATTGCGCATCTTCGGCAACGGCGGCTGGCGATGTCGGACGATTTCCGGGCCGGCATCCTGTCAGCGTGGCCGATGTGCGAAGGGTTCATTCCCACCGAGCTGGCGGCGGCGGGTTTGCGCATCGGCGAGCTATCGGCGTTCGGCGATGTGGCGGATTACGATCACTGGCCGCCTTATCTTGAATCGGATGTGGAGACCGAGCGGGCGGGAAGCTTCGTGCATCCGGTGCTGGATGCGCCGCGCTACGTGGCGAGCCTGCTGAAATATCGCGTGGGGCTGGGCGGGTATCTGTATCCGAACAGCCTGTTTCACCGCAAGCTTCGCCGGCTGCCGGCGCCGCATTACGCGCGCGCGTTGATCGGCAGTTTCGCGGCCAAGGCGGCGCGCGATTTGCGTCTGCCGGGGCGCGCGGCGGCATGATCGGCGCCGGGGATTTTCGCCATGTTGTGGTGGGCAGCGGCTTTTTCGGCGCGGTGATGGCGGAGCGCATCGCCAGCGAGCTTGGCGAGGCCGTGCTGGTGGTGGAGCGACGGGGACATCTGGGCGGCAACAGTTTTTCCGAGACCGACGCCGAAACCGGCATCGAGTATCACCGCTACGGCACGCATCTGTTCCATACTTCCAGCGAGCCGGTTTGGCACTGGATCAATCGCTTCAGCCGCTTCACGAATTACCGGCACCGCGTGCTGAGCCGGCATCGCGGCCGCATGTACACGATGCCGATCAATCTGATGACGCTGAACGCGTTCTTCGGCACCGATCTCACGCCCGGCGAAGCCGCGGATTTTGTGGCGGCGAAAGTGGCGGAAGCGGGCATCGAGCGGCCGGACAATCTGGAGGACAAGGCGGTATCGCAGATCGGGCGCGAGCTGTATGAGGCGTTCATTCGCTTCTACACGGCGAAGCAGTGGGAGACGGATCCGCGGCTGCTGCCGGCCGAGACGATCAAGCGGTTGCCGGTGCGGCTGAATTACAACGATTTCTATTTCGGCGATCTCTACGAAGGACTGCCGCTGGACGGGTATCATGCAATTTTCGAACGCATATACGCGCACCCCAAGATTCATGCCGTCTGCGACTGCGATTTCTTCGATCTGCGCCCTGCCCTGCACCCCGAGGCGCGGATTGTGTACACGGGCCCGATCGACCGGTATTTCGGCTATCGCCACGGCGCGCTGGGCTGGCGGACGCTGGATTTCGAACTCGAGCGGCTGCCGGTGGGGGACTTCCAGGGCACCGCGGTGGTGAACTATCCCGATCCGGACGTGCGGTTCACGCGCATCCACGAATTCCGGCATCTGCATCCGGAGCGGCGGTATCGGCAGGACCGCACGCTGATCATGCGCGAATATTCCCGGTTCGCGGCGCGCGCGGACGAGCCGTATTATCCGATCGACACGAAAGCCGATGCGGACCGCTATCAGGCCTATGCGGCGTTGGCCGCCATGGAGCCGAATGTGGTTTTCGGCGGCAGGCTCGGCACCTACCGGTATTTGGATATGCACCAGGCGATCGGCGCGGCGCTGAAAGCGTTCGAGACATCGACTTTGGGCCGGGCCGAACAACGGGCGGCTTGAACGGCGCTTGCCGGCAATCGCCGGTTGCAAGTTTGCAAATTCGCACGTTAAGGTGCGCTCGTTGCGCCGGGAAATGCCGGCTGTGCGCAGCCGGGTGGGACAGAGCGCAACCTCAACGGGGAAGAGGAAGCGTTTGCCATGCGAATTGTTATCCCATTTTCGGGTATGTTGTGCGCCACCGCGCTGGCGGCATTGACGGCCGGGTTTGCCACGCCGGCCGCCGCGGCGCCCCCAGCAGCGGCGCTGGCTGCTTGGCACGCGGAGATCGCGCGCACAGCGGTGCCGGGCACGGGCTGTTTTCACGCCGCGTTCCCCAGCACGCAGTGGCAGCCGGTTGCCTGCATCGCAGCACCGCTGCGCCCGTATTTGCCGCGCAACGGCCATGGCGCGCAGACCACCGGCAACGGCCATGATTACGCGGCCGTTACTGCCACGCTCACCGGTTCGGCGCTGGGGTCGTTTCCGGCGGTGAGCGGCGTGAAGAGCGAGCACGGTTATGGCGGCGGTGCGAACATCTATTCGTTGCAGCTCAATTCCGGCTTCATGCACACGGCCGGCTGCAATGGCGGCGGTGCGAACTGCCTCACGTGGGAGCAGTTTGTCTATTCCAGCAGCTCGCAGGCCGCGTTCATGCAGTATTGGCTGATCAATTACGGCAATCGCTGCCCCTCGGGGGGCTGGATGTCGTATTCCGGCAGTTGTTATAAGAACAGCGCCGCGGTGGGCGCGCCGCAGGAGGCGATCACGCAACTCGGCAATCTCAGCGTCACCGGCAGCGCCGTGCGCAACGGCACCGACACCATGACGTTCACCACCGCCACGAATGCCTACACCACCACCGGTGCGGACAGCGTGGTGGACCTTGCCACCGCGTGGACGCAATCGGAATACAACGTGGTGGGCGATGGCGGCGGCTCGGCCGCGAAGTTCAATCGCGGTTCGCATGTTACGGTGGGCATCGCGCTGGCCGATGGCAGCAGTGCCGCGCCGCAATGCGCGGCGAACGACGGCACCACGGGCGAGACAAACAACCTCAATCTCGGTTCGTGCGGCACCAGTGGCGGCGGCACGCCGTCGATCGGCTTTACCGAGTCGAACTGAGACGGGCGCGCGCAGCGGTTCGGCGATCGCGCCGAATCGCTTGCGCGCGCTTGAAGCCGCGGCCATAGTGACGCTGTCTCGATACATCCCAAGCGGGAGAGCAGCGGCCCATGCGGCCGCCGCCGAAGGCGCAACCGGCCCCCGGAAACGCTCAGGCACAAAGGACCGCGCGGGAGACCGGGATCTCTGGAGAGCCGGCGCCGGTGGCGCCGCACCGACGGAGTAAGGGCGCAGCCGCGCCTGAATCTCTCAGGTTCCACGACAGAGGGGGGTCGGCCCAAGCCGGGCAACCGGCGCCATGCTGACCCCGGAGCCGAGCCTCTGTCCGACGATCTCAAGTTTTCGCCGCTCGATGCGCTGCATCGCCGCCTGGGCGCGCGCATGGTGGCGTTCGCCGGCTGGTCGTTGCCGGTGCAGTTTGCCGGCACGCTGGCGGAGCACGCGGCGGCGCGCACGCGGGCGGCGCTGTTCGATGTTTCGCATATGGGGCAGGTGGTGCTTTCCGGCGCCGGCGCGGCCGCCGCGCTGGAGACGCTGGTGCCGGGCGATATCGCGGGGCTCGCGCCGTTCCGGCAGCGCTACACGCTGCTGCTGAACGAGGCCGGCGGCATTATTGACGACATCATGGTGGCGAACTGGGGCAGCCATCTGCTGCTGATCGTGAACGCGGCGCGGGCGGAGGCGGATATGGCGTATCTGCGGGCGCATTTGGGCGATGGCGCGGCGGAGATGCTGGATCGGGGGCTGCTGGCGCTGCAGGGGCCGGCGGCGGCGGAAATCCTGGCGCGCCATGCGCCGGAGGTGCGGGCGCTGCCGTTTCTGGGCTTGGCCGAAATCCGGCTCGGCGGGGTGGCGTGCTGGGCGAGCCGCAGCGGCTACACGGGCGAGGACGGGTTCGAGATTTCGGTGCCCGTGGAACGCGCCGCCGAAATCGCCGAGCTGCTGCTGGCCGAACCGGGCGTGATGCCGGCGGGGCTGGCGGCGCGCGATACGTTGCGGCTGGAGGCGGGGCTTTGCCTGTATGGCCACGACATCGACGAGATCACCACGCCGGTGGAGGCGGGGCTTTCCTGGACGATCGGCAAGCGGCGCGGGATTTTCCGGGCGCGGTGCCGATTGCCGACCAACTGGCGCACGGGCCGGCGCGGCGGCGGGTGGGGCTGCGGCCGGAGGGCAAGGCGATCGCGCGGGCGCCAACCGGGATTTCGGCGACGGACGGCACCGAGGCCGGCACGATTACGTCGGGCGGCTATGCGCCGGCGTTGGGCGGGCCGGTTGCGATGGGGTACGTGCGGCGGGATCTGGCAACCGAGGGCACCCCATTGGGCTTGCGGGTGCGGGGCCAGGTGTTGCCGGCGCGGATTGTGCCCCTGCCGTTCGTTCCCCACCGTTTCGCTCGCTAGAGGACCCGCCATGGCCGAGACACGCTTCACGAAAGACCACGAATGGGTGCGCCTGGAAGACGACGGCACGCTCACGGTGGGCATTACCGACCACGCGCAGGAGGCGCTGGGCGACATCGTGTTCGTCGAATTGCCGACCGTGGATCGGGAGGTGGCGGAGGGCGAATCCTGCGCCACGGTGGAGAGCACGAAGGCGGCGAACGACGTGTTCGCGCCGCTGGCGGGCCGCATTGCCGAGGTGAACGAGGCCATCGTGGAGGATCCCGGGTTGATCAACCGCGATGCCGGCGGCGAGGGCTGGTTCTGGCGGATGGAGCCGGACGACGAGGCGAATTTCGAGCAGCTTCTGGATAGCGAGGCGTACGAGGCCTTTCTGGAGACGCTGTGACAGGAGCAGCTTGCATGGATGGCGGCGCGGATTTTTCCCAGGTGGCGGAGGAGGCATTCGCTTCCCGGCATATCGGGCCTTCGCCGCAGGAGATCGGCATCATGCTGCGGCAGGTGGGGGCCGACAGCCTGGAGGATCTCGCCGACCGCACAGTTCCGGGCGCGATACGGCTTTCCGGCGCGATGGATTTGCCGGCGCCGGTGGGCGAGGCCGCGATGCTGGCCGAGCTGCGGGCGCTGGCGGCACAGAATCTGCGCTATCGCAGCTTGATCGGCTGCGGCTACCACGGCACGCGCACGCCGCCCGTGATTTTGCGCAACGTGCTGGAGAACCCCGGCTGGTACACGGCCTATACGCCGTATCAGGCGGAGATTTCGCAAGGCCGGCTGGAGGCTTTGCTGAATTTCCAGACGCTGATCACCGATCTTTGCGGCATGGACGTGGCGAATGCCTCGCTGCTGGATGAGGCGACGGCGGTGGCCGAGGCGGTGAGCCTGGCGCACACGGCGGCGAAGGCGAAATCGGCGATTGTTGCGGTGGCGGCGGACCTGCATCCGCAGACGCGCGCGGTGCTGCAGACGCGCGGCCGGCCGTTGGGCTGGGACATTGTCGAGTTTGCGCCGGGCGATGCGGGCGCGGTGGCGGCGGCGGGCGCGTTTGCCGTGGTGCTGCAATATCCCGGCACGTCGGGCGAAGTGCGGGCGCTGCATGCGGAGATCGAGGCGGCGCATGGCGGCGGCGGGCTGGCGATCGTGGCCGCCGATCTGCTTTCGCTGGTGTTGCTGACGCCGCCGGGCGAGATGGGCGCGGACGTGGTGGTGGGCAGCGCGCAGCGTTTCGGCGTGCCGATGGGTTTCGGCGGGCCGCACGCGGCCTTTCTGGCGACGCGCGATGCGTTCAAGCGGCACATGCCGGGGCGGCTGGTGGGCATGAGCCAGGACGCGGCGGGAAAGCCGGCGCTGCGGCTGGCGTTGCAGACGCGCGAGCAGCACATCCGGCGCGAGCGCGCGACGAGCAATATCTGCACGGCGCAGGTGCTGCTGGCGGTGATGGCGGCGTTCTATGCGATCTGGCACGGGCCGGAGGGATTGCGGCGCATCGCTTCGCGCGTGAGCTGGCAGGCGCGGCGGCTGGCCGGGTCGGCGCGGCGGGCGGGGTTTTCGCTGCGGCACGACGATATTTTCGACACGGTGGCGATTGAGGCGGGCGAGCGCGCGGAGGCGATTTTGCAGCGCGCGCTGGATGCCGGGTTCAATCTGCGGCGGCTGGATGCGACGGGCGTGGCGATCGCGATCGACGAGACCGTGACGGATGCGGAATTGCAGGCGCTGGCCGACGTGCTGGGCGCGCCTTTGGAAGCGCCGATCGCGCCGCCGCAACTGGCGCGCAGAAGCGGCATTCTGCGGCATCCGGTGTTTTCGCAGCACCATAGCGAACACGCGATGCTGCGGTATCTGAAACAGCTCGAGGACCGGGACATCGCGCTGAACCGCGGCATGATTCCGCTGGGTTCGTGCACCATGAAGCTGAACGCGACGGCCGAGATGATGCCGATCACCTGGCCGGAATTTTCCGACATCCACCCGTTCGCGCCGGCCGACCAGACGCGCGGCTACAGCACGCTGGTGGAGCGGCTTTCGCGCTGGCTGGCGGCGGCGACGGGATTTTCGGCGGTGAGCTTGCAGCCGAATGCGGGCAGCCAGGGCGAATATGCGGGGCTGCTGGCGATCCGCGGCTTTCACGCGGCGAAGGGCGAAGGGCAGCGCGACATCTGCCTGATCCCGGCGAGCGCGCATGGCACGAACCCGGCGAGCGCCACGATGGCGGGGCTGGCCGTGGTGGTGATCGGCTGCGATGCGCGCGGCAACATCGATCTGGCCGATTTGAAGGCAAAGGCGATGCGCTACGACGACCGCATCGCGGCGCTGATGGTGACGTTTCCGAGCACGCATGGCGTTTTCGAGGGGTTGATCCGGGACATCTGCGCCATCGTGCATGCGGTGGGTGGGCAGGTTTATCTGGATGGGGCGAATCTGAACGCGCAGCTTGGGCTGACGAGCCCGGCGGTGATCGGCGCGGATGTGTGCCACCTCAATCTGCACAAGACGTTCTGCATTCCGCATGGCGGCGGCGGCCCGGGCGTGGGGCCGATCGCGGTGGCGGCGCATCTGGCGCCCTATCTGCCGAACCATCCGTTCCGCGCCGATGCGGGACCGAAGACCGGCGTGGGCCCGGTGGCGGCGGCGCCGTTCGGCAGCGCTGGCATCCTGCCGATCAGTTACGCTTACATAAGAATGATGGGGGCGGCCGGGCTGAAGCGCGCGACCGAGGTGGCGATCCTGAGCGCCAATTACGTGGCTGCGCGTCTCGGGCCGCATTTTCCGATTCTCTATACTGGCGCGGATGGCTACGTGGCGCATGAATGCATCCTGGATTGCCGGCATTTTCAGGCCGAGGCCGGGGTGAGCGTGGAGGATATTGCGAAGCGGCTGCAGGATTACGGGCTGCACGCGCCGACGATGTCGTGGCCGGTGCCGGGGACGCTGATGGTGGAACCGACCGAGAGCGAGCCGCTGGCGGAGATCGACCGGTTCTGCGACGCGATGATTGCGATCCGCGTGGAGATCGCGGCGATTGCCGAGGGGCGGGCGGATCGGGCCGACAATGTGTTGAAGAATGCGCCGCATACCGCGGAGGAAGCGGTGGCGGATTTGTGGCCGCACGCTTATGCACGGCGCGAGGCGGTGTATCCGCGCGGCGTTGTTGCGACGGCGAAATACTGGCCGCCGGTGAAGCGCGTGGACAATGCGTTCGGCGACCGGAATCTGGTGTGCAATTGCGCGCCGGTTGCGGATTATGCCGAAGCGGCGGATTGAGGAAAATATTTCCGCTGGGCGCGGC
>CAXUEX010000096.1:0-11076 GCA_964250215.1 uncultured Acetobacteraceae bacterium | reverse complement strand
TCGAACTCTTCGGCGAGGTCCGCTTCCCACTCGGCCGCCGGACGGCCCGGCCGCGCCGCGCCGCCGGGCAACGCCCGCGTCAGACGCGGGGGCGCCGGGAGCGTCTCAGTATGCATCGCGGTCGAACAGCACTTTGGCCGCGGTGCGCGCCACGATCCACAGATCCAGCCGCAGCGACCAGTGCTCTATATAATAGCAATCGAGAGCCACGCGCCGGCGCAGCTTCTCGTGCGACGTCACCTCGCCGCGGCTGCCGTTCACCTGCGCCCAGCCGGTGATGCCCGGCTTCAGCCGGTGCCGCGCCGAATAATCCTCGATGACATCGTGCAGCCGCATTCCCACCGAGGTCATGCCGAGCGCATGCGGCCGCGGACCCACGATCGACATGTGACCGGCCAGCACGTTGAAAAGCTGCGGCAGCTCATCGAGGCTGGTGCGACGCAGGAAACGTCCCACCCGCGTCACGCGCGGATCGGCGCGCGAGGTTTGCGTGCGCGAAAGCTCGTCGCGCGCGTGCACGTGCATGGTGCGGAACTTCCACACCTCGAACACCCGGTCGTTGAACCCGGCGCGACGCTGACGGAACAGGATCGGGCCCGGACTGTCCAGCCGGATCGCCAGCACCACCATCAGCAGTACCGGCAGGATGAACAGCGTGATCAGCCCGGCCAGCAACAGGTCCTCGGCGCGCTTAATGCGCACCTGGAACGGCGTCAGCGGCCGGAAATCCAGCTCCACCGCGGGCAACATGCCCACCCGATCCACCTTCAGCACCGGCGCGCGCAGCCCATCCAGATCGGGCAGAATCGAAACGTCGATCGCCAGCCGCGCCAGCCGCGCCAGCACCGCATTCAGCCGCGGCATCGCAGCCGCAGAGCCGCCCAGCACCACGCGATCGATCGCGCCGCTGCGCGCCGCCGCCTCCACCCAATCCAGGTCCGGCGCCCACGCTTCGGACGCGCCGACGCCGCCGGGAAATGCCGCCGCCGCCGCAACGCCGAACGTGAAGCCGCTCTCGCGCTCCACGTCTTCGCCCAGCCGACGCGCCGCCGCTTCCGTCTCGGCCAGAACCAGCACCCGCTCCACGCGCGCGCCCCGCTCCAGCCACCGTCGCCACAGCACGCGCCAAGCCGCCCGCGTCAACCCGATCCAGCCGAACGCGGCGGCGGCGGAAGCCAGCAGCGCCGGCCTCGGCACCGCCGCCAACGTGCCGCTTGCAAACCCGG
Source organism: uncultured Acetobacteraceae bacterium (assembly GCA_964250215.1). GTDB lineage: Bacteria > Pseudomonadota > Alphaproteobacteria > Acetobacterales > Acetobacteraceae > DAIDJM01. The sequence goes on along the minus strand of CAXUEX010000096.1, from coordinate 9,850 downwards.
CTGCCAGCAGCGCCGCAAGCGTGCAACAAGCCGTCGCCATGGACCGCAGCAGCAGATCGCGCAAACCGCCGAGCATCGCACCCGCCGCATACAACCGCTGCAGATGCGCGCTTAGGCTCCAGGCCGGCACGAAACCCGCCATGCCGGCCATCGCAACCTGCGTCAGGCCCGCATGCGGCATGGTGGAGAAAATCGCCGCCGCGATCAGAATCGAGCCGAAGCTGTCGGCGAAATACAACCAGAAGGCTGGCACAGCCACGTCGATTCGCGGAAATAAGGCAAGCAGCTGCGCGCCGGGCGTATCGGTTGCAGATACGGCAGCTCCGCGCGCGCGCGCCGCACCGCCCGATCCGGCAAACGCCAGCTTGCGGCGCGCAGGCAGCAAACCATCTGCAAAAGACAACGAGTTCATCGCACGATTCCGAGCGCGTTCAGACGGTTGCACGATACATCAGGACAGGGCGGACCAATGATCCCGTTAACATATCAAAAGTTTCCGATTACGTAAAGAGTGATCGGAACAATGACAACGGTCGGGGAATGAGTCAAGCGCTGTTCTAAAATTTTACAAACGTGCAAAGATAGCGTTCTGTGTTCAGAAATACCGAGAGTTCAATCGGTGCGTGAGGTTTTTCATGTTCGTCTCAACCGTAAATGTTTTAGAGCCGCCCAGAATGCGCCCCGTCGGCTTCGCCCTGCCCACGATACGCCCGTGTATCCTGAATCGGTTTGCTCGTGCTGCGCGAAATTCGGTGCCGTTTAAGCTGGCAGATGAACCGGAGCTGGAGCCAAACACCGCGTTACTCAACCGAAATGCCGGTATTGCGATAGCGAAACACGCTGCGGTAGCAAGTCTTCTGGAGCAATCCGACATGGCGGAGCGCATCGCCCTCCGTAGCGGTTGCATTTTGGGCAGGAGCAACAACTCCGGCCTGGTTTCCGCGCGGTGATGATGACGCCATCATCTTCAACAGGCCGTGACACAAGCTATGCGGCATCGGCATTGTTTCCCGATGCGGCGGAGCGCCAGCGTTTGGATGCACTGCTCGACACCCAGCTCGCTGAACTGCCGCTTCGTATTGCCACCCGATCCGTCGTACCGCACGCGAACCGCGAACAGTTTGCTCGCGAACTCGCGTCCTACGATTTTTGCCAGGCAATGCCTCTCCAAACCGTGCTGCAATGGGCGATCGAGCGGCTGCAGGACGGCTTGGTGCAGGTCACGCATCCGCGCTACTTCGGGTTGTTCAACCCCGCGCCGAGCTTCCCCGCGCAATGCGCCGACCGTATCGTCGGCGCCTTCAACCCGCAACTCGCTTCGGCCACCACGTCGCCCGCTGCGGTGGCCATCGAAGCGCATGTCATCCGCGCCGTCGCCCAGCGCGCCGGTTTCGCCGGCGAAATCGCCGGCCATTTCACCAGCGGCGGCAGCGAGGCGAACTGCACCGCGCTGATTTGCGCGCTTACCGCCGCCCACCCGGATTTCGCCCAAGCCGGCGTCCGCGGCTTTGCCGGACCGCCAGTGTTCTACGTCTCGCGCGAAGCGCACCTGGCCTGGATCAAGATCGCGCATCAGGCCGGAATCGGCCGCGATGCCGTGCGGCTCGTGGAAACCGACGATCGCGGCCGGATGAGCATTGCCGCACTCGCTGCCGCCTGCAGCCAGGATCGCGCGCACGGAAGAATACCGGTCATGCTGGTCGCTACCGCCGGCACCACGGGCGGCGGCGCCATCGATCCCCTCGATGCCTTGGCAACCTTCGCGCGCGACGAAGGTATCTGGCTGCACGTCGATGCCGCGTGGGGCGGTGCGGCGATCGCTTCGCCTCGGCATCGCGGGCTTCTGGCGGGCATCGAACGCGCTCAATCGATCACCATCGATGCGCATAAATGGTTCGCCACCACCATGGGTTGCGGCATGTTCATCGCGCGCGATCCGAAGCTGCTCTCCGCCACCTTCCACGTCTCCACCAGCTTCATGCCATCCGAAGCCGCCGGCGTGGACCCGTATATGAACTCGCTGCAATGGTCACGCCGCTTTCTCGGGTTGCGGCTCTTTGTTGCGCTCGCAACCGCCGGTTGGTCCGGCTATGCCGCCCACGTTGAAAAAGCCGTCGCGCAGGCCGCAGAACTTGCCAACGCACTCGCCGCAAGCGGCTGGCGGGTCGTCAACGATCCGGCACTCGCCGTGCTTTGCGTTGTGCCGCCCGTCGGCGCGCCCGATCCCGTCACCATTGTGCGCCGTGTGCTGGCCAGCGGCGCCGCCTGGATCTCAACCGCCGTCTTTGCCGGCCACGAAGTGATCCGCATCTGCATCAGCAATGGCGAGACGACGTCCGAGGATATCGCTGCCCTGGTGCAAACCTTGCAAGAGGCGCGTCACAACGGGCGTGTCACAACGGCGCCGCGCAGAAATGCCCAGCAACGCACGCATAGATCGCAACTTCCGCCATAGCGGATGCGCTTCTAATTTCGCTTTTTGTATGTTATTCTTTGGACACAATGGGTGCTGGGCGGGCAATTTTGCACGCCGCCCAAAGCCGCATCGGGAGAGCCTGGACCATGCCGGACCACCGCCGCGAAACCCTGGCCGTGCATGCCGGCCACAGCGCGGACCCGGCAACCCACGCGGTCGCTGTGCCGATCTACGAAACCGCGGCCTTCGAATTCGATTCCGCGGCGCATGGTGCCGCGCTGTTCGATCTTAGCGCGGAAGGCTATCGCTACAGCCGCATCAGCAACCCCACCTGCACCGTGCTGGAACGCCGCGTCGCCGCGCTGGAAGGCGGCATCGAAGCCATGGCCGTCGGTTCCGGCCAGGCGGCGATGCATTACGCGATCGCAAATCTTGTGCCGCCGGGCCGCAACCTCGTCTCGGTGCCGCAGCTCTACGGCACCACGCACACGCTGTTCGCGCATTTCCTGCACGCCCAAGGCATCGGCGTCAGCTTCGCCGCCACCGACCGTGCGGCCGACGTGGCCGCCCAGATCGATGCCGACACGCGCGCGGTATTTTGCGAAAGCGTCGGCAACCCCGCCGGCAATGTCTGCGATATCGCGGCCCTCGCGGAAGTCGCGCACGCGCACGGCGTGCCGCTGATCGTCGATAACACCGTCGCCACCCCCATCCTGCTGCGCCCGATCGAGCACGGCGCCGATTTGGTTGTGCATTCGCTCACCAAGTTCATGGGTGGGCACGGCACGGCGCTCGGCGGCATCATCGTCGATGCCGGAAACTTCGACTGGGCTGCGCACGCCAGAAGCTTCCCGATGTTCACTCAACCCGACCGCTCGTACCATAATATGATTTACACGGAACATTTTGGTCGCGCCGCCTGCATCGCCCGTTGCCGCAGCGTATTTCTGCGCACCACCGGCGCCGTGCTCTCGCCGTTCAGCGCCTTTCTGCTGCTGCAAGGCATCGAAACCGTGGCGCTGCGCGTCGAGCGCCACGTGCAGAATGCGCGCCGCGTCGCCGATTTCCTGCGCGCCGATCCGCGCATTGCCTGGGTAAATTACGCGGGCTTCGCCGACAGCCCATATTTCCCGCTCGTGCAGCGCTATCTCGAAGGCCACGCCTGCTCGCTGCTCACCTTTGGCGTCCACGGCGGCTATGCGGCAGCCGTGCGTTGCTACGATGCGTTGCGCCTGGTCAAGCGCCTGGTCAATCTCGGCGATGCCAAATCGCTCGCCTGCCATCCCGCCTCCACCACCCACCGGCAGATGACCGTGAGCGAACAGGCCGCCGCCGGCGTGCTGCCGGAAACCATCCGCATCAGCGTCGGCATCGAGCATATCGACGACATTCTGGCCGATCTCGATCAGGCGCTCGCCGCCGCCATGCGCGCGCCGAACACGCTGGCGGCCGTCGCGTGATGCACGCCGCCGCCCCGCTCCGGATCGCGCTGGTCAATGCGATGCCGGAAGAAGCCCGCCGCCGCACGGCGCTGCAATTCCGCACGCTCCTCGCCGAAGCCGCCGCCGGCCGTCACCTGGAAATCCGCGATTTCGCCATCGATGCCGAAAGCATCGCGCCCTGGCGTCCACACGGCCTCATCGTCACCGGCATGGTGCCCAGCGCCGCCTCGCTGCGGCAGGAACCCGCCTGGCCGCGCCTCGCTGCCCTCGTCGATTTCGCGATCGATGCCGCGCTGCCCGCGATCTGGTCATGCCTCGCCGCGCACGCCGCGGTGCTGCATCTCGACGGCATCGAGCGCCAGCGCATGCCGGCAAAACTCTCCGGCCTGTTCGATATCGCCCGCACCGACACCGCGCACCCGCTTTGCCGCAACCTGCCGCCCAACTGGCGCGCGCCGCATTCCCGCTACAACGACGTCTCCGCGCAACAACTGCAAGCGGCCGGCTACTGCCTGCTCGCGCGCATGCATGGCGGCGGCGCCGACCTTTTCGCCAAGGATGCCGGCGCGCCATTCCTGTTCTGCCAGGGCCATCCGGAATACGATGCGGATACGCTGCTGCGCGAATACCGGCGCGATCTCGCACTCTGGCAAGAAGCCGCCCCAGCCCCGCCACCGGCGCCGCCATGCCACTATCTCGGACCGCGCGCCACGCAGCGCATCGGCGATTTCCTGCGCCAGGCCAGCGCCGCCCGCGGCCTCTCCGCACCACCCGAGTTTCCGTTCGCCGCCTGCGCCGCGGAACTGCATCAGCCCTGGCGCCCGGCCGCGTTGGCACTCTATCGTGGCTGGCTCGACATGGTCGCCGCGCGCCGTGCCGAGCGCATCGAAAGCCGCGCCGCACCACCGGCCGCCGCCGCCCGCTTTCCCGCCGCCATCCCAGCCTGATCCGCCGCCGCCCGGAGACAAGCCCCATGCCAGTCCGCGAAACCATCCTGCGCGTGTTCACCGAAGTCGCCCATGAACAGAACCGCAAATTCACGCCCCCCACCGACGCCACCGAGTTGCTCGATCTCGGCCTCGATTCGCTCTGCATGGCGGTGATCATCGCGCGGCTGGAAGACGAATTCGGCACCGACCCGTTCAGCAGCGGCGAGGAAGTGGAAAGCCCGGTCACGTTCGGCGATTTCGTTGCGCTATACAATCATGCCGTCGCCGCCTGAAAACGTCCCGCTCGCGCGGCTCGCCGCCGCCGCACCGGCTGCCACACGTTTCCTGGCCGACGAGCATGGCAGCGCCGAACTGCCGCCCCCCAGCCTCACCCGTTTTGCGCCGGCAATTTCAACACTGCACGGCGCGAACGTGCTGCTGCACGTGGAAACCCAGCGCGCCGCCGCACTCGCACTGCTCGAACTCGACGGCCTGGCGCGCCGCATCGTTCTCTGCACCCCCGATCTGCCGGAGGCGCATCTGCGCGAAGCCGCGTCCGTCGCCGAAACCACCATCGTCGTCACCGACCGGCCGCGCGACTGGGCAACCCGTTCCGGCCTGCGCTGCGTGCTGCCGGAAACCGCCGCGCAACCTTGCGCCATGCCGCCGGCGCTGCCCACCGAATGGGCGCTGTTCACCTCCGGCACCAGCGGGCCGCCCAAGCTCGCCCTGCACAATCTCGCCACGCTCGCCGGCGCCATCGGCCGCAACACCGCCGCACCCGGCCGCGTCTGGAGCACCTTCTACGATATCCGCCGCTACGGTGGCTTGCAGATTTTGTTGCGAGCGCTGCTCGGCGGCGGCTCCATGGTGTTCTCCGGCACCGACGAGCCCACCGCGTTTCTGCACCGCGCCGCCGCTTCCAGCGTCGATTTCCTCTCCGGCACGCCCACGCACTGGCGCCGCGCGCTGCTCAGCCCCGCCGCGGCCGCGATCGCCCCCACCGATATCCGGCTATCGGGCGAAGTGGCCGACCAGGCGATCCTCGACAAGCTCCGCGCCACCTACCCCGCCGCGCGCATCTGCCACGCCTTTGCCTCCACCGAGGCCGGAGTCGCCTTCGAAGTGGCCGACGGTCTCGCCGGCTTTCCCGCCGAATGGATCGGCCGACCGGGCGCAATCGAGCTTGATGTGGAAGCCGGAACGTTGCGCATCTGCTCGCCGCGCCGCGCCACGCGCTATCTGGGCGATGCGGCAGGCCCGATCGCCGATGCCGAGGGCTTCGTCGATACGCGCGATCTGGTGATCCGCCGCGACAATCGTTATCATTTCGCCGGCCGCAGCGATGGCGTGATCAATGTCGGCGGCCTCAAGGTCAACCCGCTGGAAGTGGAGGCGGTGGTCAACCGCCATCCGCTCGTCGCCATGTCGCGCGTCGCGGCGCGGCGCAGCCCGATCATCGGCCAGATCGTGATCGCCGAGGTGATGCTGCGGCAGCCGCCCGCGCCGGCCGGGCTGGAGGCTGAAATCCTGCAAACCTGCCGTGCCCAGCTTGCCGCCCACAAAGTGCCGGCCGCCATCCGCTTCGTGCCCGCGCTGCAAGTGAACGCGGCCGGCAAGCTGATCCGCAGCGCCGCCTGAAAGTGCGCACCGTCATCGTCACCGGCGGCAGCCGCGGCCTCGGCCTTGGCATCGTCCGCGCGCTCGCTTCCCGCGATTACCGCGTCGTCGCCCTCGCGCGCCGGCCCAGCCCGGATCTCGAAGCGATCAACGGCGATGTGCATTTCCACGCTTGCGATCTGGCGCAAACCGAAACGCTGGCCGCCTTGGTGCGCACGCTCAAAGCCGAATTCGGCGCCCCCTATGCGCTCGTGAACAATGCCGGGCTCGGCACCGCCGGCGTGCTCGCCACCATGCCGGATGCCGATATCGAACAGCTTGTGCGGCTGAACCTGGTCGCGCCCATGCTACTCACCAAATACGTCGCTCGCGCCATGATGGCCGGCGGCGGCAGCCGCATCGTGAACATCGGCTCCATCGTCGGCAGCACCGGCTATAGCGGCCTCGCCGTCTATTCCGCCACCAAGGCCGGCCTCGCTGGCTTCACGCGCGCGCTGGCCCGCGAGCTCGGCCCGCTCGGCATCACCGTCAACACCGTCGCCCCAGGCTTCGTCGCTACCGAAATGACTTCGGAAATGGACGCCGACCAACGCGCCCGCATCGCCCGCCGCAGTGCGCTCCGCCGGCTTGCGGAAACCACCGACGTGGCCGCGTGCGTGGCATTCCTGCTGGATGACGCCGCACGCAATATCACCGGAACGGTGCTGACAGTGGATGCCGGAAACACGGCCTGACAGCGTGCAAACCCAGCCGGTCCAGGGCGGTGTTGTGGCTTAAAACCGCAGTTCTCCACGCTCTATCTGTTTTCGTAGCGCATCGTCCAACCTCCGATAAGCGCCCTCCGAGCGCACCTCCACATAAACCCGATCCGCGATCCCGCCTGGATCGAACCCCTCCGCCGCAAGTGCCGCCACCACCGGCTTGAACGTCGCGGTCGTCGCCAGTCCGCTCACCAGCCGAAGGAACACCGGCCGCGCATATTCCGGAAGTTTCGTCGCGATTTCCTTCCTGAACCGTACCATGTCGAAATCCGCCGCCGTCACCAGCGCCGCCATGCCCGCCCCCCCCTCGGTGCCCCGCACCGCCACGCCGTAAGCCACGCCTTGCCGCACGTCGGAACAAGCCAGCAAACAAGCCGTCACTTCCGCCGTGGAAACGTTCTCGCCCTTCCAGCGATACGTGTCGCCCAGCCGTTCGACGAAGAAATAATAGCCCTCGCGGTCGCGCCGCATCAGGTCGCCGGTGCGAAACCACGCATCGCCGGCCGCCTGCACGCCGCGCGCAATCTTCGCCTCGCTCGCTTTCCCGTCGGAATAGCCCTCGAACGGCCGGCCCGCGTCGTCGCCGCCGCCGATCCGCCCCAGCGCCTCGCCCGGCTCCTCCGGCCCGCACGCGATGCACAGCCCCGCCGCATCGCGCGCCAACTCGCGCGTTGCGGGATCGCAGCGCGCCAGCAGCAGCGGCGCCCGGTGCGCCAGAAACGCCGGCACGTGGCCGATCGCGCCGACCCGCCCCGGCACATTGTAGAGCGAAACATTGCCCTCGGTCGCGGCATAGAATTCCAGGATTTGCGGAATGCGGAAGCGCGACTGGAACCGTTCCCACACGTCGTCGCGCAACCCATTGCCGCAAGCCAGCCGCAAGCCATGCGCCGCCTCGCCCGGCTGTTCCGGCGCATCGGCCAGATAGCGGCAGAGCTCGCCGATATACTGAAACAGCGTGCAGCCGCCCGCGCGCACCTCGTTCCAGAACCGGCTCGCCGAGAACCGGTTGCGGATCCAAACCGAACCGCCGCCTGCCAGCATCGCCCCCACCGCCACCACGCCGCCGGTGCTATGGAACAGCGGCAGGCAGTTGTACATCCGGTCGTCCGGCCCGGTATCGATCATGCCGGCGAACCAGCCGCTCCATTCGGCCACGCGACGCTGGCTGACCCGCGCGGCTTTCGGCAGTCCGGTAGTGCCCGAGGTGTAGATATAGAGCGCCACGTCGCCGAGCCCGGGTTCGAAACATTCCGAGCCAGCAGGCGGTGAAACATCCAGCGCCGCATCCATGCGCTCGCCCGGCGCACCCCCACCATGCCCCCAAACCGTCAACCCGGCGGGCAATCGATGGGCCACCGAAGCCACCGCCGCCGAAAACGGTGCTCCCACCACCAGATGCCGCGCCCCGCAAGCCTCCAGGGCGTGCAGCAGCGCATCGCCCGCAATGCCGGTGTTCAACAGCGAAGCCGCGCCCCCCGCCGCACCAATGCCCAGCCACAGCGCCACGTAATCGGCGCTGTTCGGCAACAACATGGCCACCGTCCCGCCCGCCCGCGCACCGCAGCGCCGCGTCCAGCGCGCATAGCCCCGGATGCGGGCCGCCAGCCCGGCATAGCTCAGCTCCCCGTCGTCATCGCGCAGCGCCAAACGGTCCGGCGCCCGCGCCGCCGCCTCGAACACCATCGCCGAAAGCGTCCGCCCCTCGCCGCGCGCATAGCACGCCGTGCGCGACAGCGCCCGCAGCCACGCCTGCCGCTCCGCCGCCGCGGCCGACGCAAGCTGCGCCGTCATGGGTTCCAGGGCGAGAGGGCCGGCCAGTTTCTCGCCGCCAGTTCCGGGCAATCCGGCGGCAGCGAAACCAAAAAATAGTGCCGCGGCACCGCCGCACGGCGCAGGCCCAGGCTGCGCCAAACGCTCGCCGCCGCCCAGCGCGCCAGCAGCGAAGTGGCGCCCAGCGATGGTGCCGCCTCACCCAGATACACCGCGCGCGTCGCGCCGCCGCGCGCCAGCAGCGCACGCCCCGCCGTCGCACCCTCGCCATCGAAAGCCAGTTCCGCCAGCGCAACCCTGCCGCCGCAACCCGCGGCCTGCGCCAGAACCACGCCATCCGCATCGGTCGCCACTGCACGCAAGCCGATCGCGGCCATCCGGCTCGCCAGGTCGCTCGCCGGCTCGGCCACCGCGTCCCCCGCCAGCCGGCAAGCCTGGGTCGCCAGCACCAGCAGCAGCAGCGCCACGAATATCGCCCGGGGCGCCACGGTCATGCCACCGCCCGCCGCCGCGCCGGCGAGGCTCCCGCCAACACCGGAAATAACACCGCCAGAAACGACGCCGCGATCGTGTACAGCGTCACCCCGCCGCCCTCGTGCAGCCAGCCATACCAGGCGCTGCCGAACGTCATCAGCATCAGCCGGCCCTGGGTCAGCACGAAGCTGGCCAGAAACGAAACCGCGAGCCACGCCAGGTCGCGGCCGCCGGGCAGGCCGCCGAGAAAAATCCGCGTCACGGCGAACGCCAGCGCCACCGCGGCCAGCGGGAAGCTGGAAGCGCACGGCGCCAGTATCTCGATGTCGAAATCCGCCACCACATTGTGCACCAGATTGCCGGCGTGCGTGGCGGCAATGCCGGCGCCCGCCAGCCCGGAAACCACGATCGCCGCATCCAGCCTGCCCACGGCCG
>CAXUEX010000095.1:0-11167 GCA_964250215.1 uncultured Acetobacteraceae bacterium | reverse complement strand
CATCCCGTGGCCGCCAGCACATCGTTGCGATGGTCGCCCACCATCAACGCGCGCGCCGCCACGCCGCCGGCCGCCGCGATCGTGCCCGCCAGATGCCGCGGATCTGGCTTGTGCGCCGCGAAACTGTCGCTGCCGCCCACTGCCGCGAACCGCCCGCCGATGCCCAGCGCCTGCAGCAGCAGCAGCGTCGCCCGCTCCGGCTTGTTGGTGCACACCGCCAATCGCCAGCCGCTCCCCGCCAGCTCGTCCAGTGCCGCCACAATGCCGGGAAACAGGCGCGTCTCCACCATCACATTGGCCTCGTAATCCGCCAGATATTCGCCCGCCGCAGCCGCGTCCGGCTCGGCCCCATGCGCCGCGAACACCCGCTGCATCAAAGGCCGCACGCCATCCCCCACCATGCTGGCCACCGCATCGCGCGAAAGCGGCCCCAGCCCGCGCGTCGCCAGCATCCGGTTCACCGCCGCCGCGATATCCGGCGCCGAATCCACCAACGTCCCATCCAGATCAAACACCAGCGTGCGCACTGCCCGACCCCCTGCTAATGCTGCCGCGAACGCCACACATCTCGAACGCCCCGAGCGGAAAGGCCAGCCATGCTCGATCCGAACGCCCCCCTGAACCTGAAGGACGCCTCGCTTTTCCGCCAGGCCAACCTGATCGCCGGCGAATGGGTCGCTGCCGATAGCGGCCAGACCGTGAAGGTGCGCAACCCCGCCACCGGCCAGTTGCTGGGCGAAGTCCCCGCTTGCGGCGCGGCCGAAGCCCGCCGCGCCATCGAAGCCGCGTACGCCGCGCAGAAGGCCTGGCGCAAACGCACCGCCAAGGAGCGCCAGAAGCCGCTACGCAAACTCTTCGATCTGATGCTGGAAAACCAGGAAGACCTCGCCATCATCATGACCAGCGAGCAAGGCAAGCCGCTCGCCGAAAGCCGCGGCGAAATCGCCTATGCCGCCAGCTTCATCGAATTCTTCGCCGAGGAGGCCAAGCGAATCTACGGCGACGTCATCCCGCAGCACCTGCCCGGCCGCCGCATCCTGGTGCAGAAGGAACCCATCGGCGTGTTCGCCGCCATCACGCCGTGGAATTTCCCGGCCGCGATGATCACGCGCAAGGCCGGCCCCGGTTGGGCCGCTGGCTGCGCCGGCGTGCTCCGCCCCGCTTCGCAAACCCCGTTCTCGGCGTTGGCACTTGGGGTGTTGGCCGAACGCGCCGGCCTGCCCGCCGGCATCTGCAACATCGTTACCGGCAGCGCCACGGAAATCGGCGCGGAGATGACCGGGAATCCCAAGGTTCGGAAACTCACCTTCACCGGCAGCACCGAAGTGGGTGCCAAGCTGCTCGCGCAATGCGCCCCCACCATCAAGAAAACCAGCATGGAACTCGGCGGCAACGCCCCCTTCATCGTGTTCGAGGACGCCGATCTGGATGAAGCCGTGAAGGGCGCCGTGGTCTGCAAATACCGCAACAGCGGGCAAACCTGCGTCTGCGCCAACCGCCTGCTGGTGCAGGACAGCGTGCACGATGCGTTCGCCAACAAGCTGAAAGAGGCGGTATCGAAACTGAAAGTCGGCAACGGGCTGGAGGAAGGCACCACCCAGGGTCCGCTGATTAACCCGGGCGCGGTGGCAAAGGTGGAGGCGCACGTGCAGGATGCGCTCGCCCGCGGCGCCGAGCTCATCCTCGGCGGCAAGCGCCACGCGCTCGGCGGCAATTTCTACGAACCCACCATCCTCGGCAACGTCCCCCGCGAGGCCGACATCTTCCGCGACGAAACGTTCGGCCCCGTCGGCCCGATATTCCGCTTCCACACCGAAGAAGACGCGATCGAAATGGCCAACGACACCGAATTCGGCCTCGCCGCGTATTTCTACACGCGCGACATCGGCCGCGTGTTCCGCGTCGCCGAAGCCCTGGAATACGGCATCGTCGGCATCAACGAAGGCATTATCAGCACCGAAGTGGCGCCGTTCGGCGGCATGAAATCCTCCGGCCTCGGCCGCGAAGGCTCCAAATACGGCATCGAGGACTACCTGGAAATCAAATACCTCGCCCTGGGTGGTATCGGCGATTGACACCAAGAAACCAGATCGATCTTCCCTCCCGGAGCGGGGTGTGCGCAGCACGGTGGAGGGGCACGCCGAAAGGGGCAGCCTGTCAAAAGACCTACGTCGGAAAACGTTCGACGGAGGGAAGCCTGTGCGCTGACCTCATCCAGCCGATCTCCTCAGCCGTTTGTACCTGCATTTTTGGAGCAATCGCCTCAGGATCGTCGAGTGTCGCGATCCGTACCTGCATCATGCCCATCTGCACAAGGGCAGCGTTTATCAGGAACAGCCCGGTGCCGCAGGCACCGCAGAAGGAGCGGCGTCCGCTTTCCGAGGAAGCGTAAACTTTCGGCTTCCCCCGCACGATCACTGAAACTGCGGGGACCATGGCCCACGCTGACAGCGGGGCTCCAGACTGCCTGCGACAGTCGTTGCAGTAACAGATTGTGCTGTGTGCAGCCTGATCCGGCATCTCGAACCGGATTGCACCGCAATGGCATCCGCCCTGGATCATCCATCCGCCTCGTTCGTCAAGCCGTCTCAACCCCGACCAACTCGCAACCTCACCTGGCGTACTGGTGCAACGCATTCGTGACGATCTTCCACGCACCTTCCTGTTTTATAAGCGTATAGAAGTCCGTATAGTCCGCACCAACCGCATCCCCTTGCAGGTCCGCGCGGACCACCGCCGTGGTTGGCGTGATCGCCAGCACGTCGATGCGTGACTTGATGTTCGGCGCGGCCCCGACCTGAGCGATCAAGCCGTGCAGATTGCGCGCCGGGCCGGCCAGCCATACGCCGTCACCCAATCCGAACGCGACGGCTTCCGCGTGGAACGGGGCCATCACCGCGTCCGGGTCGCCGTCGCGCAAGCCATCTATGAAGGCTTGAGACACGGCAACGACAGCCTCGTAGTCGGCGACCGCAACGAGCTTTCTATTGTCTGACATGCAAAATTCCGATCGTAAGCAGATGCCGGGTGCCGTTCTTCGCGATCATTCGCCGAACGGCGCATTCGCCATCAGGCTGGCCATGTCCTCCATCTGGACCGGCGCACGGTTGTGCTCGATGCGGGTGCAGGGGTGAAACCAATGCGGGTAAGGCTGCTTGCTGTCGATGTCGCGCTCCAGCGCGGCATTGAACTGGCGCTTGAAGTTGAGCCGCGGATAGCGGCGGACGATCTCGGCCACGTCGGCGGGATCGAGCGCCGCGCCCGGCAGGCCCGTGACATCGTGGACGATGCCGAACTCGACAAGGCGGCTGGTGTCGTCACGAAACAGATTGATGTCCCAGGTATGCAGCGCGACGTTGTCGAACACGCCCTGCGCCCGCTCACGCGAAACACCCTTTTCGACCAGGAACGTGCGCGCTGCGATTGCTCCGTCTATTTCGAAGCGGTGATTGCCGCGGCCATGATCGGTCAGGCCAATGTCGTGCAGCACGGACGACAGGAACATCAACTCGCCATCGACCTTGGCGCCCTCGGCGCGCGCGAACAACGCGCTGAACCAGTAGCACCGCATGACATGGTTGAAGAGCCACTCGCTGGAGGCCGACCGGGCAAGCTCCTCCGCCTGTCGGACGATGCTGCTATCCGGAACCGTGACGTCTGCGATCATCTGACCCGTCCCTGCAATTCGCTCAGCGATGGGGCTCGGCCATCAACGCGGAACGGATCGCTTCGACGACCTGCGCCGTCGCTTCCAGCGGAGCCATGTGGCTGACTCCGGGGAGAACGGTGAAGTTCGTCGACGGCAGAACCTTTCCGAATTCCGCGCGGAGCGACGCTTCGGTTTCGACAACGTCGGCGCTGCCGACGATGATGTGTACCGGAACGTCGATCCGGGCCGCCTGGTCACTTATGTCCAACGCCATGCCCTGCTCCGGCCAAGCCCGTTTCGCCGCCGGCGCACCGCTCACGGCGTCCTCGACGATCTGCTCGCGAGACGCCGCCGATAGCGGCAGATCCGCAATGATCGCCATCACCCCCTCACGCGTCTGATACGCGACAGCCATGGCTTGCCGCTGCGCCTCGGGAACCTCGAGCGGCACGGGCGGCGCAGGCGCCATCAAAATGAGCTGTCGAAGACCTGCCGGCCGCCGAGCGGCGACAAGCTGAGCCACTTTGCCGCCCATCGAATGACCGATGACGACAAGCTGCTTGAGGCCGAGATCGTCGATGATGGCGACGACGTCGTCGGCGAGCGTTTTGAGACCGTAGTCTTCCCCGTCCCGGCTCGACCGCCCCCAACCACGGAAGTCGATCGCTATGCAGCGATGATCCTTGGAAAGGCTTTCGATCACGGGCTCCCAGCTACGGACCGATCCGCCCCAATAATGGAGAAAGATCAGCGCAGGGGCTCCCTCGCCCACATCGAGCACATTCAGTTTTGCTCCGTTAACGTTATGGAAGCTCATATGCCGCTCATGTCATTGCGTTGCGTCAAGCCGGCTCGGGCACGCGGCGGCTCCGGGCAATCTGCACGGCGGCGCCGGTCATCTCATCGCCCATCGCCGCGCGCGCCGCCGCCACCAGCGCCGGATCGCATGTGCGGGGGTGGCCGGTGTCGAACGGGGGTTCGGGGTCGTATTCCATCATGAGCTGGGTCATTTTGGCGACCTCGTCGCCCCGCAGCTCCGCAAGCAGCCGCAGGCCGAAATCGATGCCGGCCGTGACGCCACCACCGGTGATCCGATTGCGGTCGATCACCACGCGCTCATGAACCGGTGTGGCGCCGACTGCTTCCAGCGCCTCGTACAGCCCCCAATGGGTTGCCGCGCGGTAACCGTCCAGCAGCCCGGCCATGCCGAGGATCAGCGATCCCGAGCAGACGGAGGTGACGTATCGCGCCTTCGGTGCCGTGCGCACGAGAAAATCGATCAGCTGCGAATCGCGCATCGCGTCGTTGGTGCCGAAACCGCCGGGCACCATCAGGATATCGAGCGCACCATCGAACGCCGCGAAAATCGTCGTCGGCACGAGCGCGACACCGCTGTCCGACATCACCGGATCCAACGATTTCCAGAACAGGTGGGTTCGGCCGTGCATACCCAAGGCCGCTTGCGGTCCGGCGAGATCGAGCAGGGTGAATCCGGGGTAGAGCACGATCCCGAGCGCGAGCGGTGGGACGGATTTTTCGGGCTGGGCGGACACGGCGCACCTCTTGCGATACCGCTTTGTGTAAGCCTTGCAATCCGCGGTAGGGAGTGGCAGGAACGACAATAAGCGATTGGATTCCGCCAATCGGTTCACGCAACAGACTCGAAAGCCTCCATGCACAGCATTGCCGTCCTGGCGCTCGACGGCGTCATCGCATTCGACCTTGGCATTGCCTGCGAGGTGTTCTCCTGGGCGCGGCTGCCGGATGGAACGCATGCCTACAGCGTCCGCGTCTGCGGCGAGCGTCTGAGCGTGCGGGCAAGTGCGTTCGGGCTGCGCGTGGCCGGCAGGTTGAATGAGGTCGCGGCCGCGGACACCGTGATCGTGCCGGGCATCGAGGATGTGGACGCGCTCATTGCGCCCCAGGTGATCGCCAGCCTGCAGGCGGCCTGGGACAGGGGCGCGCGGGTTGTGTCCATCTGCACCGGCGCGTTCGTGCTGGCGGCGGCCGGGCTGCTCGACGGCAGGCGCGCCACCACCCACTGGGTCGCCGCCGGCGAGCTTGCGCGCCGCTATCCTGAAACGATCGTCGAGCCCGACGTGCTGTATGTCGACGAGGGCCGTCTGGTGACCTCGGCGGGCGCGTCGGCCGGCCTCGACATGTGCCTGCACCTTGTTCGTCGCGACCACGGGCAGGAGGTTGCCGCCAACGCAGCCCGCTTGGCGGTGGCACCGCTCAACCGCGATGGCGGACAGGCACAGTTCATCCGTCACGCGCCACCAGAAAGCCAGTGCAGCCTGGCCGCGACCCTGGACTGGCTACTGGCGCGTTTGGACCAACCGCTAGACGTGGCTGCGATGGCGGCTCGGGCAGGAATGAGCGAACGTACTTTTTGCCGTCGCTTCCACGAACAGACCGGAACGACGCCGCTGCAATGGCTGCTCAAGGCGCGGGTTCGTCGCGCGCAGGAACTGCTGGAAGCAACTGGCATAAAAATCGACGAGGTTGCGACGAGGTCGGGTTTCGAATCGTCGGTTACATTTCGTGCTCGTTTTCATCGGATCGTTGGATTGAGCCCTGGGACATATCGGCAGCGCTTCAGAGCCAAAGCAGCTTAGGGGATTGTGTCCCGAGGCGTGATGTAGAAGCATCGGCATCGAAACTGGGTTGAGTTCCGCGATCAGGCTGCCAGGAGCGGCAGGCTGACGTTTGGGTCCGCAGATAAAAGATCTCGCACCTGGCGGCATCGGCGACGGATAACGGGCAGCCTCGAAATGGGCTGCCGCAGCGGCGGCTGGCTAGCTCTCCAGTTCGCTGTCCCAATACAGATAGTCGCGCCAGCTCGCGTGCAGGTAGTTCGGCGGAAAGGCGCGGCCATTCTCCTGCAATTCCCACGTGGAGGGCTGCGCCGGCTTCAAACGCGGAAACATCTTGCATTCGCGAGGCAGCTTGCTTCCCTTGCGCAAATTGCAGGTGCCGCAGGCGGTCACTACGTTTTCCCACGTGGTGCGGCCGCCGCGGCTGCGCGGCACCACGTGATCGAAGGTCAGATCGGGTGTTGGGAATCGCTCCGCGCAATACTGGCAGGTGAAGGCGTCGCGCAGGAACACGTTGAACCGCGTGAACGCCGGCTTGCGCGCCGAAGGGATGTAATCCTTCAACGCGATCACGCTCGGCAGCCGCATGGCCAGGCTCGGCGAATGCACCTCGGTGTCGTATTCCGAAAGCACCGAGACTCGATCGAGGAACACGGCCTTCACCGCATCCTGCCACGACCAGACCGACAACGGAAAGTAAGACAGCGGACGGAAATCCGCATTCAAGACTAGCGCAGGAAAATGTTGCCCGCCGTCCGGCAAAAACACGCTCCATGCCAGGAAGCGCAAAACCTTCGCTGCACTTTGCTGCCCTGCCGCAAATGCGGGACATGCAGCCCGGCCACGAGTATTGTGCGCCGCCAAAGAACGCGGCCCTTATGGCAAACCGCATCCCGCGCCGCAAGCCGCGCCCGGCTTTTTCACAGGTCTGTCATGGAAACGGCAACCCGTTTCGCGCCGAGCCCCACCGGGCTTCTGCATCCGGGCCACGCTTTTGCCGCGCAATTCGCCCACTCCAAGGCGCGCGCGAACGGCGGCCGCTTCCTGCTGCGCATCGAGGATATCGACAGCGCGCGCTGCCGCCCGGAATTCACCGCCGCGATTCTGCGCGATCTCGCCTGGCTCGAACTCGGCTGGGACGCCGAACCCCTCATCCAGTCCACCCGGCTGCCGCTCTACGCGGCGGCGCTGGAAAACCTGCGGACGCAAAACCTGCTCTATCCCTGCTTCTGCAGCCGCGCCGCGATCGCACGCGAAGCGGCGGCCTCCGCCTCGGCGCCGCATGGCGCGCCACGGGCCGGGCCCGACGGCACGCCGCTCTACCCCGGCACCTGCCGCTTCCTGTCACCGGCCGAACGGGCCGAACGCATCGCCGCCGGCGCCCCGCATGTCTGGCGGCTCGACATGCCCCGGGCGCGCCGCAGGGTGCCCAGCCTTATCTGGCGCGAGGCCGGCGCGGCGCACGAAGCCCGGCCGGAAGCCTTCGGCGACGTGGTGCTGGGCCGCCGGGATGCCCCGGCCAGCTACCACCTCGCCGCCACGCTCGACGACGCGGCCCAGGGCATCACGCTCGTCACGCGCGGCGCCGATCTGCGCCCCGCCGCGGGGCTGCACCGGCTGCTGCAGGCGCTGCTCGACTTGCCGGCCCCGGAATACGCGCACCATCCCTTGCTTGCCGGCTTGGATGGAAGACGCCTCGCGAAGCGCGCCGGCGCCCCCAGCATCGCGGCATTGCGCGAACAGGGCATGGCGCCGCAAGCCGTGCTGGCTCGGCTGCGCGATCTGCCAGAGATTGTTCTTTAACCGGCCCGGTCCAGGATCGCCGCCGGAGGCCGGCAATGAGCAGCAAGGAAGCGGATGAAACCCCGGCCCAACCGCCGGCCGCGAAGCGCGGCCGCAAGAAGCTGCTGCTGGCCATTCCTGTGCTGCTGGCGGCGGCCGGCGCGGGCGGCTGGTTCAGCGGTCTAATTCCGTCGCTGCTCGGCGGCAACAAGCCGAAGCCGATCGCCGCCGCCGATCTGCCGCCCGGCTATATCGATATCCCGGAGATCATCACCAACCTGAACGTGCCCGGGCGGCGCCCCAGCTACCTCAAGCTCCATGCCAAGCTGGAACTGCCCGGCGCGCAGGACCCCGCACCGGTGAACGCGGCCATGCCAAGGCTGCTCGATCTGTTCCAAACCTATTTGCGCGACATGCGGCCCGAAGAGCTGCGCGGCTCCGAAGGCAGCTATCGGCTGCGCGAGGCGCTGCTTTCGCGCGCCGCCATCGCCACCGCGCCAGCCCGCATCGAAAACATCCTGTTCGTCGAAATGGTCGTCGAATGACGCCGCGCGGTTCCGCTGCCCGCTGGCGCCCGGCTACATGAGCGACGCCGCGGATGCCGACGCGCCGGTGCTCAGCCAGGCCGAAATCCACAGCCTGCTGAATTTCAATGCCGCCGCCGGCCCGGTCAGCGGCATGCAGCGCATCCTAGGCTCGGGCCTCGTCAGCTATGAACGCCTGCCGATGCTGGAAGTGGTTTTCGACCGGCTCGTGCGCATCCTCTCCACCTCGCTGCGCAACTTCACGAGCGACAATGTCGAGGCCTCGATCGAAAGCATCGTTTCGTTGCGCTTTGGCGACTACCTCGACGCGGTCCCGCTGCCCGCCATGTTCGCCGTGTTCAAGGCCGAGGAGTGGGACAATTTCGGGCTGATGGTGATCGACAGCGCGATGATCTATTCCACGATCGACGTGCTGCTCGGCGGCCGCAGCAGCGCCGGCGCGGCGCGCCCCGAAGGGCGGCCCTACACCACCATCGAGCGCAACCTGCTCGAACGGCTGGTGCACCTGGTGCTGGCGGATTTCTCCGCCGCGTTCGATCCGATCTATCCGGTTACGTTCCGCTTCGACCGGCTGGAGGTGAACCCGCGCTTCGCCACCATCTCGCGCCTGGCCAATGCCGCGGTGCTCGGCCGGCTGCGCATCGACATGGAGGATCGCGGCGGCCGGATCGATCTGTTGCTGCCCTACGCCACACTGGAACCGGTGCGCGAGGTGCTGCTGCAGCAATTCATGGGCGAAAAATTCGGCCGCGACTCGATCTGGGAACAGCATCTCGCCGAAGCGCTCTGGGGCACCGAAATCACGCTGGAAGTTGTGCTCGACGAACTGCCGATGCAGCTCGCGCAGATTTCGGATCTGCGGCCGGGATCGCGAATCGCGCTGAACACGCATGTCGGTGCGCCGGTGCAGGTGCGTTGCGGTGGTGCCCGGTTGTTCGAGGCGCAGGTGGGGCGACGCAAGGATCGCGTTGCGGTTCGCATCGGCCAGAAGCTGCACGGCGCGGCTGCGTCCGAGCCGCCCGCATGATCCAGGCATGAGCCGCCAGGCATGAGCGGTTTGCAGTTCGTCATCGAAACAGCACTGGTGCTGCTGCTGACCGCAACCCTGTTCCACGCGCTGCGGCTGGAACGCGCGCTCGGCGTGCTGAAGCGTGACCGCGCGGTGCTGGAACAGCTCGTTTCCGGCTTCAACGAAAGCACCCGGCAGGCCGAGGCCGGCGTGGACAGGCTACGCACCGCGACCGAAGGCGCCGGCCGGCAGATCGCCCGCCAGATCGAGCAATCTGAGCGGCTGCGCGACGATCTGCAATTCATCACCGACCGTGGCGAACGCGTCGCCGAACGGTTGGAAGCCGCGATCCGCTCAGCGCGGATGCTCGGGGAAATGGCGTTCTCGCCGCCGGCGCCGCCCATGCGGGGAGCGCCTTCGCCGGATTTGGCCGAAGCCGGTGTGCCGAAGCTGCGCAGCCAGGCGGAGCGCGATCTGCTGCGCGCTTTGCGGGCGGGCGCCTGACGTGCCGCTCCCCCGACCGCGCCTGCTGCCCGCCTGCATCGTGCTGATGGTCGCGGTGCTGCTGCTGAAATCGGTGGGCCTGGTGCAGGCTGCCAGCACGCCGGATGCCAGCACGCCGAATTCCGCCGCGCCTGCGGCCGCGGTGCATCCGGTGGCGACCTCGCCGATGCCGCCGCCGAGCGTTCCGGGGGCGCCCGTGCCCGCATCGGCGGCGCCACCGGTCAGCGAAGCCGAGCGCGGGCTGCTGCTGGATTTGCGGCACCGGCGCGAAACCCTCGATGCCCGTGCCGTCGCGCTCGACCAGCGCGGCGCTGTGCTGGAGGCAGCGGAACGCAAAATCGCCATGCGCTTGCAGGAACTTTCCGATCTGCAGGCGCGGCTCGAGCATCTCGACCAGAGCCGGCGCGAGCACGACAGCGCCAACTGGGCCGGGCTCGTGCATGTCTATGAAGCCATGAAGCCACGCGATGCGGCGATAATCTTCGATGCACTCGACATGCACGTGCTGCTGCCGGTGCTGGACAGGATGCAGGAACGCAAGGCGGCGCCGATCCTGGCCGCGATGCAGCCGGAACGCGCGCGGCTCGCCACGCAGATGCTGGCCGAACTGCGCACGCGGGCCACCGACCCCGGCAAAACCCCGTAAAGGCCACATGAATCTCTATTGCTTTATCGCAACAGCGCGCCGGAGCATGATCCTGCTGGCGCTCGCTTCGGGGCTGGCGCTTCCCGCGCAAGCGGAAATCGGCCTGCGCGCCGGCGTGCACGATGCCTTCGGCCGGCTCGTCGTCTCGCCGCCAGGCAGGCTCGCCTACGCGCTGGATCGATCGGGCGACACGCTCCATTTGCGCATGTCCGGCGGCTTCGGCCGGCTCGCGCATCTGCCGCCGAACGTGCAGCAGGCGAAGGCGCTGGGCGACGATCTTGCGCTCGCGCTCGCTCCACACGCCGCCGCCCGCATCTGGCGCCAGGGCAACAACCTGGTGCTGGATATCTACGCCCCGGGCAACACCCCGCCGCCGGCCGGGCGGGACGCGCAGATCGTCACGTGGCGGCCGCCCCCACCATCGCCGCCCAAGCC
>CAXUEX010000094.1:0-11177 GCA_964250215.1 uncultured Acetobacteraceae bacterium | reverse complement strand
GCGCCACGGGCCGCGGGCACCGACGGTTCGATTGTGCCGGATGGGGCGGCGGCGATGAGCCGAGCGATGGCATCGGCCAGTCGTTCGAGCACTTGCCGGATGAGGATGGCGAGGAAGGCGGGCAAGGCGCCATAGGCCTCCGCCGCCACGCCGTCACGCAGACGGGCGATGGTTTCGAGCAGGTGGGGCGCGGGGGCCGGGGGTTGTTGGGCGGGCACGGACGGATTATTGTCCGAAATAGGAATGCGTGTCAACGGATTTGTGCGGGCTTTTGACGGTGGAGCGGATAATTCTCCTGTGATGGCCGGAGGGGGCGGCTGGCAGCGGTCTGCGGGCCTCGGCCTGCCGCGTTTTGTGCGTGCGTTGTAGCGAGCGGGCTCCTGCCGAGGCGTATTGCCGTTGTTGGGGAGGCAAGTTTACAGTTCCGGGCCTTGTCGATGGCATCGGGGCCGAAGCGGTCGCGCAAGGTATCGATGGCGCGCTGGCGGGCTACCCGGCGGTCCAGCCCGGGATCGGCGAGGTCGGCCTGGTCGGCGCTCGCCAGCGGCAGCAGCCCCGAGGCGCCGGTTGTTATGGATCGGAATGGAATTTTTCAGGCCGTGGCGCTGCCGGCTGGGCATAGCCGCATCCGGTTCCGCTATTCGCCACTATTGAAGGGGCTGGCGTGCTAGGGTGCGCGCTGGCAATGGCCTGGACGATTGGCGCTTGGATTCTGGACAGATCGATGTTTGGCAAAGGTATGTCGGCGCTTTTTTTGAGAAGGTTTTTCACCGACAGCGAATATGAGTAAGAAAACGAGTGCGCGTCTTTTCGGTGCGGCGGAAATGGTCTGGCCGGCGTGCTGGACTCGGCTCGCGAATGCAGCGCCGAAAGTAGCGTCGGTGGCCGGGTTCGTCTGGCTGCTAGCGGCCACCTACGCATTTCACCACAGCCTTTGGCATGGACTGATTCCATGGCACGGCTGGGCCGACCAGGATCGTTACCTTGCCTCCGCGGTAGCGTGGTGGCACGGCAATCTTGATCCGCAACAGCACAATTACCCGCCGGGCTACGCGCTTCTCGCCGCGCCGTTCACTTGGCTGACACCTTGGTCGCCGTTCGAGTTGCCGGATCTGGCGTGTCTGCTGGCGGCGTTCTGGTTGTTCCGTCGCGTGTGCGCGCGGCTGGTGCCGGAGACGCCGCTCTGGACCGCTTCCGTAATTCTTGCTTTCTGTGTCGCGACAGTTGGGCTGCACGTGTTGCGCTGGCTCTGGTTCGTGCCGTGGACAACGACCGCGGCGACACCGCTGCAATACGGGGCGCTGCTCGCCGCGATGCGGCTGGGCGAGGCAACGGGAACCCGGCGGGCGTTCCTGATGGGCTGCGTGCTGGGGGTACTCGCGGGGTTTCGGCCAGCGGATAGTGCGGTGCTGATCGGGGTGTGTTTCAGTTTTGCCGCGATGTTGCCGGCCGGCGGGATAGGGGCGAGGACGCGAATTGTCGGCTTTGCCGTCGCCGGCCTGCTGGCGGGAGCGTTGCCGTTCGTGATCTTGCACGCTGCCGCGCATCAGGGTGCGGCTGGCCAATATCTGGCCGGATCGGCGCGGATCGGGTTCGAGTGGCGGCTCCTGCCGCTGCGCTGGGTGCTGATCGTTCTGGATTCGCGACCGCTGACAGCGGAGGGTCCAGGAACTCGCGGCGGCCATTCCCTGGATAGCGCCGGGGATCGCGGGGCTGATTCTGGGCTGTTTCTCCCAACAGGCGCCGACGCGAAGCTGGCGATTGTGCGCGGCCGCGATCGGGCTGCACTGGGCAGTGTATCTCTGCTATCGCGATCTCGAGCCCGGCGGGTTGTGGCGGTTCTTCAATGTCCATTACTTCAAATGGAGTTTTCCGCTGTTGCTGGTGGCGGCGCTGAGGTTGGCGACCGCGGTGCTCCAGGCGCGGGAACGGCGCGCGGCATTTTTCGCGATCACGGCGGCAGCACCGTTGTTTTTCTGGCAGGCACATTTTGTGGCGGCGCGCGCATGGCAGCCGCGCGTCGCCGCAGACGGAAGTTTCCCGATGGAGGCCGATCTCTCGTCGGTGAGGCACGCTGTGCAGCTGCCTCTCGCAGGCGCACACGACGCGATCTACAGCGGCGAGGCACGGCTGTCGGCAGCCGATGCGAGCTTCGGCAATGTTTCGGGGTTTAAATTATTTCCGGTCCCCGGAGGCGCGCTGCTGCTGCCGCTGCGGCCGCTGCCGGGCTCGGGCCTGGTGTTTCACCCAGCCCCCGGCACGGCGCTGGCGGCGGGCAAGTCGGTCGCGGACGGGGTGGTGCGGCTTCGGATCGGGGTGCCGTGCAGGTGGCGATTTGCTGCCGGGCAGTGCGGCGGCTGAGAGCGGGTTATCCCCTACAGCCCCCGGCCCTTGCCGATGGTATCGGGGCCGAAGCGGTCGCGCAGGGTATCTATAGCGCGCTGGCGGGCCACCCGGCGGTCCAGCTCGGGATCGGCGAGGTCGGCCTGGTCGGCGCTCGCCAGCGGCAGCAGCCCCGAGGCGCCGATGCCGATCAGACGAAATGCCGTGCCGTCGGCCTCGCGCGCCAGCAGCCGGGCGGCGGCTTCGAACAGCAGATCGGGCAGCACCGTGGGCTGCGGCAGGCGCGAGTGGCGGGTGCGCAGCGCAAAGCCGGCGGTTTTCAGTTTCAGCACCACGCCCGGCGTGGCGAGCTCCGCCTCGCGCAGGCGGGCCGCGAGTTTTTCGGCGAGGCGCCAGAGATGCGCTTCCAGGGCTCCCCGCTCGACAAGATCGGTGGCGAACGTTGTCTCCGCGCTGATCGATTTCGCGGCGCGGCGCGGATCGACGAGGCGGGCATCCTCGCCATGCGCACGGCGGACCAAAGCGGGGCCGTCATCGCCGAGACGGCGGCGGGCCTCGAAGGGCGACAGCGCCTGAAGCTGGGCGATGCGGTGCAGGCCGAGCGCCGCGAGCCGGCGTTCCTGCGCCGGGCCGATGCCGGGCAGCAGCGACACCGGATGCAGTGCCAGCACGGCGGCCGCTTCGCGGCCGAGCACGGCGAAGCCACGCGGCTTGTCGAGCCCGGCCGCGAGCTTGGCCAGCATCCGGTTGGCCGCCAGCCCGATCGACACGGTGATGCCGAGCTCGCGCTCTACGCGCCGCGCGAAGCCGGCCAGCACCGCGGCGGGTGGCGCGCCGTGCAGCGCCTGCGTGCCGGCCAAATCCAGCGCCGCCTCGTCGATCGAGAGCGGCTGCACATCCGGGGTGAGTTCCAGCAGCATGGCGCGGATGCGGCGGGCGGCTTCGCTGTATTTGCTGAAATCGGGGCGGATGACCGTGGCGTCGGGGCAGAGTTTCAGCGCCTTGAACATCGGCATGGCGCTGTGCACGCCGGAAAGCCGGGCGATGTAGCAGGCGGTGCTGACCACGCCGCGCACGCCGCCGCCGACGATTACGGGGCGGTGCGCCAGCTCCGGCCGGTCGCGCTTTTCGATCGCCGCGAAAAAGGCGTCGGCATCGACATGCGCCACCGTCAGCGCGAACAGGTCCGGGTGGCGCAGCGTGCGCGGGGCGCGGCAGGCGCAGGGGGCGGGCGCGCAATCGCGGCAGATTGAGGGCATGGCAAGCGAAGCGTAAGACAGCCCCGGCAAGGCCGCCATGCACGGCCCATTCCTCCGGTGAAGATGGCAACTGACGAGATCGAGCGCCTGCAGGGCGTGGCCCGCCAGGCGCAGTTGAGCGCGTCGCTGCAAGCCGCGCGGGCGGCCGCGTTCGGCGGCGAGGTGAGTGCGCGGGAGAGGCAGGTGCGGGCGATGCGCACCTCGTTCTTCTGGCGCGCCACGGCGCCGTTGCGCATCGGGATCGATTTGCTGCGTGGCGGGCCGGAAGCGTGGCCGGTGCGGCGCGCCATCGCGTTGTGGCGCACGCAGGGCTGGCGCGCGGTGCGCGAGCGGGCACAGGAATGGCGGCGCGTGCGGCGCATGGTGGCGATTGCCGCCGCGCCCTCGGCGCCGGGACGAACGGACGCCATGCTCGCGCGGCTCGATACGCCACCGCGGCGGGATGCCCGTGAATTTCTGCGCCGGCGCGTGCTGCTGGTGGGCGAACTCACGCTGCCGCAATGCGCGAAATACCGCGTGTGGCAAAAACAGGAGCTGCTGCGCTCGCTGGGCATCGAGAGCACCGTGGTGGATTGGCGCGATACCGATGCGGTGCTGGGCGAGGCGGCGCTGGCGACCGAGGCAATCCTGTATCGCGTGCCGTATTTTCCCGAAGTGCAGCGCATGATGGCCGGGCTGCGGCGGCTGGGGCTGCGTCTGGCGTTCGAGGTGGACGATTTGATTTTCGACCGCGCGCTGTTCTTGCATAACCGCAATATCGACACGCTGGACGCCGAGCTGCGCGAAGGCGTGATTTCCGGCGTGGATCTTTACCGCGACTGCATGTTGGCCTGCGACTGGGGCATTGCCTCCACCGCCGATCTGGCGCGCGCGATGCGGGAGGCGGGGCTGGCGCGCGTGGCAGTGGTGGAGAACGCGCTGGATGCCGAGACGCTGGAGGTGGCGGCGCGGGCGCGCGGCCGGCGGCACGGCGGGCCGGGCGTGCTGATCACCTACGGTTCGGGCACGAAGACCCACAACGCGGATTTCGCGGTGGCGGCGCCGGCGCTGCTGGCGGTGCTGCGCGAGCGGCCTTCGGTGCGGCTGCGCATCATCGGCGACCTGCTGCTGGATGCGGCGTTCGATGCGTTCGGCGAGCGGGTGGAACGCGTGCCGACGCTGCCGTATTCCGGTTATCTGGAACTGCTGGCGGAAAGCGATATCAGCCTCGCGCCGCTGGAGAACACGATTTTCAACGATGCCAAGAGCAACATCAAGTTTCTCGAGGCGGCAATTGTGGGCGTGGCTTCGGTGTGCTCGCCGCGGGCGAATTTCGTGGGCGTGGTGCGGGATGGCGAGAACGGGTTGTTAGCGGCCGACGAGGCGGCCTGGCGCGGCGCGCTGCTGTCGCTGATCGACGATGCGGCGCTGCGGGCGCGGCTGGGCACGGCGGCGCTGGCCACGTCCATGGATCGGTATGCACCGGCTGCGGTGGCATCGCGGCAATTGGCGCCGTTGTTTTCGGAGGTCGCGGCGCGGCCGGAAGGCAAGCTGCGGGTGCTGGCGGCCAACGTGTATTTCTGGCCGCGCACTTATGGCGGCGCCACGATCGTGGCGGAGGAGATGGTGCGGCTTCTGGCGGCGCGCGGCGATACCGAAATGTTCGTGGCGACGGGGCTGGACAATGCGGCCGAGCCCGCCGTGCTGCGGCGCTACGAGCATGAGGGCGTGCCGATCTTCGCGTTGCCATTGAGCGAAGGCAGCGATGCAATCGGCGAGTTCGACAATCCCGTGGCGGCCGATCTGTTCGGCCGGGTGCTGGATGCGGTGCGGCCGGACGTGGTGCATCTGCATTCCGTGCAGTGGCTGAGCGCGGCGGCGGCGCTGGCCTGCCGGGAGCGCGACATTCCGTATGTGATCACCGTGCACGATTGCTGGTGGCTGTGCGCGCGGCAATTCATGGTCACACCGGAGGACCGTTATTGCGGTCAGACGCTGATCGACATGCGGGTGTGCGAGGCGTGCATTCCGGGGGCGAAACACCTGCGCCAGCGACAGGCGTTGCTGGGCGAGGCGCTGCGCGGCGCGGCGCTTCTGCTTTCGCCGAGCGAGGCGCACCGGCAGCTTTATCTGGCAAACGGCGTGCCGCCGGACCGCATTGCGGTGATGCCGAACGGTGTGCGGCTGCCGGAGCGGAAGGTGATGAAAACGCCGCGCCGGCGGCTGCGCTTCGGTTATGTGGGCGGCATGGTGGCGGTGAAGGGCTACAAGCTGGTGCGCGCGGCGTTCGAGTCGCTGACGCGCGGCGACTGGGATCTCGTGCTGGTGGACAACACGCTGGCGCTTGGCTTCGCTTCCATGGACGCGGCGGCGTGGCGGGTGCGCGGGCGCATCGAAGTGGTGCCGGCCTACACGCAGGCGACGATGGACGAATTTTTTGCCGGGATCGACGTGCTGGTTTTTCCCTCGCAATGGAAGGAGAGTTTCGGGTTGACGGTGCGGGAGGCGCTGGCGCGCGATGTGTGGGTGGTGACAACGGCGGGCGGGGGGGCTGCGGAAGCCGTGAGCGAAGGCGTGAACGGCAATATCGTGAGGCTGGACGGCAAGCCGGAAGGGCTGATCGGCGCGCTGAATGGGATATTGGAGGATGCGCCGCGCTATCTGAATTTCGTCAACCCGCGCAAGGCGGATATTGCCGACTACGCGGCGCAGGCGGCTTCGCTGCACGATGTTCTGGCGGGCGTTGCCAGGGGGGACTGAGGAAATGGACCGGATGACGCAGGAGAGTTTGCACGCGCTGACCGATCCGGCGCTGGTGCCGCTGTTCCGCCGGCCGACGCGCACCGGCGTGCTGAGCGCCTGGTATGGGCATGTGCCGTTCGCGCATTGGATCGTGGGCGCGGCGCGGCCGCGGTCGATCGTGGAGCTGGGCTCGCATTGGGGGGTTTCGTATTCGGCGTTCTGCGAGGCCGTGCTGCAGGAGCAGCTGGATGCGCGCTGTTTCGCCATAGATACGTGGCAGGGCGACGATCACGCGGGTTTTTACGGCGACGAGGTGTTCGCCGATTTCCAGCGCTTCCATGTCAAGCGCTATGGCGGGTTTTCCGAGATGATCCGCAGCACCTTCGATGCGGCGCTGCCGTATTTGCCGGATGGCAGCATCGATCTGCTGCATATCGACGGACGGCACGGCTACGACGATGTGCGCCACGATTTCCGGTCATGGGAGACGAAACTTTCCGATCGCGCCGTGGTGCTGCTGCACGATACCAACGTGCGCGAGAACGAGTTCGGCGTCTGGCGCATGTTCGGCGAGCTGCGCGAAACGCACGAATGTTTTGAATTCCTGCACGCGCACGGGCTGGGCGTGGTGGCGTATGGGGAGCAGGCGCCGGAAGCGGTCCGGGCGCTGTGCCGGCTGCGCGACCCCACCGACGTGGCGGCGCTGCGGGAGCGTTTCGCGCTGCTGGGCGAACGGTGGGTGGCGGATTTCGAGCTGCTGCAAGAAAAATCGCTGCGGCAGCGGGTGCAGGACGATCTGGAACAGACGCGGAAATGGGGCGGCGAGGCGCAGGCCGAGGTGAACCGGCTCTTTCCGCTGTATCGCGATCTGCTGGATGCCAATCGCATGGCGCGCGGCAATCTGGCGATCGCGCGGCACGAGCTGGCGGCGCGCGAGCGCGAGTTGGAACGGCAGAGTCAGGCGCTGGGAGCGGTGCAGGTCGAGCTGGATCGGGCGCGCGACGAGCTCGAGCGGGCGCGGGGCGAAGCGGGCGGCGTGCGCGCAGCACTTGCCGGTGCGCGGCTGGAGATTTCGGCGCTGGAAACGCAGCGGCGGGTGTTGCTGGGTTCGCGCACCTGGCGGGCGGCGTCGGCGTTGCGCCGTGCCGCGTCGTTTGGGCGGGCGGCACCGATCCTGGTTCCGGAGACCATGCGAGCGCCGAGTGAGCCAGAGATCCAGCCGGCAGCACCGGCGCGGGCCGAAGCGATGGATGTTCCGGTGCAAAAACGGCGCGCGCTTTTCATTTCCGGTGAGCCGGAAACGCCGGGCCACGTGTATCGCGTGGAACGAATGGTGCAGGCCGCGCTTTGCCTGGGTTGGGAAGCCGAGTGGATGGATGCGGCGCCGGTGGGGCCCGCGGAACTGGCGGGGCGCGACCTGGTTGTGCTGTGGCGCGTGCGCTGGAGCGAGCATATCCGGGGCATCGTGGAGGTGAGCCACGAGAACGGCGCCACCGTGATCTTCGACGTGGACGATCTGATGTTCCGGCCCGAGCTTGCGGTGACGGACATTATCGATGCGATCCGCTCGCTGCGGTTTTCCGAGCTGGAAACGCAAGCCTTCTTCCGCTCCATCCAGCAGGCGATGCTGCAGGCCGACATCGTTACCTGCACCACGGAGGAGCTGGCGTTTCATATCCGCCGGCTGGGGCGGCCGGCGATGGTGCTGCCGAACGGCTTCGATGACGAGACCGTGCGCGCCGCCCGCCACGCGCGGCGCAACTGGCGGGATTGCGCCGACGGGCTGCTGCGCATCGGCTATGCCGGGGGCACGCGCACGCATCAGAAGGATTTTCTGCAAGCCGTGCCGGCGGTGGCGCGGGTGCTGCGCGAGCACGCGGATGCGCGGCTAACTTTGTTTCGCGATCCGCGCGGCGGCGAAGGGCTGGTGCTCATTGAGGAATATCCGGAACTGGCCGGGCTGGAAGCGCAGATCGAATGGCGCGACATGGTGCCATTGGCTGGTCTGCCGGCCGAAATTGCGCGCTTCGACATCAATCTGGCGCCGCTGGAACCTGACAATCCGTTCTGCGAGGCGAAGAGCGAACTGAAATATTTCGAAGCCGGGCTTGCCGGCGTGCCGACGGTGGCTTCCGGCTCCGGCCCGTTCCGGCGGGCAATCACCGAAGGTGTCACTGGGTTTGTCGTAACGAACGACGGCGAATGGTATGCGGTGCTTTCACGCTTGGCCCAGGATGCGGCATTGCGGGCGCGGATCGGGCAGAATGCGCTGCACGATGCGCTGG
Organism: uncultured Acetobacteraceae bacterium; assembly: GCA_964250215.1. GTDB lineage: Bacteria > Pseudomonadota > Alphaproteobacteria > Acetobacterales > Acetobacteraceae > DAIDJM01. The sequence goes on along the minus strand of CAXUEX010000094.1, from coordinate 2,569 downwards.
CGCGTTTCGGGCCCGAAATGCGGCTGCGGGCGTTGCGGTCGGTGCTGGAACAGGCGGCCGGCGGCCCCGTGGCGGCGGCGGGCTTCGCGCGCGACCTGCTGATCGCGGAACAGCCCCGCCGCGCGCCGCCGCATGTTCCCGCGGGCGAAATCCTGTTGTGCGAAGACCGGCGGGGTGACGCGGCCGTGACCGTGATCGTGCCGGTTTACAATTATGCGGATTATGTGCCGGAGGCGTTGCAATCGGTGGCGGCGCAGCGTCTGGAGAAAATCGACCTGGTGGTTGTGGACGACCGGTCCACCGACGATTCCGTGCAGGTTGTGCAGGATTGGATCGGCGCCAACCGCAAGCGGTTCAACCGCATCGTGCTGCTGCGGCAAGGCGAGAATTCCGGGCTGGGCTTTGCGCGCAACGCCGGCTTTGCCGCCGCCGAGACGCCGTTCGTGCTGCCGCTGGATGCGGACAACCGGTTGCGGGAGAATTGCTGCGAGCAATTGCTGGCGGCGTTGGCGCCGTCGCGGGCGGCCTATGCGTATCCGGCGGTCCGGCAATTCGGCGACAAGACCGAATTGTTCGGCGGCGAGCCGTATTCGCCGCTGCGGCTGAAGCGCGGCAACGTCATCGATGCCATGGCGCTGGTGCGGAAATCCGCGTGGGCGGCGGCCGGCGGCTACGATCACGTGCGCTACGGCTGGGAAGATTACGATTTCTGGTGCCGGCTCGCGGAACTGGGCGAATTCGGCCTGGGCGTGCCGGAGGTGCTGGCGGATTACCGGGTGCACGCGCGTTCGATGCTGCACACGATGACGGAAGTGCGCGGTCACAAGCTGGAATTGATTGCTGACCTGGAACGCCGGCATCCCTGGCTGGATATACCCACCGAACTGGATTAAGGCCAGAGCCAGGCGGCGCCGCGCACGCCGGAACTGTCGCCGTGGCCCGCGCGCCAAAAACGGGGGGGCCGCGCGGGGGGGGGGGCGGGGGGCCGGGCGCGAAAACGGGGGGGGGGGGGCGCGTCGGCGATGACGTGGCGGCGCATCAGTTCCGGCACCCGATCGTACAGGTGCCGCATGTTCGAAAGGCCGCCGCCGATCACGATCGCGTCCGGGTCCAGGATATTGGCGATCAGCGCGAAGCCGCGCGCAACGCGATCGGCGTGGCGGGCGATGGCGGCGATGGCGCGGGCTTCGCCAGCGGCGGCGCGCGGTTCCAGCTGGCTGGCGTCGGTGTGGCCGGGCCCGTCGCAATCGGTAGCGAGCGAGGGGCCGGCGATGTAGCGTTCCAGGCAGCCCGTGAGGCCGCAGAAACAATCCGGGTATGGAAGATCGTCCGCGTTCGGCCAGGGCAGCGGCGTGTGGCCCCATTCGCCGGCGATGCGGTGCAGCCCGGGCAGAACGCTGCCGTTCACCACCAGGCCGCCGCCGCAGCCGGTGCCCAGGATCGCGCCGAACACCGTGCCGCAGCCCGCAGCCGCACCGTCGCTGGATTCCGAGAGCGCGAAGCAATTGGCATCGTTCTCCACCCGCACCGGGCGCGCGAGGGCGGCGGCAAGGTCGCGATCGAAGGCGTGGCCGTTCATCCAGAGCGAGTTCGCGTTGCGCACCAGGCCGGTGGCCGGGCTGATGGCGCCGGGGATGCCGACGCCGATCGTGCAGGCGAGACCGAGTTGCGTTTCGGCGGCGGCCACCAGATCGCGCAAGCAGCGGATGGCGCCGCCATAATGGCGGGGGTTGGCGACGCGCTGCCGGATGGGTTCACTGCCATCCGGCGCGAGCACGACGATTTCGATTTTCGTGCCGCCGAGGTCGATGCCGATGCGGTGCTGGGTCATGCGGAAGTGCCACCCCTGCCCGTTCGGGCGCGGGGCATCAAGGCCAGGAAGCGGTGCGGTTTCGGTCCTGCGCGGCGGTAAGCTGGCTGCGGCCGTCCGCGAGCGGCGACGGGTGATCGGGCAACGCTTCCGGGTTGGCGAAGCATTCGGGCAGGCCGAGCGTGCGGGTGCAGAAGCGCGGCGGCGGCGGCGGCGGCCCGATGGGCTGGCAATAGGATTTGCCGGCATCGAGCCGCACCACCGAGCAGTTCCGGCCCGAGAGCAGCGAATAGAGCAGATCGAACCCGTCCCGATGGAACGTGGCGATGGTGGCGATGTCGGCGGCGGCGAACGCCACCGCGGGCGTGGCGCGCGGCGTGCAGGCGGCGAGCGGCAGCAGCGCCGCGAGGGCAAGGGCGGACCTCATGCGGCGGAGATTGACACCGCGGCGTGAACCAAGGGTTTTCCCGGCGCGGCGGCGCCGCTATGGAGGGGGCCCGCAAGCAACGCCCGATCTGGCCAGGAACCGCAGCTTTTGCCCGATATTTTCCACGAGGTGAACGAAGACCTGCGCGCCGAAAAGGCCCAGGCCTTCCTCCGGCGCTACGCCGGCGCCGGCATTGCCGTGGTGGTGCTGATCCTGGCCACCACGCTCACCCTGCGGCTGGTCCATGCCCGCATCATCTTCTGAGCCGGAGCTGCCGATGCCAGCGACCGCCTTGATCGAGCGCCTGCGCCTGGCCCGCGTGGTGCCGGTCG
>CAXUEX010000093.1:0-11199 GCA_964250215.1 uncultured Acetobacteraceae bacterium | reverse complement strand
TGCGCGGGCCCGCCACCAGCGGCGGAGGGCGACGCCGCTCCAGGCCGCCTCGACGAGGCCGAAGGGCCAGGCGCCTTGCAGGAAGCCGTAGGCCGAGCCGAGCACGCAGGCGCACGCGAAGCCGAGGACGAAGCGCGGGTCGCGGTGTTCGCACGCATAGCAGACCAGCATGGCGGTGACGGCGAGCAGCCCGAACAGGTTGAGCGGGGTCAGCCGGCCCTCAGAGCATGTGGCCGAAGCGTTTGGCCTTGGTGGCGAGATAAGCATCGTTGACCCCGTTGGCGGCGAAGGCGTGGCTGACCCGGCCGGCGATTTCTATGCCGCAGGCGGCGAGGCCGGCCAGTTTCTGCGGATTGTTGGTCAGCAGCCGGATACGGCCGATGCCGAGCGCGCGCAGCATGGCGGCGGCGGGCGCGAAGCTGCGTTCGTCGGCGGCGAAGCCGAGTGCCAAATTGGCTTCCATCGTGTCGAGGCCGGCATCCTGGAGCGCGTAGGCGCGGAGCTTGTTGACCAGGCCGATACCGCGGCCTTCCTGGGCCATGTAGAGCAGCACGCCGGCGCCGTCGGCGGCCATGCGGCGGAGCGCGCCGTGCAGTTGCGGGCCGCAATCGCAGCGCAGGCTGCCGAGCAGGTCGCCGGTGAAACATTCGGAGTGCAGGCGGACCAGGGGGGTTGCTTGCTGTTCCGGCCGGCCGATCAGCACGGCCAGGTGCTCGATGGCCCCATCCTCCGGCCGGAAGGCGACGACGCGGCAGGATTTTGCGTCCTTCAACGGCACGGCGGCTTCCACGACGCGGGCGAGCGCGCTGTGTTGCGGCTGGTAGCTGGCGATATCGGCCGGCGACACGCTCAGCAGCTCCGGCGCATCGCTTTCGATATCCGCCATCAGAACGGCGGGCAGCAGCAGGGCCAGGCGGGCCAGGCGCAGCACCGACTCGGCGTGCGGCGGCACGGGCAGTCGCTTCATGGCGGAGCGCGCCAGGGGGGTCTCCGCCAGGGCGCGGAGGCGCGCGGCGGAAAACTCGGCGGGCAGCCGGAGCTGCGCCAGCCCGGGGGTGCCGGAGGAGGCGCCGTCGGCGCGCAGCAGCGCGGTTTGGCCCGCGGCAAGCGCCAGGAACTCGGTGAGCGCAGGTTCCGTCGCGGTCTCGGCGGCCAGCAGCAGCAGTGGGCGTGGCGCGTGCAACACCACGGGCGCGCCGGCCCGCAGATCCTGCACGGCGCGGCGCACGGCGCGATCGCGCCGCCGGTCGGCCAGGGGCAATGGCTCGGGCGTGAGGACTTCCAGCACGGGCAGGGCGGCTCTCCGATGTGAACTCGATGCTTAGGTCGGCCGCAGCGGCGGGGAAACAAGCGGGAGAAGCGGCAGGGCGAAGGGAAACGAGCCGCGGACCCGCTCGGCGCGCAAGGCAGTACGTTGGCCGGCCGGCCGGAACCGATGGCGGCACGCTTTTATGCAACATATCGCCGCGTTGTCGGTTAAGGTGCCGATCACGGATTGTGAACCCGCGATTCGGTCGGGGCGACAGCGGAGACACATCATGGCAGGCGACCGGCGCATTCTGATCGTGGATGACGATGACGCGCTGCGCGACGAGTTGGCGGCGCAGTTTGGCGTGGACGGCGAGTTCAGCGTGGCAGCGTCGGGATCGATCGCCGCGGCGGACGAGCAATTCCGGGTGCCGGATCAGCGCTTCGACGGCATGATCCTGGATGTGTCGCTGCCGGACGGAGACGGCCGGGATTTCTGTGCCGATCTGCGGCGGCGCGGCATCCGGGTGCCGATCGTGATGCTCACCGGCTCGGACGACGAGGCGGACGTGGTCCGCGGGCTGGAGGCAGGTGCCAACGATTATGTGGCGAAGCCGTTCCGGCTGGCCGAGCTGATGGCGCGGCTGCGGGCGCAGATTCGCATTTTCGAGAACTCCGAGGATGCGGTGTTCGCAATTGGGCCGTATGTGTTCCGGCCATCGGCGAAATTGCTGCAGGAACAGCAGCGCAACCGCCGCATCCGGCTGACCGAGAAGGAGGCGGCGATCCTGAAATTCCTCTACCGCGCCGGCACCAAGCCAGTGGCCCGGCAGATTCTGCTGAACGAGGTTTGGGGCTACAACGCGGCCGTGACGACGCACACGCTGGAGACGCACATCTACCGGCTGCGGCAGAAGATCGAACCGGATCCGACGAATGCACGACTACTCGTGACCGAAGGCGGCGGCTACCGGTTGGACCCGGGAGGGCTGCCTGGTTGAATTCGTTTCCAGTTGCCAATTTACAGTTTCCAGAGAGCGTTGTTGGGGTTGTGACTTCGTCTTCTGAACACTGAAAACGGCGACCGAACATGGATGTGCTTGCGGCGATTGCGGTGGAAGCAGGCCACGATCTGGTGGTGGAAACCGTGCAGCTCGAAGGCCCGCGGGCCGGCGAGGTGCTGGTGGAAATCAAGGCCACCGGCATTTGCCACACCGACAAGTACACGCTCTCGGGCTCGGATTCCGAGGGCGTGTTCCCTTCGATACTCGGCCACGAGGGTGCGGGTGTTGTGGTGGAGATGGGCGCGGGTGTGACCAGCGTGGGGGTGGGCGATCACGTTATTCCGCTGTACACGCCGGAATGCCGGCAGTGCAAATCCTGTCTCAGCCGCAAAACAAATCTTTGTACGGCGATCCGTGCCACGCAGGGCCGCGGCTTGATGCCGGACGGCACCAGCCGGTTTTCGTGGCGCGGCAGGCCGGTGATGCATTACATGGGCTGCAGCACGTTTGCGAACTACACGGTGTTGCCGGAAATTGCGGTGGCCAAGGTGCGGCAGGACGCGCCGTTCGACAAGATCTGCTATATCGGCTGCGGTGTGACCACCGGTGTGGGCGCCGCGATTTTCACGGCCGGCGTGAAGCCGGGCGAGAACGTGGTGGTGTTCGGCCTAGGCGGCATCGGGCTGAATGTGGTGCAAGGCGCGCGCGTGGCCGGCGCCGACATGATCGTGGGCGTGGACACGAACCCGGCGCGCAAGGCGCTGGCGGCGAAATTCGGCGTGACGCATTTCGTCGATCCGCGGACCGTATCGGGCGACCTGGTGGCGCACCTGGTGGAGCTCACGGGCGGCGGCGCGGATCATAGTTTCGAGTGCGTCGGCAACGTGGACCTGATGCGTCAGGCGCTGGAATGCGCGCATCGCGGCTGGGGCCGCTCGACGATCATCGGCGTGGCGCCTTCGGGGCAGGAGATTTCGACGCGGCCGTTCCAGTTGGTGACGGGGCGAGTATGGCAGGGCTCGGCGTTCGGCGGGGCGAGGGGGCGGACGGATGTGCCGCGCATCGTGGATTGGTATATGGATGGAAAGATCAACATCGACGACCTGATCACGCACACGCTGAAGCTGGAGGATATCAACGAGGGGTTTCGGCTGATGGAGCGTGGCGAGAGCATCCGGAGCGTGGTTATTTACTGATCTGGGCGGCTGGTTCTTGCTTCCTCGCAGATGGCTGTCTCGACGCGGGGCATGGCCCAGTCCATTTCGCTCTCGTAGGTCATGCTGAGCGCCAGCCGCCGTCCCGCTTCGCCGATTTCCCTTGCCCTGGCATCGTTCGCGCGCAGCATCGCCACTTTGTCTTCGAGATCTGCGAGATCGTGGCGAACCGGCACGAACTCGCGCCACGGCTGCATCCGCTCGTAATACCATTGCCGGTAGCGCGCCACGCTTGCCACTTTCAGCACGACCGAGCCGCTCAGCAGCTTGCGGAACAGGCCGGACCAGGCGTTCGTGTTGCCGTCGATGTCGATTTGGTATTTGCATTCCTGGAATCGGTGCGGCGGCACATACTCGCCTTCCAGCCCGGCCTCGCGGATGGCGGCGGCCTGCTCCGGGCGCATCCATTGCAGTTCCGCAAAGGCGGCATCGATGGCCGCCGAGCGCCGGGACAGCGCGCAAAGTTTCCAGCGCGGCCACGCCGACAGTTCCTCGGAATGGCAGCCGCTGATACCGCCGCGCCAGAGGGCCACATCGCGGCGATCGGACCAAGGCAGCGTTGCATGACCGCGCTCCCCGGCATAGCCGCGTGTGCGGAGGAAATCGGTATCGGGGATGAGCACCCGGTGCATGGAGGGTGATTCGCAAAGTGCGAGACCGCGGCTCGAGGCGTCGTCGCCGAGATTGAGCAGGCATGAGCCGATCACGCCGGGACGTTGCGCATAGCGCAGCAACAGCGCGCTGGCTTCCAGCGCGCGCCGTGCCACCAGATTTTCGAGTCCCACGCCGTTTGTGGCGGCTCGGCCGATCGCGGGATGAAAACCAAGGCGCACGGCGCCTCCCGCCAGCCATGTCACCCGCACGGTCAGCAGATCGGTAACGCCGGCCGCATCGAATTCGGCGGCAATGTCGGCGTTGTTGTGCGCCAGGCGCAGCAGCCTGGTCGCGGCTTGAACAAGGCCGTGACGCAGGGCGGCGGACATGCATTGCAGGCTGATCTGGTCGCTGGAGTCGATCGCCGTGGCCTCGCCCGACACGATCGCGCGGCACAACGCGGCCTCGAGCGGCAACCGGTCGGTGCTTTGCGCCAAATAGCCGAGCTGAGCTTTTTCGCCGGCGTCGTTCAGCAGGGCGAGAGGGGAATCGGGAACGGTTTTATACAGAAACAGCGTGGCGCGGCGGAAGCGGAAAGCCAGCCGGCGGTGATCCGCGCCGCCGAACCGGCTCGGCCGAGCGTGATCCGGATGTTCAAACGTAAGTTCCGCCCGGCCATCGCGGACCAGGCCGGCTGGCAGCTCGATGCATTGCAAGAACTGCTCATCTAGCCGCCAGTCGGCCAGCCGCTCGCCGTTCACGATCACCCGCAGGCGCTGCGCGATCAGCTCCGGCTCGTGCAGGTAGGGATGACCCTCGAGCAGCAGCAGGCGCGCGCTCGAATCCGGCGCGCAGCGGAGCAGCACGGTGCTGCGGTCGCCGAGCGACCAGGCGTAGCCTTGTTCGGGGGGCGCGAACGCGCCGCCGAGATCGGCTTCGCCGAAGCGCAGATCGGCGTCGATCACCGGTGCGCGGGCGGCGGCCAAGCTGGTCTGCGGATCGCGGCGGCGCGGCGAAAATGCGGCTTAATGCACGCGCGGCGCGCGCAACATGCTGGCGCGGTCCACCGAGTGCAGGGTGACGTGCAGCAGATCCTCGCCACGGCCGATGCTCATGCGCACACGCGCTCCCGCCGTGCCGGCGCTCCAGATACGGCGCCATAGGCCGGCCAGATCGGACACGTCGTCGCCATCCACGGCCACCACGCGATCGCCGCTGCGCAAGCCGGCGCGGTCGGCCGGACCTTCGTCCACCACGCCGCCCACCACCACCGCTTCCTCGTTCTCCATCGCGAACAGGCCGAGCCAGGGGCGGGGCGGGCGGCGGGTGCGGCCGTGTTCGCGCAGCTCGGCCAGGATGGGGGTGAGCAGGCTGATGGGCACGATCATGTTCATGTCCATGCGCCGGCCCTTCGCGTCGCCCTGCTGTAAAATCAGCGAGGCGATGCCGAGCAGCCTGCCATCGGCGCCGATCAGCGCGGCGCCGCCCCAGAACGGATGCGCCGGCGCGGTGAACAGCGCGTCTTCGATGAGATACTCCCAGTAGCCGGCGAATTCCTGCCGTCCGACCAGGCGGGTTTCGATGGTGCGCGCCCGGCCGCCGGCGCCGGCCAGCAAGAGCTGCGCGCCCATCTCGAGCGGTTGCGGGTCGCCGAACGCGAGTTCCGGCACGCCGAGCCGGCCGAGCGGCTGCACGAGCCCGAACCCGGTTTCGCCATCCACCGCCAGCCCGTGGCCGGGAATCACGCGGCCATCGGCGGTGGTGAGCCAGAGGCTTTCGGCTTCCAGGATCAGATAGCCCATGGTGAGCACCAGGCCGCCGGCGATGGCCACGCCGCTGCCGGCGCGCTCGGTGCCCAGCGTGCCGGCCGTGGAGGCTTCTTCCGGCACGTCGGCGCGAATGGCCACGATGGCGCCCAGCGCCGTTTCCAGATCGAATCGCCAATCCGCCTGGCGGGGCTGCAGATTGGTCGGGATGTCGCGCAGCGGTTTGGCCATTCGTCTCTTGCCGGGGCGTGGGGGCATTGCCGAATATCGGTGGCGATGGGGGAACGCTCAATGGTGGCGCCGGAAGGCTTGCCAAAACGACACAGCGCGGCGGGCTACCTGCCGGCGCTGGATGGCGTGCGGGCGGTATCGATCCTGCTGGTGGTGGTTTCGCATCTCGGTCTCGGCCGCTACGTGCCGGGGGCGTTCGGCGTCACGCTGTTCTTCTTTCTGAGCGGCTATCTGATCACCCGGCAGTTGCTGGCGGGGCTGGCGGCGCGGGGGCGCATCGATTTCCTGGGGTTCTATGCGCGCCGCGCGGCGCGGCTGATGCCGGCGGCGATCGTGTATGTGGCGGTGGCGGGCACGGTGTTCACGCTGGCGGGCGGGCGCATCCGGCCGGCCGGCTGGCTGGCGGCTTTGTTCTATGGCGCGAACTACTACGACCTGATCGCGCATTATCGCTCCACGCTGCCCGGTGTGCGGCATCCGTTCAACGTGCTGTGGTCGCTGGCGATCGAGGAGCATTTCTACGCGATCTGGCCGGCCGTGCTACTGCTGATCGGGCGCTGGCGGCGGGCGGTGCCGTTTCTGGTGGCGATCTGTGTCGGGGTGCTGGTCTGGCGGCTGTGGCTGCTTGGCCATTGCTATTCCGGCATTTCGCCCGGGATTTGCGGGCCGGAGAACCCCAACCCGCTGTGGCGCTACAACCGGCTGTATCTGGCTACCGACACACGCTTCGACTCGCTGCTTTGGGGGGCGATCCTGGCCTTTGCCGAGGCACGCGGCGGCCCATCGCGTGGCCATGCGGCCATGGGCGCGGCGCTGCTGGCGCTGAGCTTCGCGCTGCCCGGCGCGGCGGGCCGGTTCGGCTGGCGTCCGAGTATGCAAGGCATGGGGCTGCTCGTGCTGGTGCCGGCATTGCTGCACCGGACCAGCCCGCCGCGGACGCTGCTTTCCAGCTTGCCGGCCATCTATGTCGGGCGGCTCAGCTACTCTCTCTATCTCTGGCACGTCGGCGCGCTGGGGCTGGCGGACTGGCTGGCGCCGGGACGGCCGGCCGCCTGGCTCACGATCGCGGTAGCAGCTTCGGCGGGGCTGGCGGTTGCATCGTATCATCTGGTGGAACAGCCGGCGCTGCGGCTGCGGCGGCGCCTGGGCTCACATGCGCCCGCCAGCGCCATGGCGGCGGCGGAGCTGGAAGCCGAACCCCGGACGGAGCTGAAACCGAATGCCGCGTGATCACACCCTGCCATATTTCCACGCCGGCGCGTTCCACCGTCTGGCCTTCACCGCCTGGGGCGACACGCATTTGCCGGCGGTGGTGTGCGTGCACGGGCTTTCCCGCAACGCGCACGATTTCGACATTCTGGCCGAAGCGCTTTCGCACGATTTCTACGTGCTCTGCCCGGACCTGCCGGGCCGCGGGCGATCGAGCTGGCTGCCCGATCCGGCGCTGTACCAGCCCATGACCTATGTTGCGGCGCTGTCGCACCTGCTGGCGTTCCTCTCGCGCAACGTGAGCTGGATCGGCACCTCGCTGGGCGGCATCTGCGGCATGGTGGTGGCGGCCGCACCCGGCAACCCGGTGCGGCGCATGGTGCTGAACGATATCGGCCCGTTCGTGCCCAAGGCGGCGCTGGCGCCAATCGTGGAATACGTCACCGCCATGCCGGAATTCGCCTCCATGGACGAGGCGGAGGCTTATGTGCGGCGCGTGCACGGCGCATTCGGCGATCTCACCGACGAGCAATGGCGGCGGATGGCGGAGAGCAGCGTGCGGCCGGTGATGGGCGGCCGATATGCGCTGCACTACGATCCGGCGATGGCGCAGCCGTTGCGCGAAGCCCCGGTGCGCGACACCGACATGTGGCAGTTCTGGGAGCGGATCGTGTGCCCGATGCTGGTGCTTCGCGGCGAGCACAGCGAGCTGCTGCTGCCGGAGACGCTGGCACGGATGCAGGGCAAGGCCGGCGCGCATGTGGTGGCTGGGGCGGGGCACGCGCCGGCGATGATGGATGCACCTACCATCGAGGTGGTGCGGGAGTTTTTGTTGAGGACCTAAGAAAGATCGTTCTTTCTTGAAAGAAAGAACCAAAGAACTTTCTTCAAATTCGCCAATTCGATAGAACTTGGCGCACTTGTGGCGCTCGGGCTGTGGCTGTGCTGTCGGCTATTTCGTTTCTGTTGTATTCTATGAATTCCTCGGCTTTGCGCACCGCGACATCGCTGGGGTAGCCGCGGCGGAGCTTCGCTTCCCAGTGCGCGCGGGATCGGGTGAAGTAGTGGTTCACGCGGCAGGCGGCATAGTCCGGCATGGCGCGGCTGACGCCGCGCAGCGTGCCACCGGGTGCTTCGGGCGCACGGAACCACAGCATGTACTTGCCGTGCGGGTCGCAGTAATGGCCATCGATATCCTCCCGCATTTCGAAATAATGCGGATTGGGGCAGCGAATTGCGAGCCGCGGGCGCAGGAGTGTTTTCACGTGCCTGGCGGGAAAGAAATCCGGCGGGGCCCGGTGCGTGAAGTTTTCGATCACCAGGCCGGGTGGAAACGCGTCGTGGCCGTTGGCGCCATACACGGCCCAGTTCACGGCGATGGCGCTCCAACCCTCGAACCTGGCGAGGAAGTGGTTGACGGGCTCAAAGCCGGGCACGATCAGGAACTCGTCGGAATCGATAAAGGCGATCCAGTCGAACTCCAGCCGGTAGGCTTCGCACGCGGCTTCGTAAGCCGCCGTTTGCGCGTTGCCGGCGCGGGTTGGCCAATCGTGCGTGCGGATGTCGATATGGCGCTGCGCCGCGCGCACCACATCGGCCGTGCCGTCATCCGAGCCATTGTCGAAGATGATCTGGGTATCGAAGCCGGCGAGCGCGTGGAACGCCATCCACTCGCCGATGTCGCGCACCTCGTTCCGCACGATCAGGCAAACGGCGGATTTCACGGCTCGACTCGGGGCTTCATGGCAGGCTTTTCAACCGTTGGTTTAGGCGTCAAGTTGGCGGGGAAATGATCGAGCCGCAAGCCGAGGGTCCGGTGGTGCACGTCTCCACGATGGGGGCGGTGGCCAATCAGATGATCCAGTTCCTGATCGCGGTGGCGCTGGCCGAGAAGGCCGGACGGGCCCGGTTTTCCAACGTCGATCTACCGATCTGGGGCATCCGCCACCCTTGGATTGCTCATGATGCGGAACGCACGGAAATTGTAACTGCCGATCGCGTGGAGCTGGACCGGCTGGCGCGGGCACTGACCGTGGGGCAACTCGATTGCGTGGATATACGCACCTATGGTCAACGGATCGAAAATTTTCCGGAGGTTGCCACGTGCCGCGAGGTTTTCCGGCATCAGGGAACGGCGTATGCCGGCGTGGGCCCGGACGAGCTTCTGTGCAGCATCCGCCAGGGCGAGGTGCTGGATGCGCGGCATCCGGACTACGTGCTGATCCCGCCGGCGTTCTATGCCGAGCTGGCGGAACACACCGGCAAGCGGCTGGTGTTCATGGGCCAGCTCGAAGACAGCCTGTATATGACCGAGTTGCGTCGGCGCTTTCCGCAGGCGCGGTTTCTGCCCAGCCGCGGCCCGGCGGCCGATTTCGAGCGCATCCGCCGGTCGTCGCATGTGGTGCCGGCGATCAGCACGTTCTCCTGGCTGGCCGCTTGGCTTTCGGAAGCGGAACAGATTTATCTGCCGGTGCTCGGGCTGTTTCACCCTTTTCAGAACCGGAATGTCGATCTTTTGCCGTTGGCGGATCCGCGTTACCGATTCTATGTTTTCCCGATCAGCTACGCCATGCCCGTGGCGCTGCATGAAGCGGCGCACCATGCGCTGAACGGCCTGTGGCGCTACATGCCCGCCGACCGGCTAGCCGCTTGGTTTGCACGTCCGCCGCCGACCCGGCCGCGCGAACTATATCTGGAAGCGTTCGATGAGAGTTTCTATCGCGCCGTGCACCCGGACATCGTCGCGGCGATCGAAGCCGGGCATCTGCCGAACGGCCGGCACCATTACAAGCTGTATGGCTTCGACGAGGGCCGGGTGGGGTTCGCGCTGGACCGCGCCTGGTATTGCCGCGAGTATCCGGTGGCGGCGCTGGAGATCTCGCAGGGCGATTATTACGATGCGGATCATCATTGGCTGGAAATGGGACGCGCGCGCGGCTATCGGCAGGGGCCGGGCTGAAATGCAGCTCCGCAACTTGTTCTGCCATGTCAAGGAAGGCTGAGTGCATTGATGTCACCCCGCTACTTCGCCGCGCTGGTGCTGGTTGGTGCCCTGGCTGCCTGCGGTCCGCAGGCAGCGCGCGATGCCGGGCAGCCGACAGCCGCCTGCGGGTCGCCCAGCAAACTTCGCTTTCACGGCGTGCACGCCGTGAGGATGGCGACGCCGGAAGTGACACCTCAGGAGGCGGCGACGGTGGCCGACGGTTGCGCGATCGTCAGTTTCGGTCTCGATGCTGCGGGCAAGATGACGGCACCGGAACTTGAACTCGAGCGCCCGGCCGGCGTCGGGATCGGGGCCGTAGCGATTGCGCTGCTTGCCCGCAACACATACGCGCCGAACGGCGAAAATCTGTTCGGCAACCAGCGCCCCGACGAGCCGAGTGCCCGATTTGCGGCCACCGTCGGATTTGCGCACGAAGATGGCCGTTTGGTCATCGCTTTCCGCACCCCGTTTGCCTTCCACCCGAGCCCCGCGGATCGCCCTTTTCCCAGGGACGAATAATGCGGCGCCGCGTGCGGCCCGATTTCGCCAATCACTTTCCCGGCGCCCCGGCCGGCGCCGGTGGCGGTTGAATCGGAGGGGCTTTCGGCGGCGGCGGCAGTATTTCCGTCACGTCCACCCGGTCGGGCGGCGCGCTGCCGATATCGATGAAGCCTTTCGCCACGGCGTGGATGCGATCGGAAACCACGCCCGCGTTCAGCAGCACGGCACGCGCTGCCAGCGCCCGGTCCAGCGACAGACGGCGGGGGGTGGAGGGGTCGTCGGCGGCACCGGGTGCCCAGGCGGTGATGTCGATTTCCATCTCCGGCCGGGCGAGCGCTTGGGCCGCCACCTGGCGCAGCGCGGCGTCGGTGGCGGGGTTCAGGTAGGAGCTGTTGGCGCCGAAGGTGACGCGCAGCCCGTTTGCCGGCAGGGCCGTCGCGGTGCCGATG
>CAXUEX010000092.1:0-11248 GCA_964250215.1 uncultured Acetobacteraceae bacterium | reverse complement strand
GTCGCCGCTGCGCGGCTCCTGGGCGTCACCAGTTGGGGGGGGGGGGGCGGCCGGATCTGGCGCAGGCGGGCGGCCCGGATGCGGCACGCGCGGAGGCGGCGCTGGATGCGGTGCGGCAGGCGATGCGCGCTGTCGAGGCGGTGGCATGAGCGCCGGCGCGGGCCGGGGAAATCCGAGCGGCTGCCTGGTGGTGATCGGCAACGAGGTGCTTTCGGGCCGCACGCAAGATGCGAATATCCGCTATCTCGCGCAACGGCTGGGGGAGCTGGGCATTCCGTTGCGCGAGGTGCGGATCATTCCGGATGTTGCCGGAACGATCGTGGCCACGGTGAACGAAATGCGGGCGCGCTACGATCACGTTTTCACCACCGGCGGGATCGGGCCGACGCATGACGACATCACGAGCGAATGCGTGGCCGAAGCCGTGGGCGTGCGATGGGTGGCCCATCCGGAGGTGTGGCAGCGGATGCTGGCCCATTTCGGGGCGGAGCGGTTCAATGCCGCGCGGCAGCGCATGGCCACCATGCCGGAAGGCGCGGCGCTGATCGACAACGGCACCATGCTGACGCCGGGGTTTTCGATCGCAAACGTGCATGTGATGGCGGGGGTGCCGGTGATCATGCGCGCGATGTTCGAAAGCCTGGCACCCCGGCTGCGGGGCGGCGCGCCGATCGTTTCGCGCAGCGTGCATGCCGGCGGTGTGCGCGAAGGCGATGTGGCGGCCGGGCTGCAAGCCATCCAGGGCCGATACGAGGCGCTGGACATCGGCAGCTACCCGTATTTCCGCGAAGGCGGCGGCGGTGTGGCTATCGTGGCGAAGGGCGTGGATGCGGCGCTGGCCGAGACGGCGATCGCGGAAGTGACCGAGCTATTTCGGAAATTTGGCGCGGAACCGGTTTTGGGCGAGCCAGCGGGGTGAAGCAATCAGCCGGCGGCGGCTTTTGTTACGGAAGCCTGGTAGATTTCTTCTATCGAGTGAGCGAGCGCGGTGTCGAATTCGGCGTCGGACATGGATTTCTGGAGATCTTCGGTGAGCGCGCGCGAGAAGCTGGCGATCAGGTCATGGTTTTGCGCCAGACGTCGGCACGCGTCGTCACGCTTGTAGCCGCCGGATAGCGCCACCACGCGGGCGGTGCGGGGGTGGGCGATCAGGGGCCGGTAGAAATCGGGCGTGCTGGGGATGGTGAGTTTCAGCATCACCTGCCGACCTTCCGGCAGCGCATCGAGCTGCCGAGTGATCGCATCTCGCAGAATGGTTTCGGCTTCGGCCTTGCTGGGGCTGTCGATGGAAACTTCCGGCTCGATGATCGGCATCAGGCCGTGCGCGGCGACTTGGCCGCCGATCGCGAATTGCTGGTCCACCACGGCCTGGATGCCGGCGCGGTCGGCCCGGTTGATCACCGAGCGCATCTTCGTGCCATACACGCCGAGTCGCGCCGCGCGATCCAGCAGCGCATCGATCCCGGGCATGGGCTTCATGGTGCGAGCGCCGTTCGCTTCGGGCTCCAGCCCCTTGTCGATCTTCACGAAGGGCACGACGCCGCGCGTTTCCCACAGATAGGTGGGAACGGGCGTGCCCTCGGCTTCGCCGTCCATCGTGCCTTCGAACAGGATGGCGCCGATCACCTTCTGGCCGGTGAAGGCCGGGGCGGTGACGATGCGCACGCGCATTTCGTGCATCAGCCGGAACATGTCGGCGTCGCCACTATAGGCGCTGTCGGCGATCCCGTAGGCGCGCAGGGCGCCGGGAGTGGAGCCGCCGCTTTGATCCAGCGCGGCGATAAAGCCGGATTTCGCGTGCATCTGCGCCGCCATCTCGCCGTTCGCCGCCATGACTTTCCTCATCTCATGAATTTTTATTGCAGCCGAATTCAAGGCAATTCCTGGCCATGATCGGGCGGCGCGGCCGGCGGCGCGGCGGGGGCTGGCACGGTGATGGGCTTGTGTCCCGCCTTGCCGAGCGCCGCGTTCAATGCCGGCAGTTTCTCCGATTTGAAAGCCGACCAGCGCTGTTCGGCGGCGTCGAGCTTGGCGAGCGTTTCGCTCACCACCTGCTGCTGCGCGGCGGTTGGGGCCACATCGGCGGCTTCGAGATCGGTCTCGATGCCGCCGAGAACTTCATCGATGCCGTCGAAGCCGAGTTCGCCGGGGGCGGGCGGCTTGCGCAGATCGTCGCCGATGGCGCGCGCCGCATCGGGCACATCGTGCTTCGGCGCGGCGGCGGTGGACGTGGCGGGCGCGGGTTTGGCACCGCCGAGTTGCTTCAGCACGGCTTGCTGTTCGTTGTAGGCGAGGCGGTTGCGTGCCAAGGCAGCGATGATTTTCTGTGAAAGCGCAGCGGATGCCTGCAGATCCTCGGACGAGGCATGGATGCGCGGATCCTCGCGGACCGTAAGCGGGGCTTCGGTGGTTTTGCCATCGACGGTCAGCCGGATTTTGTAGTCGCCGGGCAGCACCCAGGGACCGAGCGGCAGGGCCGGCGTGTCGCGGCCCCAGATCGCGGCGATGCTGTAGGTGTAGTTGATCGCCGCCGGGCGCTCCGCGCGGAGATCCCAGACGAAGCGGTGCAGGCCGGCGCCAGTGCCGAGCGAACTTGCCGGGCGCAGCCAGCCGGCATCGAAATAACGTTCCGCATCTGGCGCCTGCGGTTTCGCGGTGGAAGCAAAACGGCGGATTGCGTGTCCGGACGCATCCTGGATTTCCAGCGCCACGGATTTCGCAGGAGCGGGTAAGAAATAATCGAGGATGGCGCCGGCGGGCGGGTTTTCGCCCTGCGGCGTTTCCGGCGGCATCGGCGTGTCGGCATTGTTGTCGGCGTGCACGCGAAATGCCGGATCGGGCTTGAAAAGATCCGCTGCCTGACCGGTGGTTTCCGGGCCGATCTGGCGCAGCGGGGCGAGATCGGTGAGCACCCAGATGCCGCGGCCTTGCGTGCCGGCGATCAGATCGTTGTTGTGCACCAGCAGATCGCGCACCCAGGCACTTGGCAGATTCTGTTGCAGCGCCTGCCAGTGGTCGCCATCGTCGAACGAGACGTACACGCCGTTGTCGGTGCCGGCATAAAGCAGGCCGGCGCGCGTGGGATCGGAACGCACCACCGTCGCGACATGGTCCGGCGGCAGGCCTTGCACGATTTCCTGCCAGGTTTTGCCGGCATCCTTCGTGCGCAGGATGTGTGGCGCGTAGTCGTCGAGGCGTTGATTGTCGATCACGGCGTAGGCGGTATTTGTATCCGCCGCGGATAAATCCAGGCCGGCAATTTTGCCCCAGAGCGGCACTTGCGGCGGCGTGATGTTGCGCCACGTGGCGCCGGCGTCGGTGGTGGCCTGAATCAAGCCGTTATCGGTGCCGACCCAGATAGTGTTGGCCTCTTTCGGCGAGGGCTCGATAACGGCGATCGTGCCGTAGCCGCAATCGCGGGCTTGCTGGCGCGTGGGAATGCCGTCGCAATTCTGCGCGTTGGGCTGCTTGCCGGTGAGATCGCCGCCGAGGATTTTCCAAGTTTTTCCCTGGTCCGTGGAGCGGAACAATACCTGCGCGCCGAGATAGAGCGCGGCTGGGCCGGTGCGCGAAGCGACGAGCGGCGTGACCCAGAGATAATGGTATTTCACTTCCGTGGGGCGCTTGCCGTAGCTGGAAACCGGCCAGGGCGCGATGTTCTGCACCTGGCCGGTGTTAGCATCCCATTTCGTGACCTTGCCGCCGAGGCCGGAGGCATAGACGATGGCGGGATCGGTGGGATCGGGAATATCGTAATCGCGTTCGTCGCCGCCGACCGGATGCCAGTCGCGGAACCCGATCGCGCCGTAATCGCTGCGGCTGGCAATCCCGATCGTGCCGCTATCCTGCTGGCCGGCATAAATCCAGTAGGGGAACCGGTTGTCGGCCGCGACGTGGTAGAGCTGCACGGTTGGCTGATTGTACCAGGAACTCCACGTGCGGCCGGCATCGACGCTGACCACCGTGCCCTGGTCGCTGGCGGTGATCATGTGGTCGGGGTGTTTCGGGTTGATCCAGACGAAATGGTAATCGTCGCCGCCGGGCGCGCCCTTAATAATGGTGCAGTCGGCGCCGGCTTTGGTGCAGCGGCGGATCGACTGGCCCACCGTGTAGATCGTGTCGGGGTCGTTGGGTGCGACCGCGAGGCGGCTGGCGTAGTACGAGGTGAAAGCTTCGCCGGCATTCGCGCGCAGCCAGTGCGCGCCGGCATCGTCGGAGCGGTAGAGGCCGCCGGTTGCGTGGTCCTTCCCGGCATCGACCGTGGCGTATAGGCGCAGCCCGCTGGTGGTGCGGGTGGCGGCGAGGCTGATGCGGCCTACGGGTTTCGTCGGCCAACCGGCGCCCGCGAGTTTCTGCCAGGTGGCGCCGCCATCGATGGATTTGTAGATCGCGCTGCCGGCGCCTGTTGCGGCAGCGAAATAGCTTTGCCAGGGATACTGGTGCAGTTCCCAGGCGGCGGCGAACAGCGTGCCGGGGTCTTGCGGATCGGCGGCGATATCCACCACGCCGGTGCTGTTATCGATCTTCAGCGCGTGCTGCCAGGTGCGGCCGCCATCGGTGCTGCGGTAGATGCCGCGATCGGGGCTGGCGCCAAACACGTAGCCGAGCGCGCCGACCAGCACCGTGTTCGGGTCGGTGGGGCTGATCCAGATCTTGCCGATGTATTTCGTGCTCGCGAGGCCGAGCGGCAACCAGGTGCGGCCGGCATCGGTGGATTTGAACACGCCCTGGCCGGCGGCGATGTCGTAGCGCGGCTCGGGCTGGCCGGTGCCGATATAGATCGTGTTCGGGTCCGACGGCGCGATGGCGAAGGCGCCGATGGAGGATGCGGGTCCGTGCTGGAATAGCGGCGACCAGGTGCGGCCGGCATTTTCCGTGCGCCATAGGCCGCCGCCGGCGGCGGAGAAATAGAAGGTGTCGGGGCGGTCCGGGATGCCGGCGGCCATGGTGGCCCAGCCGCCGCGGAAGGGACCGAGCTCGCGCCAATGCAGATCGGCGTATAGGGCTGGGTTGGGCGGTGCGGCGGCGCTGGCGGCCGCGGTGGCCAAGCAGGCGGTGAGAGCTAGAAGGCAGCGGGTTGGTTGCACGAATACCGGCCCTTTCGGCTTGGCGGCGCGGCCGAACAATAAGGCGCGGCGGCGTGGGCGCAAGCCGGCGACCGTCTCCGAGTGCCAGGCCGTATTCCAGCGCGTTCAGGCAATGTTCGGCGCGTCGGGCGGCCCCTCCAGCTCGGGATGCGGCGTGGCGATGCAATCGCGCATCCTGCTCCCGCAAGGCGAAAGCTGGCTTTGACGACGCTCAAGCGTGGTTTTCGGCGCCGTCAGCCATTCCGAGTGCAAAACTTTCTCGTTCAGCATGGGCGTAAGCCTTCGATGCAGGAGAAGATAGCCGATCCAAATGGACAGGCGCCAGTGCGCGCCGGGTTGCGGTCCGTCAGCGCTGCTGCATCAGCGCCTTGAGGGAGGCGGCCGTGATCTCCGGCTTCTCGATAGGAGGAAGGTGGCCACAATCCGGAATGATCTGCAGCGTTGATCCCGGCGTGAGGGCGTGGATTTCCTGGGACAGGCCGACAGGCGTTGTCCGGTCGTCCTGGCCGACGATCACGGCGGTGGGAATGGCGATGCCCGGCAGGATTTTCCGCAGGTCCGCCCGTGCGCCCAGGGCGCGGTTCTGCCGGATGTAGGTTCGGGTTCCGACGCGCAGGCTCATCGCCACGAGTTCCGCGCGGATGTGTTCCGGCGTGGCCGGATGCACGAGCGAGCCTAGGCTGCGCTCCGCCAGGCGCCGGAAATCTCGGGTTGTCCCCACCACGAGATTGGCCAGGTGGCGGTAGGCCTTGCGCCCCAAAGTGTCCGGCCGCGCGTTGGTGTCCACGAGTGCCAATTGCGTCACGCGCTCGGGCGCGATCCGCATCAGCTCCAACGCCACCATGCCGCCCATGGAAACGCCGGCCAAGGCGAAGCTCTGCGGCGCCTGGACGAGGATGCGGCGGGCCATGCCGGAAAGCGTGTCGTCGTTCAGGGTATCGCCGACGAGGCAGGACACCTCGCCCTGCAGCGCCGCGATCGTCGGCTGCCAGATGGCCGCGTCGCTGCCGAGACCGGGGATCAGAACGAGGGTTGACATTGGCATGATAGCCGTCCTGCCGGTTGGGAGGTGATTTCGTATCTGACGCCCATGCCGGAACGCCAAATCGGCAGGACGGCCGATAGCCAATTATTCTTAATGCGAATAGATTGTTGCAATCGGCATGGATGGTGGAGGGGGTTGGATTCGAACCAACGTAGCCATTACAGCAACGGATTTACAGTCCGTCCCCTTTAGCCACTCGGGCACCCCTCCGCCGGGCTTGGCTGGGTATGCCCGGGCCGTTTGGTTGTCAACGCGAGCGGCGGTATAGCCGCGGCTCATGCGCCCCCCGCACCGCCCCGGCCGGCAACCGCACGATAACCGGCCGCGCACCGACCGGCCGCACAGCCATGGCTCAATGGCATCGCGGCCACCGGCCACACCCGGCAATTCCGTTTGGCTGTATGGGCTGCATGCGGTGACGGCGGCGCTGGGCAATCCGCAGCGGCTGCTGCGGCGGCTGGTGCTGACCGAGGAGGCGGAGCGCTCGCTGAGCGAGCGCATCCGGCCGCCCTGGGCACTGGCGCCGGAACGCATCGAGCGCGCGCGGCTGGATCAGATGCTGGGTCGGGATGCGGTGCACCAGGGCGTGGCGCTGCTGGCCGATCCGCTGCCGCCGCCGGCGCTCGCGGCGATGCTGGAACGGCCCGGGCCGGTGCTGGTGCTGGATCAGGTGAGCGATCCGCGGAATGTGGGCGCCATATTGCGTTCGGCGGCGGCGTTCGGCGTGGCCGGCGTGATCGTGCAGGACCGTCATGCGCCCGAGGAAACCGGGGCGCTGGCGAAGGCGGCTTCGGGGGCGCTGGAGATTGTGCCGGTGATCCGGGCGGTGAATTTGGCGCGCACGTTGGTGGCGCTGAAGGCGGCCGGGTTGTGGACGGTGGGCCTGGCGGCTTCGGCCCCGGCGCTGCATGGTGCGAGTTTGCGCGAGCGGCGGGTGGCGCTGGTGCTGGGGGCCGAGGGCGAGGGCTTGCGTCGGCTGACGCGCGAGACCTGCGACGAAACCGCCGGGCTTTCGATGCCGGGACGCATGGAGAGCCTGAACGTATCGGCCGCGGCGACGGTGGCGCTATACGAGCTGACGCGGGACGGAACTTCACGTTAACGCGGGCGCGATAGGGTGCGCCCATGTATTCCGTGCCACAGGATGCGTCGGCGAGCGAATGGCAGACGCTTTCCGACGAATTGCAGGTTCAGATTTCGCGCCAGGCGTTGCGGCAGGCGGCGCTGATCATTGCCGATCAGGTCGAATTGTTCGCGGTGCAGTTCGTGAGCGGCACGTTGCAGGACCGGGGCGCCGCCGACGCGCTGATGCTGTTCGCGACGCTGCTGCGGGAGACGAGCACGGAGTGCCTTGTGCCGGCCGGGCACGCTTAGAAACGACAAGCAGCCGTCGGGTAGTTCTTCTTCCAAACTCATTCCACGAAAGCCTGCGTGCGCACCAGGCGGGCATACAGGCCGTCGGCGGCCATCAGTTCGGCGTGGGTGCCCTGCTCCACCGCCGCGCCGTCGGCCATCGCCACCACCAGATCGGCGTCGCGCACGGTGGAAAGCCGGTGGGCGACGATGATGGTGGTACGGCCGGCGCGGAGATGGGCGAGCGCCTGCTGCACGGCGGCTTCGCTTTCGGCATCCAGCGCGCTGGTGGCTTCATCCAGCAGCAGCACGCGGGGATTGCGCAGCAGCGCGCGCGCCAGTGCGACGCGCTGGCGCTGGCCGCCGGAAAGCCGGCCGCCATTCGTGCCGACAAAGGTTTGCAGGCCATCGGGCAACGCTTCGATGAACCCGGCAGCCGCGGCGGCTTCGGCGGCGTGCCACACCGCGGCATCGTCGGCGTTCGGTCGGCCCATGCGGATATTGGCGCCGACGCTGGCATCGAACAGCAGCGTGTCCTGGCCGACATAGGCGATGGCATCGCGCAGGCTGGGAAGCGTCACGTCGCGGATATCGGCGCCGTCGAGCACGATGCGGCCTTCGCTGGCATCGTATAGCCGCGGGATCAAGGCGAGGGCCGTGGATTTGCCGGCGCCCGACGCGCCCACCAGCGCGACGGTAAGGCCGGGCCGGGCTTCGAAGCTGAGGCCACGCAGGCCTTCGCGGCCATCGGGATAGACGAAGCGGACGCGATCGAAGCGCAAATGGCCGCTTCCGGCGGGTAGCAACTGGGCGCCTTGCCGTTCGGTGACGTCGGACGGTTCGTCGATCACGCCGAAGACGCGGATCAGGCCCGCGGTACCTTCCTGCAGCGCGGCATTCAGCGCGCCGAGCGAGCGAACGGGGCGGGAGGCGAGCAGCAGGGCGGCGACGAAGCCGGAGAAATCGCCGAGCGTGTTGCCGCCGTGGGCGGCGCGCCAGCCGGCAAAGCCGAGCACCGCGGCGACGGCCGCGCCGCCGAGGATTTCCAGGAACGGATCGATGCGGGCGCGGCTACGCGTCATGCGGTTCAGCGAGTGGAACAGCGCCTGGAACGTGGCGCCGGCGCGGCCGATTTCTTCCTGCTCCAGTCGATAGGCGCGCACCGTTCGGGCCTGGGCGAAGCTTTCGGTGAGCAGCGTGGCGGTTTCGCCCATGCGTTCCTGCATGCCGCCCGAAGCCCGGCGGACGCGGCGGCCGACGCGCTGGATGGGAATGGCGGCGAGCGGATAGAGCGCGGCGGCGACGAGCGAGAACTCCCAGTCGAGATACACCATGGAAACCGCGAGGCCGACCACCGTCACCGCGTCGCCCACCGCATTAACAGCGCGGATCATCGACTCGCGGATGGTGGCGGCATCGGTGGTGAAGCGCGCGGCGAGGCCGGCCGGGGCGTCGCGTTCCACGCGGGCGAGGTCGGCGTGCACCAGATGGTGGAACATGCGGTTCTGCAGATCGCGGATCACCAGCAGCACCAGGCGCTGCACGAGCACGATCTGGCCATACTGGCTGGCGCCCTTGGCGGCCGTCACGGCGAGCACCAGGGCCGGGATCTGGTAGAGGATGCGCTGGTCCTTGGCCTCGAACATGTCGAGCGCGCGCTTGATCACCACCGGGTAGGCGGCCGAGAGCGCGGCCATGACGCCGGTGAGCAGCAGCACGAGGCCGACCTGGAGGCGGTAGCGGCTGATGTGCTCACGCCAAAGCCGGCGCATCAGGCGCTGGGTGCTGGATTCAGCTTCCAGTTGCCAGTTTTCAGTTGCCAGAGTGTCGGGGGACAGGGCACGGGTCCGCATTGCGAAGGGGCCCTAATAGCCGATCGGCTTGCTTTTCTGAAAACTGACGACTGGCAACTGACAACTGAACATGACCGACGATCCCGAGGCGCTGCGGCGCGCCACCGAGCAGGCGCGGATACTGGCGCACGCGCTGCCGTTCCTGCGCCGCTATGCCGGGGCGACGGTGGTGGTGAAATTCGGCGGTGCCGCGATGGGCGAGGGCCTGGCGCCGGAATTCGGGCGCGACATCGCGCTGCTGAAACAGGTGGGCATGAACCCGGTGGTGGTGCATGGCGGCGGCCCGCAGATCAGCGCGATGCTGCAGCGGCTGGCAATCCGTTCGGAATTCGTCGATGGGCTGCGCGTGACCGACGCGGCCATGGTGGAAGTGGTGGAGATGGTGCTGGCCGGCACCGTGAACAAACAGGTGGCGGAGCTGATCCATCGCGCCGGGGCGCTGGCGGTGGGAATTTCCGGCAAGGATGCGGGATTGATCCGGGCGCGCAAGCTTAGCCGCCCGGCGCGCGGCACCGATGCTGACCCGGAACAGGTGGTGGATCTGGGCTTCGTGGGCGAGCCGGAGGCCGTGGATGTGCGCGTGATCCATGCACTCACCGGCAGCGGGCTGATCCCGGTGGTGGCGCCGCTGGGCATGGGCGCGGACGGTCGGACCTACAACATCAATGCCGACGATGTGGCCGGGGCGCTGGCCGGGGCGTTGAATGCAACGCGGCTGCTGATGCTGACCGACGTGCCGGGCGTGCTGGACCGAAACGGCAAGCTGATGGCGGAGCTGACAGCCGTGGAAGCGCGGGCGCTGATTGCCGACGGCACGATTCATGGCGGCATGATTCCGAAGGTGGAAAATTGCCTGGAGGCGCTGGGCCAGGGGGCGCGCGGCTGCGTGATTCTGGACGGCCGCGTGCCCCATGCGGTGCTGCTGGAATTGTTCACCGAGGCGGGCCCTGGGACCCTGATCCACCGGTGACGCAGCCGCAGCCCGATCCGTATGCCGATCTGCACGCGCATATCGAGGCGCTGTGGGAAGCCCGCCATGCGATCACCCCGCGCACCGGCGGCGACGATCGGGCGGCCATCGAGACGGCGCTGGAGAAGCTGGATAGCGGTGAATTGCGCGTGGCGCAGCGCGTGGATGGCGGCTGGCTGGTTCATGCGTGGCTGAAGCAGGCGGTGCTGCTGTCGTTCCGGCTGCATCCCAATACGCTGGTGCGCGGCGTGGGCGGCGCTCCGAACTGGGACAAGGTGGCGCTGAAATTCGCGCATTGGGGGGCGCAGCGTTTCGGCGATTCCGGCATTCGCGCGGTGCCGGGCGCGATCGTGCGGCATTCGGCGTATGTGGCGCCGGATGTGGTGCTGATGCCGTGCTTCGTGAATGTGGGCGCCTATATCGATCGCGGAACCATGGTTGATGCGTGGGCCACCGTGGGAAGCTGTGCGCAGATCGGGCGTAACTGCCACATCAGCGGCGGCGCGGGGATCGGCGGCGTCCTGGAACCGTTGCAGTCCGGGCCGGTGATCATCGAGGACGAGGTTTTCATCGGCGCTCGATCCGAGGTGGCGGAGGGCGCGATCGTGGAGCGTGGCGCGGTGCTGGCGATGGGGGTTTTCATCGGCGGCTCGACGAAGGTGGTGGATCGCGACACGGGCGAGATTACCGTGGGCCGGGTGCCGGAATATTCGGTGGTGGTGCCGGGCACGCTGCCGGGGCGGGCGCTGCCGGACGGGTCGGCCGGCCCTTCGCTGGGATGCGCGGTGATCGTGAAGCGGGTGGATGCGCAGACGCGGGCAAAGACGGCGATCAACGAGTTGTTGCGGAATTAGAGCGGGATCTGCTTTGCCCGATTCAGCGAGTAGGGCGGATAAGCGCAGCGCCATCCGCCACGCCCCGCGCGCCGCTGAACAAGCGG
>CAXUEX010000091.1:0-11266 GCA_964250215.1 uncultured Acetobacteraceae bacterium | reverse complement strand
CGCCGGCGCCGAGGATCGCTGGGGGGAAGCGCCGACAATCGGCCGGTTCCGGCAGCGCGAGCCGGGCGTTAACCCGCACGTGAAAACCCTGTTCCGCACGAACCGGTTCTGGCATTCGCAGACGCATTTTCCTTATTCGCCGCTCGGGCTGCCGTTTTCGTTCCGTACCGAAAGCGGTGCGGTGCATCATCATCCGCAGATTACGGGGCGGCTGCCGGCCTTTGCCGAGGCGCCGAGCGCGATCCATGCCTGGGTAAACCATTATCTGCTCCGCTCGGCGCCGGAGGCGCTGTGGAAGCTGGCGCGGGGGAGGGGGGATTGGCCGGCCCGCACGCCGGAACGCGCGGCGGAATTCCGCAATTTTATCTGCCGCAGCTTTGTTTCGCTGGCGAGCGGGGTGCGCGAGGAGGATGCGCGGATTGCCGGCTGCGCCCCGGGCGTGCACCGCGAACTGGCGCGGCTGCAGGCGTTGCCGAGCGTGGCCGAGGCCGAGGCGCGGATACGGCGTGCGATCCCGGCGCGGCTGCGGCTGCTTGCCGAGCGGTTTGCGGCCGAAGCGGAGGGGGACAGCCCGGCGCAAGTGAGATTTGCCGAAATGCTGCACGCCGCCATGGACTAATGGCCAGGCGAGCCTGGGCGTGGGCCTTTCAGCCCGGCTGGACAAGGTGCGACCTGGTCACTTCCCGATGTCGTCGGCGCAGCCAAACAAACAGAAAACCGCCGAATACCATGCCGCCGACAGCATAGGCAGCAGCGGCGCCGAGCGCGAGCCCGACGAGCAGCCTTCCGCCACAAGAAGCAGCGCTGAGAATAAGCCCATAAACCGGCAGCAGCGCCGCCCAAAGGCATAGCGATCGGCGGAGGATGGCGTTGGGATCGTATGGCATAGGCCTGCTCCCGCGTCGTCCGGCCGGCTTGAAGCGGCGCATCCCGAGCCTATCGGCTTTGCCCTGGAGAGACAATCGGACAGCGGCGAGCTGCGGTTGCCGGCGGCCGAGTTTGCCGGTTTAGTGCATGGCGAAGACGGAGATTGTTGATGCGCGCGTTGCGGCTGGGGCTGGTGTTTCCATTCTACGTGGCTGCTGCGCTCGGCGCCAAAATCGGCACGCCGCAACTGGCACCTGCACCGGTGTTTCCTCCGGGTGATGCCGCGGAGACGATGCATGGTGTGAAAGTTGCCGATCCGTATCGCGCGCTGGAGAATGCGAGCGATCCGAAGGTGCAGGCGTGGGCCGACGCGGAGAATGCGCGAACGCGCGGGTGGCTGGACGCACTGCCGGGGCGGAAGGCGGTCGGCAATCGGCTGGCGCATTGGATTCATGCGGAATCGCCAAGCGACCGGTTTCTGCAACCGCGCGCGGACCGGATTTTCGACATCTACACGGATCCGGCGAAGCAGCAGCCTGCATTGGCGGTGCTGGATGCGGCGGCGAGCCCGGCTTCCCGAAGGATGCTGCTGGATCCAAACGTTCTCGATCCGCATGGGCTAACCGCAATCGACTGGTTCGTCGCATCTCCCGACGGTACGAAAGTGGCGGCTTCGCTCTCGAAGAACGGCAGCGAGGATGGCACGCTGCACGTGCTGGACGCGCGCACCGGACACGAGATCGAAACGCCGATCCCGCGCGTGCAGTATCCAACGGCCGGTGGCTCGCTCGCGTGGTCGGAGGATGGGCGGGGGTTTTGGTACACCCGTTATCCGGGCGATGAGGCGCCGGAGGCCGATCGTCATTTCGACCAGCAGGTGTTTTTCCACGCCCTCGGCAGCGATGCGGCGCGCGACCGGCTTGCGCTTGGCAAGCGCGATGGCGTGCCGCGAACGGGTGAGATTTTTCTGAAGAACGATTTCGGTGGCAAGGCGGCACTCGCCTCGGTGCAGCTTGGCGATGGCGGCCAGTGGCAGCATTGGGTGCTGTTGCCGGGCGGCGGTGCGCGCAGGATCGGGGAATACGCAGATCGCGTTGTCGGCGGCGCGGTGATCGCCAAAGACGGCACGATTTTCGCCGTATGCCGGGGCGATGCGCCAACCGGCAAGGTCTTGCGGCTGGGGCCGCCCTACAGGGGCGGATTTGCGCATGCCACCATGATTATTCCGCCGCAGAACGGGGCCGCGATCATTGATGGCGGTGAATTCGGTGTGCCGCTCGCGATCGCGGGCGACCGGCTGTTCGTGAACCGCGTTGCCGGCGGCCCGAGCGCGGTAACGGTGTATGATTCCTCGGGGCGCGGCGGTACGGCGCTGAAGCTGCCCCCGGTTTCCGCGGTGAGCGAGATCGACGGACTGCCTGTTGGTGGCGCGCTGCTCGACGTGAGCACGTATCTGGCGCCACGGTATTTCCTGCGCTGGGACGCGCAGACCCGCGCTTTGACGCGCACGGCGCTCGCGGAAACCTCACCCGTGTCGTTCGCGGATGCGGAGGTGCGGCGGATTTTCGCCACCTCGAAGGATGGCACCAGGGTGCCGGTTTCGGTGATCGTGCGGCGGGATACGAAGCTGGACGGCACGCACCCGATGTTGCTGACCGGCTACGGTGGTTTTGGGATCAGCTCGTCGCCGGCATTCCTGGGTGCGACAACGCGGCTTTGGCTGAACGCCGGCGGATCGTATGCGGAGGCGAATATCCGCGGGGGCGGCGAATACGGCTCGGCATGGCACGAGAACGGGATGCTGACGAAAAAGCAGAACGTGTTCGACGATTTTGCCGCCTCCGCCGACGCCTTGGTGGGCCAGAAATACACGAGTCATGAGAAGCTGGCGCTGATCGGCGGATCGAACGGCGGACTGCTGATGGGGGCCATGGTCACGCAGCACCCGGATCTGGCGCGCGCCCTGGTTTCTTTTGTGGGCCTTTATGACATGGTTCGGATGGAGCAGGATCCGAACGGCGCGTTCAACACCAGCGAGTTCGGCACGGTGAAAGATTCAGCGCAATTCGCGGCCATCTACGCGTATTCACCGTATCACCATGTGAAGGCTGGAGAACCTTACCCCGCTGTGCTGCTTCTGGAAGGCGCCAATGATGGGCGGGTGAATCCGATGCAGTCGCGCAAATTCGCGGCTGCCTTGCAGGCGGCGACACTTGGGGACCGGCCGATACTGCTGCGCGTTTCGAAAAGTTCGGGACACGGGATAGGCTCCTCGCTGGACGAGCGGATCGGCGAACAGACGGATATGCTGATGTTCCTGTTCGACCAGCTCGGGATGAACCCGGAACAGGCCGCGCGCGCCGGCATGTGAGAGCGGGATGACGCGGCGATGGCGGCGTGCCATGCTGATCGTGTTTCGATGATCCGGGGATGCCGATGCCGTTTGCGCGCACGATCGTTCACGCCGCCTGTTGGGCGGGGCTGCTGATGGCAGGTAGCGCTGCCGCGGCGCAGCCGCCCGATCCACTCGCCGGGCGCAGCGTGAGCCAGCTTGAAAGCGATCTGGCGCAGCGCCGCATCACTTCGGAGCTTCTGGTGCAGACGCTGATTGCGCGCATCGAGGCGCTGGATCGCGGGGCGGGCGGTTTGCAGGCGGTGATCGCCATCAATCCGCAGGCGATCGAAGATGCGCGCGCGCTGGATGCCGAGCGCGCCGCCGGCCAGGTGCGTGGGCCACTGCACGGATTGCCGGTGCTGGTGAAGGACAACGTGGAGACGTCCGATCCCCTGCCCACCACGGCGGGATCCCTGGCACTGGCGCAGAATCTTGCGGGCCGCGATGCGCCGGTGATTGCGCGGTTGCGGGCTGCCGGCGCCATCATTCTCGGCAAGACCAATCTTTCCGAATGGGCGAATATCCGAAGCAGCCGCTCGATTTCCGGCTGGAGCGGCGTGGGCGGGCTGGTGCGCAATCCGTATGCGCTCGATCGGAATTCCTGCGGCTCCAGTTCCGGCAGTGGTGCGGCGCTTGCGGCCGGTTTCGCGCCGCTCGCGATCGGCACGGAAACCGATGGCAGCGTGACGTGCCCGGCTTCGGTGAACGGTGTGGTGGGGCTGAAGCCCACGCTGGGTCTGATTTCGCGCACGCATATCGTGCCGATCTCGCACAGCCAGGACACGGCGGGGCCGATGGGCCGCAGCGTCGCGGACGTGGCCGCTCTGCTCACCGCCATGGCCGGCAGCGATCCCGCCGATCCTGCCACCACGGATGCCGATGCGCATAAAACCGATTATGCGGCGGCGCTGGATGCGAACGCGCTGCATGGCAAGCGTATCGGCGTTGCGCGGTTCCTGGCCGGTTTCCATCCTGAGACGGACGCGGTATTCGCCCGCGCGCTGGGCGTGTTGCAGGCGGCAGGCGCCACGCTCGTGGAAATCCCCAAGCTCGACGGATTCGACAAGATCGGCGACGCCGAGGCAATGGTTCTGAGTGTGGAACTGAAAGCCGATCTGAACAAATATCTCGCCACCACGCCGCAGGGCGTGAAGGCGCGCACGCTGGCCGATCTGATCGCCTTCAACAAGGCGCACGCCGCGCGTGAGCTTACGTTGTTCGGCCAGGAATCGTTCGAGAAAGCGCAGGCCGGCCCGGGGTTGGATGATCCCGGCTATCAGGCCGCGCTGGCGTTGGAAAAAAAGCTTGCCGGGCCGGAGGGGATCGACAAGCTGCTAGCGGCCGACAAGCTCGATGCGCTGGTGGCGCCGACGGCCGGGCCGGCCTGGGTGAACGATGCGGTGAACGGGGATCACTCGCTGGGATCGACGCCGACGTTGGCCGCCGTTGCCGGCTATCCGCATCTTTCACTGCCGATGGGCAACGTTTCCGGGTTGCCGGTGGGGTTTTCGATCATCGGTCCGAAATGGGGCGATGCGGCGGTGCTCTCCCTGGGCTATGCATTCGAGCAGAAGCTGGCGTTGCAGCAATCGCCGACCTTTGCCGCCAGCATCACGCTTTCGCCGCCCGAAGCGGAGCTGTATGCGCCGGCAAAATAGCAGCTATTCGGAGGGAAACAGCACCTTCGTGGTTTTGCTGCGTGCCGCCTGATCCGGATCGCGAAACGTTCCCGACAAATAATCGGCGGCCGGGTTGCTCACGCCGAACCAGAGCTTTTCGTTCTTGAAATGGTGCCGCAAATGGTATTTTTTCATCCACCTGCCGGCCGAGCTGCGCGGGCGATATGGAATGTGCGCGATGTAATGTACCCATTCGTAGTGCAGCAGCGCAAGCATGGCGCCGAAATCGAGGGCGGCCGCGCTCCCCCAGGTGCCAAGCATGGCGCGGCCGAGCAGCGTGGTGAGCAGCAATTGCGGCAGCACATACCACAGCGGCAGGAACAGCAGATCGAGCCGCGCGGGTTCCAGATGGTGATCGTAATGCAGCCGGTGCTGCTTCGCGCGCAGCCATGCGAAGCGCGAGGGCCGGGCGTGGAATAGGAAACGGTGCGTGCCGTATTCGGTGGCGTAGAACAGCGCCGCACCCAGTAGGATTGCCGGCCAGAATAGCCGCAGCAGCCCGGCGCCATCGCAGGCCAGCAGCAACAAGCAGAGCGCGATGAGCGCCATGTTGCTGCCATGGCCGAGGAATTGCCGGATCATCTAGAGCAACATCGGCACACACCGCGTCAGCGCGCCGATAAAGTTGCTCGACAAAACAATGGCCTAGAGCGTGACCGGCACCGATATCCGATTCAATCCGAGCCGGTCACGCTCTAGGCCGGCACCCATCCCCGGTGCCGGAACTCCGTGTGCGCATCGTCCAGCGCGTCTCGCGCGATCGACACCAGCGTGTCCGCTTCGGCCTCGGTGAGTATGTAAGGCGGTGCGGTCAGCATCGTGCTGCCGGTGGCGCGCAGGATCAGGCCGCGCGCATAGGCGAAATCGCGGCAGATGCCGCCGGCAAGGTCGCGATCGGCGAATTTCGCGCGCGTGGTCTTGTCCGGCGAAAGCTCCAGTGCGCCGAGCAGCCCCACCATACGTGCCTCGCCCACGAGCGGATGGTCTGCCAGGGTCATCCAGCGGGTTTTCAGATATGGCCCGATCTCATCGCGCACGCGCTCCACCAGCCGTTCGCCGCGGATAATGTTCAGGTTGGCGATCGCCGCGGCGCAGCACACCGGGTGGCCGGAGGTGGTGTAGCCGTGCCAGAACTCGCGGCCTTCGTGCAGCACGTCGGCCACGTGATCGCGCAGCATCACGCCGCCCAGCGGCAGGTAGCCAGAGCTGACGTTTTTCGCGAACGTCATCAGATCCGGTTCGAAGCCGTAATGCTGGCAGCCGAACCAGCTTCCGGTGCGGCCAAAGCCGCAGATCACCTCGTCACTGACGATGAGCACGTCGCGCTCGCGGCAGATGCGCTGCACTTCCGGCCAGTATGTGTCGGGCGGCATGATCACGCCGCCGGCGCCCTGGATGGGCTCGCCGATGAAGGCGCCGACGTTTTCGGCGCCGATGCGGTCGATCGCTTCCTCTACCTGGCGCGCGGCCCACAGGCCGAATTCGTTCGGCGTCATCTCGCCGCCGTCGCCCCACCACCAGGGCTGCGCCACGTGCACCACGCCCGGGATCGGCAGGCCGCCCTGCTTGTGCATCCATGCCATGCCGCCCAGGCTGGCGCCGCCCACGGTGGAACCGTGATAAGCGTTGTGCCGCGCAATGAAATGTGTCTTTTCGGGTTTGCCGCGCAGCGCCCAGTAATGCCGCACCAGCCGGATGATCGTGTCGTTGCCCTCCGATCCGCTGTTGGTAAAAAAGCTGCGCGTGAAGCCGGGCGCCAGTTCGGCAAGCAGCTCCGCCAGTTCTATTACCGGAACGGTCGTGGATTTGAAGAACGTGTTGTAGAACGGCAGTTCCAGCATCTGCCGATATGCTGCATCGGCGATTTCGCGCCGGCCATAGCCCACGGCCACGTTCCATAGTCCGGAAAACCCGTCGAGGATCTTGCGGCCCTCCACATCGAACACGTGCGAGCCCTCGCCGCGCACGATCACGCGCGTGCCGTCGCGGTTCAGCGCGCCCATGTCGGTGAAGGGGTGGAAGTGGTGGCGGGCGTCGCGGGCGCGGAGTGCCGCCGGGGTGTTGGGGTTGTTCAAGTTGTGGTCCATTGACGGGCTCCCGGCGAATGTGATCACATTTTTGCCGCAACCGGCCGTCTTTTCAAGGCCTCTCGGTTATGCCGCCGCCTGAGTCTCCGCGATCGCCAGGTGCCCCAACCCGTCCCGCACATCGGCTTCGATTGCGCGGGCGAGAGCGGCTTCGTCTCGGGCCTCGATCGCGGCGAGCGCCTGGGCGTGGCGATCCACGCGGTTGTACACGGTAGCGCCTTGCAATGCGGCGCGCATAAAGGGCCCGATCTGCAGCCAGATCGATTCGATCAGCGGCGTCACCGCATCCGAAGGGGCGAAGCTGTAGAGGCGCTGATGAAACGTCAGGTTGGCCTCGATGGTAAGGTCCATCTCCCCGGCGGCAAAAGCTTCGGTGGCGGCCGCATCTAGCTGGCGCAGCTCGGCCAGCCGCGGGGCGTCGATGCGGGGCATGGCGCGCACCGCCACGTCGGTCTCCAGCAGAATGCGGGCGGCGATCAGCGCCTCGAACCGCGCCTCGGTCATTTCGGGCACGCGGACGCGCCGGTTGTCCAGCAGATCGAGCGCCCGTTCCGCCACCAGTCGGCGCATCGCTTCCCGCACCGGCATGGAGGAAACACCGAGCAGGGCGGTGAGCCCGCGGATGGTGACGGCGCGGCCCGGCGGAAAACGCCCGATCATGATCGCCTGGCGCAGGCGGCGGAACACGAATTGCTGAATGGTTTCGCCGTCCCGCCGGCGCGATGGCGGCAACCGGAGCGGGAGATCGGACGGCTGCGGTTGTACGTCGGCCAAGGGCAATCTCCTAAAAGTAATCATGCGGCAGGCCCAGCCCAAGCGCAAGCCGCGAATGGAAAGCTTGCACGCGCGGAAGTTGCACGCGGCCAAATCGTTTCGCTTCTTCCATGAAGCGTTCGACGCTGATATTCTCGATCTGGAATCATTTCATGACGGGCACTCGGCGATGATCTATATGAACCTGCGGTTGCATCCCGCATTTTGCGCTCTGGCACTTCTTGCGGCGCCTTGGCTGGCTGCGGCGCAGGGCACGAACGTCACGACCTATCATTACGACAACCTCCGCACCGGCTGGAACCAGAACGAGACCGTGCTGACCCCGGCGAGCGTGGGTGGCAGCGGTTTTGGCTTGCAAGCGCAAGTGGCGCTAGACGAGCAGGTGGATGCGCAGCCGCTGTTTGCCTCCGCCCAGCACATCGCCGGAGGCACGCACGATGTGGTGTATGTGGCGACCGAGAATGATACGCTGTATGCAATAGATGCGAATTCGGGCCAGGTGCTGCTCAGCCAGAACTATGGGATCCCGGTGCCGGCATCCGCGCTGCCCGGCGGGTGCAACAATAATTCTAATAATCTCGGCATCAACTCCACGCCTGCTTTCGATGCCACCACGAATACGATCTATGCCATAACGTATACATATGAAAACGGTGTGCCCACGTTCCGGCTGCATGCCGTCGATGCCGGCACGCTGGCCGACAAGATGCCGAACGTGGCGATCGGCGGCAGCGCCGCCCTGCGCAGCGGCCGGCCGGAAGCGTTCGTTTCCGCCAACAACCGTCAGCGCAACGGGCTCCTGGAAGCGAACGGCAATGTGTATGCCGGTTTCGCGAGCTGGTGCGACATCAACGCCAATGTCGCGCGTGGCTGGGTCATGGGCTGGAATGCCAGCACCCTGGCCCCGCTGCCCCTGAGTGAACTCACCAACCGCCGAAGCCGCTCGGCCGACAGCTTCTTCCTGAGTTCGATCTGGATGTCCGGTTACGGCATGGCGGCGGATGCGACCGGGAATCTGTTCTTCGTCACCGGCAATTCCGATTACAACGCGAAGAGCTACAGTTCCACCTACAATCTCTCGGAAAGCGTAGTGAAGCTGAGCGCCGACCTCTCCACAGTGGAAAGCTTTTTCACGCCGGCTGGCGGTCCGAACGGCTGGCAAAATCTCGACCGCAACGACGTCGATTTCGGCTCGGGCGGCGTTTTGCTGTTGCCGGATCAGCCCGGCACGTATCCGCACCTGGCGGTGGCGGCAGGCAAGGGCGGCCCGATGTATTTGCTGAATCGCGACACTCTCGGCGGCCTTGGCGGCCCGAAACACGCGTTAGGCGCCTATAACAACAATGGCTGCTGGTGCGGCCCCGCGTATTTCGTCGGCGCCGATGGCGGCCCGCGCGTGGTGGAGAGCAGCGGTCATAGCCTTGATGTCTGGAAGGTGCAGACCGCACCCACGACCTCGCTCGTGTACGACACCGGAACGACTCTGACGAACGGACAGGATCCGGGCTTCTTCACAACGATCTCCTCCAACGGAACCACGCCCGGCACCGCCGTGATCTGGGCGGTAGGGCGCCCGGTGAACACCAACCCAGCGAACGTCACGCTCTATGCGTTCGATCCCGCCAATGCTGCCGCCACCCTGTTCAGCGCGGTTGCCGGCACCTGGCCCTTCGCCGGCAGCGCGAACGCCAACCTCGTGCCCGTTGTGGCGAACGGCCATGTGTTCGTTGCGAGCTATGCGAATTTGTCGATCTTCGGCCTGGGGGCTTCCGACCGTTCCCGTCACTTCGTCGCGCCGCCCCGGCCGGATATGCCGCGCCTTGCCGGAAGCCCGCACGCCGTAACCGGCACGGTGGTGGCCATGGCCGGTGACACGATCACGTTGCAGCGCCGGGACGGCACGCGAATGAGCGCCGACGTGGCCGCCTCCCGCGCCGCGAGCCGCTACGCGCCGATGGCGGAAGGCCGGGCCTCGCTGGTGCGCGGCGACTGGCGTCACGGCGTGCTGATTGCGCACGACGTGCTGCACGCGAAACCGAACCCGGCGATGTGGGCGCCCGATTACTGATCGGCGTTCACGAATCCTCTCGCTGAAGCGCGTTCCGGCCGGCGCGGCCCAGGTCGTCACGCGCGTGCTCGGCGCGCCGCAGGGCGGCCCGACGGCAAGCCGCGTCTCGCGCGCCTAAAGCCGTGGCGACGGCCTCCGCGGCGGCGCTCGCCTCGGCAAGCATTTGTCGCGCCGTCCCAGTGTTCTCGGCGCACAGCTCGACTTCGGCCGCGGCCTTCTGCTGCGCCGCCAACGCCAACGGCAACCAGGCGGCGAAAGCCCCTGGGGGCGTGGGCACGGCGCTCTCGCACGCAATCGCCATACGACATCGCGTTGCTTGCTCGGCCGCCGCAGCTTCGGCGTTCAGCGCTTCGGCCAGCGCGCGACGTGCCTGGTCGCGCCGCACGTGGCGCAGCCGGCGCAATGTAGCGAGCGGGTCAGCCATCTAGCGCGGCGGCCAGCGCGGCGAAGCTGGGGGCCAGGCCAGCGCTTTCGTCGGGCGCTTGGCGGAGCACGGCCTCCACTCGCGGGGTGAGCCGGATCGCCTCGTCCACGGCCGGATCGGTGCCGCGTTTGTAGGCGCCCAGCCGGATCATGTCGGCCATATCGGCGTGCAGCGCGAGGATCGCGCGGGCACGGGCGATCTGCCCGGCTTCCTCGCGCGAAAGGCAGCCCGCGGCGGCGCGGGAGAGCGAACGCAGCACGTCGATCGCGGGATAGCGTCCGGCTTCGCCAATGCGGCGATCGAGCACCACATGGCCGTCCAGAATGCCGCGCACGGCATCGGCCACGGGTTCGTCGTGGTCGTCGCCCTCCACCAGCACGGTGAACAGCGCGGTGATGTGGCCGGCGCGGCCATCCGGCAGCGTGGGGCCAGGGCCAGCGCGTTCCAGCAGCCGGGGGAGTTCGGCGAAGACGCTGGGCGGGTAGCCGCGCGTGGCGGGCAGCTCGCCGGCGGCAAGCCCGAGTTCGCGCAGCGCCAGGCAGAAGCGCGTGACGCTGTCCATCAGCAGCAGCACGGATTGGCCGGTGTCGCGGAACGCCTCGGCGATGGTGAGCGCCGCGTAGGCGGCTTCCCGTCGTAGCAGCGGCGGCGCGTCGGAAGTGGCGATAACGGCCACGGTGCGGGCGAGCCCGGCTTCGCCCAGCTCATCCTCAAGGAACTCTCGAACCTCGCGGCCGCGCTCGCCCACCAGGGCCAGCACGATGGCGTCGGCGGTGCTGTGCTTGGCGAGCATGGCCAGAAGCGTGGACTTGCCCACGCCGGAGCCGGCGAACAGGCCGAGCCGCTGGCCGGTGCGGCAGGTGGCAAACAGGTTCATCGCGCGGACGCCGAGATCGAGCCGTGGCCCCAGCCGCGCGCGTGCAGTGGCGGGCGGCGGCGCGGCGCGGACGCTGCGGGCAACCTGCCCGGCGG
>CAXUEX010000090.1:0-11355 GCA_964250215.1 uncultured Acetobacteraceae bacterium | reverse complement strand
TCTTCCACGGTGAGCGGCACCAAGATGCGGATGACGTTGCCATAAACGCCGCAGGAAAGCAGCACCAGGCCCTCGTGCAGCGCGTTCGTGGTCACGCGCTTCGTGGCTTCGGGATCGGGATCGGTGCCGCCACGCTCACGGAAAATCTCGAAGCCGATCATGGCACCGGGGCCGCGGATGGCGCCGATGGGCAATGTATTGTTCCGCATCGCGATCTGTTCCAGCCGGCCCTTGATGCGCTCGCCAATGCTGTTGGCGCGGGCGAGCAGCCCCTCCTGTTCGATCACATCCAGCACCGCCAACGCGGCGGCACAGGCGATCGGGTTGCCGGCATAGGTGCCGCCGAGCGCGCCGGGTTCGGCGGCCTGCATGAGGGCGTCGCGACCGATCACGCCGGCGAGCGGGAAGCCGCCAGCAAGCGATTTTGCCACCGTAACCAGATCGGGCTCCACGCCGCTGTGTTCGATGCCGAACAGCTTGCCGGTGCGGCCGAAACCGGCCTGCACTTCGTCGGAAACCAGCAGAATGCCGTGTTTCGTGCACAGCTCGCGCAAGGCTTGCAGCAATTCCTGTGGCGCCTCGTAAAAGCCGCCCTCGCCCTGCACGGGTTCGATCAGGATGGCAGCGACGCGCTGCGGTTCGATATCGGTGCGGAACAGATAATCCAGCGCCTTGAGGCTGTCGGCAGTGGTGGTGCCGTGATGCGGGATGGGGAACGGCACGTGGTAGATTTCCGGCGGGAACGGCCCGGTGCCGCGCTTGTAGGGCGCGGTTTTGCCGGTGAGGCCGGTGGCGAGCAGCGTGCGGCCGTGAAAGGCGCCGCTGAACGCAATCACGCCGCTGCGGCCGGTGGCGGCGCGGGCAATCTTCACGGCGTTTTCCACGGCTTCGGCGCCGGTGGTGAAAAAGATGGTGCGGGCCGGGCCGGAAAATGGCGCCAGCGCGTTTAGCCGTTCCGCCAGCGCGACATAAGGCTCATAGGCCATCACCTGCACGCAGCTATGCGTGAAGCGGCCCATCTGCTCGGTGGCAGCGGCGATCACGCGCGGGTGGCAGTGGCCGGTGTTCAGCACGGCGATGCCGCCGGCGAAATCGACGTAGCGGCGGCCTTCTACATCCCAGATTTCGGCGTTGCGGGCGCGCTGGGCAAAGGCGGGGGTGGCGTGGGTCAGGGCGCGCGGCACCGCATGGGTGCGGCGGGCCAGCAGCTCAGCATTCGTGGTCATGGACCGGGTATAGCCCGATCCGGGTGACGGGGCCAAAGTGGGCGGAATTGTCCAAAAAAACGAGACTCAGCGCGAAAACGCTTGATACGAGGCAGCGTTGCGCGCTTTATGGTTGCGTCGGGTGGCCGGGGGGGATTTTGCGGCTCGTTTGGGGTCTGGCGGTTTGGGCCGCGACTTCGCCCTGCCTTGGCGCGCCGCTTGCGGGTTCGGGGCCGGCGGCATTGCGCGAGGCGCTGATGCCGGCGTTGCAGCGCGAGGCGCTGGGCCATGGCGTGCCGCCGTCGCTGGCCGATGCGGTGGCAGCCATCGAGAGCGGCTACACGAGCACCGCGGTGGGCAGCGCCGGCGAGGTGGGCTTGATGCAGATTCTGCCGGCGACGGCGGCGCTGCTGGGGTTCCGTGGCGCGCGCGGCGAATTGTTCGATCCCGAGACGAATATCCGCTATGCGGTGGCCTATCTGGGGCGCGCCTGGGCGGCGAGCGGCGGCAATGCATGCCGGGCGCTGATGAAATACCGCGCCGGGGTGGGCGAGGAAGCGTATTCGCCGCTTTCCATTGCGTACTGCCAGCGCGCCGAAACATTCCTGGCCAGCATCGGGTCGCCGCTGGCGCCGGGGCTGGCGGCTGCCATTCCGGCGGTGTCGACGATTGCCGACCCGGCGGGCGCCCCCGGGCTGCGACCGGTGGATTTTGCGGCGCTAGCGGCACTGGCCGACATGCAGGTGCGGGTGGAGCAGAGAATGCTCGTGCGGGCGGACGGCCTTTATGTGCAGCCCATGCCGGCGCGGGTGCGGACGCGCCCAATGCCGGCGCAGGTACCGGCGCAGTTGCAGGTGCAGGCGGCGGTGGACGCGGCGCTGGCGGAGTGAGCGGGCGCGCTGCCGACGCTTTTGTGGTCATGGCGGCCGACGATCAGGAGATTCGGGCGGCGCGGCTGCGGGCGGTTTTCGATCAGGCGCCGCTGACGCTTGGCGCGACGCTGATTATCGCCGGCGCGACTGCCGCTACTCTGGCGCGGCCGGCGGGATGGCGGATGGCCGCCGCTTGGCTATTGCTGGTGGCGCTGGCCGCCGCTGCGCGATGGATGGCGTGCCGGCGGTTCCGGCGCATCCAGCCAGACGGCTGGACGGTGCTGCGCGGGTGGGCGCGCATTGCCGTGGCGGGCGCCGGCGCGAATGGCAGCCTGTGGGGGGCCGCTTCGCTCGCACTGCTGCCGGCGCCGCCGGAATTCCGGTTTTTCCTGGCGTTCGTGGTGGGCGGCTTGTGCGCCGGGACCACCGCGGTGAACTCGGCCTATTTTCCGGCCGTGGTCGCCTATGTTCTGCCGGCGACGCTGCCCCTGATCGGCCTGTTCGTGGCGCAGCGGAGCGAGCTTGGCTGGATTTCCGGCGGCATGGTCGCGGTGTTTGCGGCGTCGCTGCTACAGGCCAGCCGGCGCGCGCATGGCATGTTCGGGCGGCTGGTGGGCATGCAGATCGAGCTTTCGCGGCAACAGGGCGAGCTGCGGCAGGCGAATGCGCGATTGCGGCGCGAAATGCAGGAGCGGCGCGAGGTGGAGGCCCGGCTGCAGCACGCGCAGAAGATGGAAGCGATCGGGCGGCTGGCTGGCGGCATCGTGCACGATTTCAACAACGTGGTGCAGACGGTGCAGGGCGCGGCGGAGCGGATCGAGGCGCTGGCGGCGGATCCGGAACTGCAACGCCTGGCCGCGACGGTGGACGAAGCGGCATCAAGGGGGGCTGCCGTGACGCGACGGCTGCTGGCCTTCGCACGGCGCGGCGAGCTGCGAGCGGAAAGTTGCGATATCGTAAAAGTTTTGCGGGATGCGCGGGAGATGCTGGCGAGCACGCTGGGTCCGGGCATTTCCGTGGTGCTGGACACGCCCGGGACCTTGCCGGCGGTGCTGGCGGACCGCGCGCAACTGGCAACGGTGCTGGTGAACCTGGCGACGAACGCGCGCGACGCCATGCCGGCCGGCGGCGACGTGGTGTTCTCGGCGGCGCTGGCGGGGGCGCCCCCGTCGGCGCTGGCGGATGGCGGTTACGTGCTTCTGAGCGTGACCGATGGCGGCACCGGCATGAGCGCGGAGGTGCTGGCGCGGGCGGCCGAGCCGTTCTTCACGACGAAGCCGGACGGGGAAGGAACCGGGCTGGGGCTGGCCATGGCGCGGGATTTCGCCGAGCAATCGGGCGGTGCGCTGGATATTTCCAGCAGGGTGGGCGCCGGCACGGTGGTGCGGCTGTGGTTGCCGGTAGCATTGGCGCCCGTCACGCTGCCGTCGGCGCAACCGGCGGCGGGCGCAGGGCGGCTCGTGCTGCTGGTGGACGATGATGCGTTCGTGCGGGACGTTCTGAGCGAGCAGCTTGCCGCGCGCGGCTACCGCGTGGCGGTGGCGGCGACCGGCGAGGCGGCGCTGGCGATTTTCGCGGGCGGCGAGCGGGCCAGCGGCCTGATCGTGGATTTCGCGATGCCCGGCATGGACGGCACGAGGCTCATCCGGGAGGTGCGGGCGCGGGTGCCGGGGATGCCGGCAATCCTGCTGACCGGCTCGGGCGAGGCGGCGGGCGAGCTTGGCTTGGGCGTGGACAACCCCGAAAACTTTGTTCTGTTGCGCAAACCGGTGACGACGCGGCGGTTGGTGGAGGCGTTGGAGCGGGTTATGGGTTAGCGGAATTCGGTAGAAGCAGGGCCAGGGCTCTGCCCTGGACCCGCTGGGGCCGTGAGCCCCAGACCCCTATTTTGTGATTGCGGAATTACGGTTTGCACGATGCTGGCGTCTAGCGCTTCGTATTGGTGCAGGCCGATCGCTTCATAAAGTTCGGCGCGTGTCTGCATGCGGTCGATCATGGCGTGCGTGCCGCCGTCGCGGGCGATGGCGGCATACAGGTCGGCGGCGGCTTTCGCGGCCATGCGGAAACTGCTGACCGGCCAGATCACCATGCGGTAGCCCATTTCACGGAACTGTTCGGCGGTGAAGAACGGGGTGCGGCCGAATTCGGTCATGTTGGCGAGCAGCGTGGCGCTCCCCATGCGGCGGGCGAACTCGCGGAACATGTCGGCGCTGGTGAGGGCTTCAGGAAAGATCGCGTCGGCGCCGGCTTCGATATACAGTTTCGCGCGGGCAACGGCACCATCGATGCCTTCGCTGCCGGCGGCATCGGTGCGGGCGATCAGGAACAGGTGGCGGCGGGCGCGCGCGGCGGCGGCGATCTTGGCGGCCATGTCTTGCGGATCGGCCAGGCGCTTGTCGTTCAGATGGCCGCACTTCTTGGGCAGGAGCTGGTCCTCGATATGCACGGCACCGGCGCCGGCATCCTCGAAGCTGCGCACCATGTGCATCACGTTCAGCGCCTCGCCATAGCCGGTGTCGCCATCGGCGAGCACGGGCAGGCCGGAAGCGCGGGCGAGCTGGCGGATGAAGAAGCAGACCTCATCGACGGTGATGATGCCGAGATCGGGCAGGCCCATGCTGGCGGTCATGGCGGCGCCGCTGAGGTAGAGCGCGTTGAAGCCGGCGCGGGCGGCCTGGATGGCGGCCATGCCGTTATGCGCGCCGGGCAGGCGGAGAATGGGTTCACGGGCCAGCGCGGCGCGGAAGCGCTCGCCGGCCGGGGCTTGCGGGAGGTCGGCGGCGACGAGGTAAGGCATGGGTGCGCCGCTTGCCCGGTGGCGGAAGCGGCCGTCAATACCGGGGGCGGCGCAGGTTTCGGGAAAACCTTCGTGCACGGTATGGCGTGTAATCGGTGCGGCGGTTATCGGCAGGCCGCATGGTGGAGACGGAGAGACGGATGGACATGGGGGACGAGGCGAATGGGCAGCCGCCAGGGAGCCAGACGCCCGGGGCGCGATCGCTGCTGCCGCGGCAGTTCCTGGGGTTTCCGTGGTTCGCGTGGGCGGCGGCGGCGATCTACCTGTTCATTCTGTTCAACTTGTTCGCGCCGTATTTTTAGGGTGCGGCTTCACGCTGCCGGCTAAGCTGGCGGAAGCAATCGGCGACCGATTCGCAAATCAACTTTTCGTGAAGATTGGCCGTTCCTCAACTGTTCTGCTCACATTCCCGTGTGCAACTCCGATAGCCTACCCCCGGTTGTAAGTCGTTATAAAATTAACGCAAAGGTTTGGGGGACAGCGGCTCGTGGAGCGAGGTTGGATTTATGTGCTGGTCAATTCCTCCATTCCCGGTCTGTCGAAGGTAGGGCGAACGACGCGGCCACCGCTGGAACGGGCGGCGGAGCTGTCGGCGGCGACCGGGGTGGCCACGCCGTTCGTGCTGGCGTTCGAGCAGGAATTTGCGGATTGCTGCGCGGCGGAGCGGTGCATCCATGCGGAGCTGGAGCGGCGCGGCTGGCGGGTTTCGGCTGCGCGCGAGTTCTTCCGCGGGCCGGCTTCAGAGATTGTGCGTGTGGTTCTGGAGACCGCGGCGGAAAGCGGCGACGGGGTGCGGCTGCCGGTGGCGGCGAGTGCCGAGGCGCTGCTGACGGACGGAGACCGACACCTGCTGGGACATGGCGAGACGCTGCAGGATGTGACCGAGGCGGTGCGCTGTTACCGGCTGGCGGCGGCGCGGGGTTCGCTGGTGGCGGTGGAGCGGATCGGCGCGATGTATGCGCAGTTGGCGGCGGCCACGCCGGTGGGGCGGCGGCGGGCGATGCGGGTGCTGAAGGACGGCGCGCGGCGCGGCAATTATTATTGCTTGGTGGAAATGGCCGAGCTGTATGCCGAAGCGCGGCATTTCGAGAATTTCGCGAAAGCGTGGGCGCTGTTTTTCAGCCGCCGCGGCGAAGCGCGGTGCGAGGAGGTGGAGCGTGGCCTGGAGCGCTACGTTGTGGCGCTGCGGCGCTACATCGGCGGCTGCCTGGCACTGCAGTTGGCGCCTTTGCACGTATCGGAGATGCGGCCGGAGGCCGAGGCGCTGACGCGTTCGCTGCTGGCCTCGCTGGATGCGATGCGCGATGCGCCGGAGGCGCGGCAGCATATCGTTGCTGTTCTGCATTGGACTTATGCAAATCTGCTGCCAGCATCGCCGGCGCCAGCAGCGAGCGGTGCGCGCTCTGCGCTGGCGGATTTTGTGGCGTGGTTGCGGCGGCCGCGGCGTGCGGCCGCTTGAAGGGGGACGCGCGGCCGGTGCGGTGCAATGAATAACATTTCGCTAGAGGTGTTTCGTGTTAGGCTTGACAGGAAGATTGACGGGAAGACGACCTTGCCATTCTTGACATTCCAATATGCTTTTTCTAATGCGCTGCGTGCAGGGCACGATAATCAGGTGGGGCGAAGTGCGGCACGATATTCGGTTTGTGCTCGGCGTTTGTGTGTCGATGGCGATCTCGCTGCCGAGCCGGGAGGCGCATGCCGGTTCGACGCCGATGCAAGCGCAATCCGCGATCGCGCATGTTATCGTGATTATGCAGGAGAACCGGTCGTTCGACACGTATTTCGGCACGTTTCCGGGTGCCGATGGATTTCCCGTCGGTGCCAATGGGCAGCCATCCACTTGTTATCCGTTGAAGAAGGGCGGCTCGAACTGCGTCTATCCGTTCCACGACCGACACGACGTGAACGCGGGCGGCGCGCATAGCTGGCAGGCTTCGTCTGCGTCCATCGACAACGGATTGATGGACGGCTTTTTGGTGCAGCAGGTGAAGGATGGCGCCAGTTGCAACCCAAACCCGAACAATCCGAAAAGCTGCCCGCAACTGAAGGCGGGCCTAGCCCGGCACGATGCGGTCGGCTACCACACATCGGACGAGATTCCGAACTATTGGGCGTATGCCGCGAATTTTTCCTTGCAGGATCATCTGTTCGAGTCCGTCGAGGATTATAGTTTGCTCGCGCATCTTTACATGATTTCTGCCTGGTCTGCAAAATGCAGCAGCAAGACCGATCCGATGAGCTGCAGCTCGGCCTTGGGTCTACTACCGGCCGGCATCAGGCAGCACGATTATGCGTGGAGCAGCGTGGCCGATCTGCTCGATGCGGCGAATGTCTCCTGGAAATACTATATCGACCACGGCGCGGTTCCCGATTGCGCGCTGGGCCAGTTTACCTGCCCACCCGACGAAGACGGCGTGAAGAACCAGCAATCCGGAATTTGGAATCCGCTGCCGGGTTTTGCCTCGATCCAGCAGAAGGACCACGCAACGCCGGGTTATATCGACGCCCATATCCCCGAGCTGAAGCAATTCTACCAGGACATCTCGCAGGGCACTCTGCCGGCGGTTTCCTGGATCGTGCCGGGCAGCCTGGGCAGCGAGCATCCGCCGAACGGCATCCAGGAAGGTATGGAATATACCACCGCGCTGATCAATGCGGTGATGCAGAGCCCTTACTGGAACAGCACCGTGATTTTCGTTGCGTGGGACGATTGGGGCGGCTTCTTCGATCATGAGCCGCCGCCGATCGCGGATTACGTCAATGTGGGGCGGAAGCAGCCGATCCCGCTGGGCTACGGCATTCGCGTTCCAGGCCTGATCATCTCGCCTTGGGTGATCCAGCAGGTGGACCACCAGGTTGTGAGCTTCGACGCTTATTTGCGTTTCATCGAAGATATTTTCTTGAGCGGTGCCCGCATCGGTGCGCCGGGGACGGTGCGGCCCGATTCGCGCACGGTGATCCGCGAATCGCTGCCGACCGTCACTTCGCGGAGCGGCCAGCCGATCGCCGTGGGCAATCTGATGAACGATTTCGATTTCAATCAAACGCCGCGGCCGCCGTTGGTGCTGCCGACGCTGGTGCCGACGAATTTTCAGGGGGTGATCGACAAGCAGGGTATCTACCACCTGCCGCTGAGCTGGGACCCGGTGAGCACCGGTCCGTTCTATGGCTACAACGTGAAGCGGACGACCACGAGCGGATCGGGATACCAACTTGTGCCGGGCTGCTCATCGACCTCCTCGTCGCCGTATGAGCGCCACGTCTGCGAAGACAAGACCGCGGTGAAGGGCGTGAGCTACCATTACATCATCACCACGGTGCTGCCGGACGGCACCGAAAGCCCGAACTCGGCGGAGATGGACATCACGCCTTAGCCGCCCAGCCGGCCGGCTGAATGGCGTTCCTTCAGCCGAAGAGCGTC
Source organism: uncultured Acetobacteraceae bacterium (assembly GCA_964250215.1). GTDB lineage: Bacteria > Pseudomonadota > Alphaproteobacteria > Acetobacterales > Acetobacteraceae > DAIDJM01. Next base: position 3,057 of record CAXUEX010000090.1, on the reverse strand, counting down.
TTCGGATTGCGTCGAGAAACGAAATCCCGCATTCTCGCGGCCAAGTAGCGGGCGGGCTGCTAGGAATTTGAGCGGAGGTTTCATGAGGACGGGAATGGGGGCGTTCGGGCTGTGGGTTGCGGTGGTGCTGGCCGGCAATTCAGCTTGGAGCAGGCCCGCGTACGCGGAGCCTCTTTACGCCGGAATGGCGAAAGCACGGGCGGCGATTCAGCATGTGATCATCATCATGCAGGAGAACCGGTCCTTCGATCATTACTTCGGCACATTCCCGGGCGCTGACGGTATCCCGATGAACGCGGATGGGGTGCCTACAGTCTGCTACCCAATCGTTTTCGGCCAACCACAATGCGTGCTGCCGTTTCACGATCCGCACGACATCAATGCCGGCGGCCCGCATAGCTGGCAGGCTTCGGTCTCGTCGATTCATGGCGGGGCCATGGACGGGTTCGTCGTCACGCAGAAGGGTATCCTGACCAATTGCGGCCTGGATACGCCACGTCGCGCACCTTGCCCACCGCAACTGCTTCCGGGCCTGGCACGAAACGACGCGGCCAGCTACCACACGGCGGCCGAAATACCGAATTACTGGGCTTATGCCTCGAATTTCGTGTTGCAGGACCATTTCTTTGAGCCCGCCGAGGATTTCAGCCTGACGGCCCATTTGTATATGGTTTCCGCCTGGTCCGCGAAATGCACGAATCTGAGCGACCCATTGACCTGTTATTCCGACATTCAACTCACATCGGCGGACGCCCGGAGCCACCAATTCGCCTGGAGCAGCGCCGCCGACCTGCTCGATGCCGCGGGCGTAACGTGGAAATACTACTTCAACAACGGGGCGCAGCCGGACTGCCCAGACGGTGAGTTCACCTGCCCGCCCGATGAAGTCAGCGGCGATCCCGGCGTTTCTGGTATCTGGAACCCGGTTTCCGGATTCACCACCATTCAGGCAAAGGTGGCGCAGTCCCCGGATTACCTCAAGGTGCACAATCCACCGCTCATTCAGTTCTACAGAGACTTGAGCAAAGGCCATCTGCCTGCGGTCTCCTGGATTGTGCCCGACAATCTCACCAGCGAGCATCCGTCCAACGGCGTTCAGGAAGGCATGGAGTATGTCACTGCAATGGTGAATGCGGTGATGCAGAGCCAGTATTGGAACAATACCACAATTTTTGTCTCGTGGGACGATTGGGGCGGATTCCTCGATCACGAGCCGCCGCCGATTGCCGATTATGTTGTGGTCAACGGCAACAAAACTATCCCGCTCGGCTATGGCATACGCGTCCCGGGCTTGATCATTTCGCCCTGGGTACGGCCGAAGATTGATCACCAGGTCACGAGTTTCGACGCTTACTTGAAATTCATCGAGGACGTTTTCCTCGGCAGCGCCCGGATCGGCGCCCCCGGAACGGTGCGGCCGGATTCCCGCACCACCATCCGTGAATCACTCACGCAGATCAGTACGCGCAGCGGCGGCAACGAGCCGGTCGGCGACTTGATGAACGATTTCGACTTCGACCAGACACCACTGCCGCCGATGGTGCTCTCCACGCTGATCCCGACGAATTTCGTCGGCAGCATCGATAAGACCGGCATCTACCATTTTCCGCTGACCTGGGATCCCGTTTCGACCGGTCCGGTGCTCGGCTACAACGTGCTGCGCACCACCACCAGCGGCTCGGGCTATCAGCCGGTGCCTGGCTGCTCCACGGCGAACGGCGCGTATTTCACCGGCAACGCCTGCACGGACAGCACGGCCGTGAAAGGCACCGCCTATCACTATATACTTGTCAGCATAGCGCCTGACGGCACCACGAGCCCGAACTCGGGCGAAATGGATATTACGCCATAGGTCGCATGTAGCCGGTTTTGTGTGCGATCGGATGCAGGGCAGCGCCCCGGCCCTGCGTCCCTTGCGAGTTGGACGGAATCGCCGCACGAAAGCCGCATGAACGGTGCCGAGGATGTGCTGAGCCTTGCCGCGCGCTGGTTGGCGGCTGGCGAGCCTGTGGCGCTGGCGACCGTGATCGAAACGTGGGGGAGTTCGCCGCGACCGGTGGGGAGCCGGATGGCGGTTTCGCGGTCTGGCGATATTGCCGGATCGGTGAGCGGCGGGTGCGTGGAGGCGGCGGTGCTACAGGCGGCGCTGGCTTGCCTGGAAACCGGCGTGGGGCGGGAGATGCGGTTTGGCGTGAGCGATGCGCGGGCTTGGGAGGTTGGGCTGCCTTGCGGCGGGGAGCTCGCCGTGTGGGTTGAGCCGATCGGGTGAGGCCGGCGATTTTGCAGGCGCTGCTGGCGGCGCGGGCGGCGCGGCGGCCCGCGGTGCTGGCAACGCGGCTTGGCGACGGGGCGCAGTTTCTGCTGCCCGATGCGGGTGCGCCTTTGAGCGTTGCGGCGGCGGCGGAAGCGGCGCTGGCGCGGGAAGCGGGCGGGGTGGTGGAAATCGGCGGCGAGCGCTGGTTTCTCGCCGTGGAATTGCCGGCGCCTCGGCTGTTCGTGGTGGGGGCGGTGCATATCGCGCAGTCGCTTTGCCCGTTCGCGCAGGAATGCGGGTTCGATGTGACGGTGATCGATCCGCGGCGTGGGTTCGCCACCGCTTCGCGGTTTCCGGGCACGGTGCTGGAAATCGGCTGGCCGGATGCGGTGATGAACCGGCTGGTGCCGGATGCGGGCACCGCGGTGGTGGTGCTTTCGCACGATCCGAAGCTGGATGATCCGGGGCTCGATCGGGCGCTGCGGTCGGCGGCGTTCTATATCGCGGCGCTGGGCTCGCGGCGGTCGGCGGCGGCACGGCGGGAACGGTTGGCGGCGATGGGGCACGATGCGGCGGCGCTGGACCGGATACGCGGGCCGGCGGGGTTGGCGATCGGTGCCGTCACCGCGCCGGAGATCGCGGCGAGCATTCTGGCCGAGCTGATCGCCGCGCGGCGGCGGCGGTGATTGGGGCCGCGATCGACGCCGTGGTGCTGGCGGCGGGCGGGTCGCGGCGGATGGGGTTCGATAAGCGGCTGGCGGAGATTGGCGGCCAAACCCTGCTGGCGCGTGCGGTGGGCGCGG
>CAXUEX010000089.1:0-11365 GCA_964250215.1 uncultured Acetobacteraceae bacterium | reverse complement strand
TTGGGGTGGCGGGGTGTGAGTGGGAGAGTGGGGCGCCCGCGCCCGCCGCGATGCTCTACGAAGCGTCCGGGGAGAACAACCTGTTCTCCGCCGGCAGCCGCTTCACCCTGGCCGTGGACCCGTTCACTCAGGCCGCCAGCGTCGATTACGTGATCCAGCGCATCTCGCACGCCGCCCGCGACGATTCGTGGGTCGCGGGCGGCGGGGCCCGGCCCCGCTACAACAAAAACAACGAAGCCCTAACCACCCCCCCCCCCAGGCGCCCCCCCGGGGGCGCCCCCCCCCCCCCCCCCCCCCACCCCCCGGCGGCCCCGCCCGCGCCGCGGCTGCCAAGCAACAGATTTGCCCGCAGATCGAGCGGCGCAGGCTCGCCGAGCGCGGCCAGCTCCGCCGCAAGAGTTGGCCCGAACCGGCCGCGCAACGGCGGCAGCAGCCAATCGGGGATTTCCAGCCGCACCGCTTCCGGCATGTCCGGGTGATCCAGCGTGTGGCCTTCCAAGTTGCGCAGTGCCGCCTGCTCGGCCGGCGAGAACGCGGCCGGCGCGAAGCGGCCGCCGGAAAACGCGGTGCGCAGCCCGTCCCAGCTCCAGCCCTCCAGCAGCAGCGCGCCGGCAATCAGCAGCCGTGGTGAAGCGGGGCCGGCCAGCCACCATTCCAGGCGCCGATAGGCCCGCAGCACGGTCCAGACGCGATCGGAAACCGCGCGCCGGTCGCCGGAGCCGATGAAGCGCCGGGCGCGAAAGAAGTCGTTCGCCACGGCATCGGCAGGCCGGGTTGTAGCGGTCTCGATGGCTTCGAGCAGGTCGATCGCGGCCTGCAGCCGGGCGGAAGGGGTCATGGCGGGTTCTACACACGGCCGCCCGCGCTACACACGCACCGCCCGAAAGATCGGCAGCGGTGGCGCCAGCATCTGGCCGGCGGTGTAGGGATCGGGCGAATCGGGCGAGGTGGGCGCCTGCCAAATCCGCCGCACCGCTTCCATACCCAGCACCACGCGCCCGAACGCCGCAAAGCCCTGCCCATCCTTGTTGCGTGCGCCGCCATAGTCCAGCGCCGGCTGGTCGCCGATGCACACGAAAAATTCGCCGCCGGTCGCGGTGCCCACGGCGTCGCGCGGCAGCGAAATCGTGCCGTCGTGGTGCAGGATGCCGGTGCGGCTCGTCGGCTCGTGCGCCACGGCGGGCGCCCGCGTGCCCGGTGCCGCCGCGCCTTGCAGCACCGAAATCGGTGGGTGCCCATGATCGTTGCCGGGCCGCACCGCGCGGGTGAACGCTCCGCCATCGTAACTGCCGCCGCTCACGCAGGCCAGGAACGCGGCGCAGGAAAGCGGCGCACGCTGCACATCCAGCCGCAGCAGGATGGCGCCTGCCGCCGTATCCAGCCGCACATCCACGGGCGCGGCCCCGCCCGCCGCCATCGCCGCAGCCCCCAGCAGCAAATCGCGGCGCCCGGGCGCGTTCACGCGGCACTCTGGCTTTGCGACACCGCTGGCCTCCAGAACGCGGTGGCGACCGCATCATGCACGAATTGCAACTGCACCTGCACCCAATCCAGGAATTCGTGCAGTCCGCGCGCCAGGATGGCTTCGATGGGCTGATCCAGCAGCGCGGCCCGCAGCTCCTCCAGCCGTTCCAGCGCCGGATACGTGCCGCGCAGCCCGTAACCCGAGCCGAGTTGCGAAAGATAGGTTTCCATCTGCTTCACGCACAGCACCACCGAACGCGGAAACGCGTGGTTCAGCAACAGGAAGCCGGCGACCAGCGCCGGCGTCATGGCGCTGGGATGCACGCGGCGGAACGCGTGATAACCGCTCGCGGCGCGCAACAGCGCATGCCACTGGCTCACGTCCAAAGGGCCGCCCACATCGCCGAGCGTCGGCAGCAGCATGTTGTATTTGATGTCCACCAGCCGGGAAGTCTGGTCGGCGCGCTCCAGATACTTGCCGATGCAATAGAACGCCCAGCCCTGGTCGCGGAAGAACGTGCCGTCGGTGATGCCGGCATGGGCCTGGCAGCCTTCCTTCAGGAACGCGCACAATCCCGATACGCGCGAAGGCGCCGCGTCGGCCGGCGTCAACGCGCGCACACGGTTCGCGAACATGTTGAGCTGCGTCCACATTTCGGTGGAAATCATCGGCCGCAGCGTGCGCGCGCTCTCGTGCGCCGCCAGTATAACCGAGGCAATGGAGTTGGGATTGTCGCGATCGAGCAGATAGAATTGCAGCACGCTCGCCGCATTCGCCGTTTCGTGGCGGAAAAAAAACGGCTCCTCGTCGGAATTGATCCGCACCACCGCTTCCCAGCCGGACTGGTCCGCGCCGTGCCGCACGAAAGTGTCCGTCACGTCCAGAACCCGCGCCAGGTTTTCCACCCGCTCCATATAGCGCGCCAGCCAAAGCAGGTTCTCCGCATACCGCGAAAGCAGCACCGGCAGCGTCATTCCAGCACCCACGTATCCTTCGATCCGCCGCCCTGACTGGAATTCACCACCAGCGAACCGGGCCGCAGCGCCACGCGCGTCAAGCCGCCAGGCAGCACCCAGGTGTCGCGGCCAGTGACCGCGAACGGCCGCAGATCGACATGCCTCGGCGCCAGGACGCCATCCGCGAGCGTCGGTGAAACAGAAAGCGAAATCATTTCCTGGCTGATGTAATTCGCCGGATCGGCCAGCAGCCGCGCCCGGAACGCATCCAGCTCCGCCCGTGTCGCATGTGGCCCCACGATCAGCCCGTAGCCGCCGGATTCGCCCACCGGCTTCACCACCAACCGCGCAAGATGCCCCAGCGTGTAGGCAAGCCCCTCGGCCTCGCCGCAAATCCGCGTCTCCACATTCGCTAGAATTGCATCCTCATCGAGGTAGTAGCGGATGATGCGCGGCATGTAGGCATACACCGCCTTGTCGTCGGCAAAGCCGGTGCCCACCGCATTGGCGATCGCCACTCTGCCCTGCCGCCACACCTGCATCAGCCCGCGCACGCCCAGCGTGCTGTCTGACCGGAACACATCCGGATCGAGAAAATCGTCGTTCAGCCGGCGATAGATCGAATGCACCGGCGCCAGCCCGGCCGTGGTGCGCATCCACACCCGCCCGTCCTGCACGATCAGGTCGCGCCCCTCCACCAGCGGCACGCCCATCTCGCGCGCCAGAAAAATATGCTCGAAATACGCCGAATTATAAATTCCCGGCGAAAGCAGCACCACTTGCGGATCGGCGACTGAGGCCGGCGCGATCTCGGCCAGCGCGCGGTGCAGCCGCATGCCGTAACTGCCCACCGGCCGCACCGCGATGCCGTCCATCAGATCGGGCAGAATCCGCTGCATCGTGTTGCGGTTCTCGATGACGTAAGAAACGCCGGATGGCGTGCGGGCATTGTCCTCCAGCACCAGGAACTGTCCCGCCGCATCGCGCACCACATCGATGCCGCACACATGCACATACGTGCCATGCGGCACATTCAGCTCCGCCATCTCCGGCCGGTAGTGCGCGTTGCCCAGCACCAGGGAAGCCGGCACCACGCCATCCTTCAGGATGCACTGATCGTGATAGACGTCGGCGATGAAAGCGTTCAGTGCCGCCACGCGCTGTATCACGCCGCGTTCCAACACGCCCCATTCCGCGGCCGTAAGAACGCGCGGAATTGGATCGAACGGCAGAATGCGGTCGATTGCATCCTTCTCGGAATAAACCGTGAAGGTGATGCCCTGGTTGTACAGCTCGGCTTCCGCGATGCCTGCACGGCGTTGCAGTTCCGCGGCCGGAATGCTGGCCAGCCGCTCGGCAATCCGGCGCACCGACGCATCGCGCGTCGCGCCATCCGTCAACTCGCAGAAGAACGCGCCCTTGTCGTAGCCATCCAGCAAGCCGCCCGCCGCCAGCACCGCCCGCCCTCCTCAGCGCCAGCCGGAGCGCATCGCATCCGCAACCCGCCGGTCCACGATCTCCACCCCGATCGGCGCCAGGCTCAGCATCGCCAACCGCACGTGGATCACCGCGAACGGAATGCCGATGATCGTGATGGCACACGCCACCGCCGCCACCAAATGCCCCAACGCCAGAGGCAACCCCAGCAGCAGCAACCACACGATATTGCCGATCAGGCCCAGCGGCCCGGTGCCGAGATCCTCGCGGCCGGTGAGCAAATCGCGCCGGATCGCCTCGCGCCCGAACGGCCACAGCGAATACTGCCCCAGCCGGAAACACGCCGCTGCCCAGGGCAGGCCCACGATCGTGATCGCGGCGATAATGCCGGCCAGAAACCAGCCTACCGCCATGAGGAGACCGCCGAGCACGACCCAGGCAACATTCAGCAAAAAGCTCATTGCACTTCCAGTAAAGGCCAGGGGCTCTGCCCCTGCACACCGCCGGCGGCTCCGGAGCCCGTGATGTATTCGGGGACGAAACTTCGCAGCACAGCCACCGCTTTCGCCACGTCGCCGGACAGGCACAACGTCCCGATCTTCTCGATGCCCCGCGCCACTTCCGCCAGATCACCGGTGCGCGGTGATGCCAGAAGCAGCCCGGGATCGGCGGTTGGCACGAGCGGTTCGCTGCCGTGGAAAAGCTCCTCGTGCAGCTTCTCGCCCGGTCGCAACCCGGTGAACGCGATACGCACATCCCGCTCCGGCCGCAGCCCGGCCAGCACGATCATCTGCCGGGCCAAATCCAAAATCCGCACCGGCTTGCCCATGTCGAGCACGAAAATCCGTCCTTCCTCCGCCCGCATTCCGGCCACGCTCGCTTGCAGCACCAGGCTCACCGCCTCGCGCACCGTCATGAAATATCGTTGCATGTCCGGATGCGTCACGGTCAGCGGACCGCCCCGCTCCAACTGACGCCGGAACAACGGCACCACGCTGCCGGTGCTGCCGAGCACGTTGCCGAACCGGACCGTCACGCAGCGCATCCCGCCACCCATATCCAGCGCCTGCGCATACATCTCGGCCAATCGCTTCGTCGCGCCCATCAGGCTGCTCGGGTTCACCGCCTTGTCGGTGGAAATCAGCACCAGCGCCGCCGCACCCGCCGCGCTCGCCGCATCGGCCACCAGCTTCGTGCCGCAGGCGTTCGTCAGCAGCCCCTCGCGCGCATCGGCCTCCACGATCGGCACATGCTTCAGCGCCGCCGCATGGAACACCAGCGCCGGCCTCTCCTCGGCGAACAACGAGGCAATCCGCCCGGCATCCCGCACGTCGGCGATCGCGGCGCGCCGCGCCACGCCAGGATGCGTCTCGCCAAGCTCCACATCGATCTGCCAAAGTGCAAACTCGCTATTGTCCAGCAGCAAAAGCCGCGCTGGCCGCAACGCCGCCACCTGCCGCGCCAGTTCCGCCCCGATGCTGCCGCCCGCGCCCGTCACCGCCACCACGCGGCCGGCGATCAATCGATCGAGCCCCGCCCGATCCAGCACCACCTGCGGCCGGTTCAGCAGATCTTCGATGGCCACCGGCCGTAGTTCGATGCGGTCGGCGGAAGTCAGCGCTGTGGGCAGCGGCGCGCGCCGCACGTTCACACCCGCCGCTTCGGCGGCCGCAATCATGTCGGCCAGCGGCGCGCCGAGAAAATCCGGCTCGGTCACCACCAGCGTATCCGGCAGCCGATCCCGCCGGCGAAGCCGTTCCAGCACCGTCACGGCCTCGGAAGCGGTGCCCAGGATCGGCCGCCCATGCATCCGCCGCCCCGTCTGCCGGTCGGCAAGCGCCAGCAGCCCCATCACCGCCAGCTTCGCGCCGCGCTGGCCGGAAAGCGACCGCATGAACCCGTCCGCCGCATCGCCGGCGCCCACCAGCAGGATGCGTTCCACGCCGGGATCGTCCGCGGCAATGCGCGCCCGCCCGTGATACAGCCGATAGCCCAGCCGCGGCGCGCCCAGCAGCACCGCCAGCGTCATGGCGTGCACGATCGGAAACGTCACGGTCGGCCAGGGAAAACCCGTGGCCAGCAGCAGCAGCGCGAACAGCCCGGCCGTGGCGATCGAGCTGCCCGCCACGCCGATCAGGTCGCTCAGGCCGGAAAACCGCCAGTATTGCTGTGAAAGCCGGAACGGCAGCCCGCCCAGCAGCAGCGTGATGCCGCCGCCGGCCAGGAACCACAGCGGGTGATACAAGCCGTGCTGCGGGTCGGCGATCCAGCGCGCGATCGGCGCCGCCACGGCCGCCAGCGCGCCATCCAGCGCCACGTTCACGAGCAGGCGGAAAACCGAGCGTTGCGACGCCATCCGCCGAACTCTATAGACCGCCGGCCCGTGCGCCAAAGGGGTGCCCCGATCCGACCCATCGTGCTGCTTGCGCTTTCCGCCTGCCTGGTCTGGCTCATGTCGCTGGCCGGCGTGATGGATCATCCCGGCGACCGCAGCGCCCACACGCGGCCCACGCCGAAAGGCGGCGGCGTCGGCATCGTCGCGGCGTTCCTGGTCGGGCTGATCTGGGCCGATCAATCGGGCCAGGCCGGCGCGGCGCCGATCGCGCTCGCCGCCGCGGTACTGGGGCTGGCCGCATTTTCGTTTCTCGACGATCTCTACGATTGGCCGTTCTTCGCCAAGCTCGCGGCCCAGCTTCTGGCTAGCCTGCTGGTGATCGCCGCCGGCTACCGGCTGGGGCCCCTGCCGCTGGTCGGTGCCACGCTCGCCGGCCCGGCCGCCACGGCGCTCACGCTGGCTTGGCTACTCGTCGTCACGAACGCGGTAAATTTCATGGACGGGCTCGATGGGCTCGTGGCCGGCTGCGCGCTCATCGCTTCTGGCTTTGCCGCGGCGCTGGCTGGCGCTCCCGCGGTCGCCGCGCCAACTCTCGCTCTCGCGGCCGGGCTGGCCGGCTTTTTGCCGTTCAACTGGCCGCGCGCCCGCATCTTCATGGGCGACGTCGGTAGTCAGCCCACCGGCTTCGTGCTGGCGGTGCTGGGCGTAGAATTGGCAGGGCTGCCCGGCAGACAGGCATTGCTGCTGCCGCTGCTACTCTCACCGCTGCTGCTTGACGCCATGTTCACGGTGTTGCGCCGAATCCTCGCGAAACAACGCATCACCCAGGCGCATCGAGGCCATTTCTATCAAGTGGCTCATCGAGCCGGCCTGCCCGCCGCTGCCGTTGCAGCAATCTATTGGGGGCTCACCGCGTTCGCCGGCCTCGCGGCCTGGGCGATGCTGCGCCTTCCCCTCCTGCTTGCCGGGATTACGGTCGCCGCGCCGCTGGTGGCATTCGCTTTGTGGGGTGCGTTCGTGGCTGGCCGGGCGAAGCGGGCCGGCATCACAAGCTGGTGACGCCAGACCGCACCGCCCACCAGATCAGCCGTGGCCGCGACGCCGGCTTGGCGCTTCCTCGCTGCTGCTGCTGCGGCGCGAGGTCGAAGTGGCCTCGCTCATGATGCCGCGCAGGTCGCGCAGGAACGCGGCGCCCTTCAGCGTGCGCTGCACCAGCACGCTGCGGCGGTCCATCGGGTCCACCTTGCGGCGCGCCAGATCGAGTTCGCCTAGACGGTCGAGCGCCCGCGTGATCGCCGGCTTCGACACGTTCAGATCCGCCGCGAGCCCGCGCACGGTGTGTGCGCCTTCCTGCAAGTAGCAAGTCAGGAACACGCCGAGCTGCCGCGCCGAGAGATCCGGGCCGTCGCGCCGCACCAGCGCCACGATGGTATCCCGCAGCACGCCCACCATGTGGTCGGAAGCGGGAGTTTGGTTGGCTGCCATTTCGATTTCCTTTCGTTTCGGCGGCGATTACCGCCAGCTTGGCCCCAGGCGGGGCCTGTTTCGATTAAGTTTTGGTCATCTTCAAAGTGTTCTTTTAACGTTCCGGCTGCAGCGAACACCTCAACCTGCCGGTTTTCGGGATCAGGGCGCCATTCTCAACGCTGTCACGCCGCCGAAGCCCCGTCTGCGCCCACGCTTGCCGTGATCTCGTCGGATCGCGGACGTTCTACGCAGGCAACGCAAAGAAAGTTCTAAGCTCCCATAGCTCCTGATATTGTTACTTACGGCCGGGGCGCAACATCCCTGAAATCCGAAATCAATGCAAACGCCGCCCGCAAACCCTGCGCTTCACCACCTTCTGGCCGGCCCGGGCGGCCGGATTCGTTCCAGCCGTAAATGTCCAGGTGCAGCCATTTCGATCCACCGCTGACGAAACGCTCCAGGAACAAAGCCGCGATCACCGCCCCTGCGTGCGGCTTGGATGAAACGTTATTCAGATCGGCGACGTGGCTATCAAGGGAAAAATTGTAACCCTGCCACAAGGGCAGTCGCCAAACAGGATCGCGTGATTGCGCCGCAATCTCGCAAAACCGTGAGGCCAGAACATCGTCATTGCAGAAACACGCCGGCAGATCCGGGCCCAGCGCCACCCGCGCCGCACCCGTCAGCGTCGCGAAATCGATCACCAGCGCCGGTGCCTGCTCGCACGAAGCCGCCAGCAGATCGGCCAGAACCGCCTGCCTTCGGCATCCGTGTTGCCGATTTCCACACGCAGACCCTTGCGCGTCCGGATTACATCCAGCGGTCGCATCGCGCGCGACGAGACGCTGTTTTCCGCACAGCCCAACCGCAGGACGAACCGAACCGGCAGCCGCGCCTCCGCGATCATGCAGGCCAGCCCCAGCGCCGTCGCCGCCCCCGCCATGTCTTTTTTCATGCGCAACATGGCCGCTGCGGGCTTCAGGTCCAGCCCGCCGGTATCGAAACAAACGCCCTTGCCGCAGATCGCGATCAGCGGGCCTGCCGCAGCTCCAGGCCCCGTCCATTCGGCCACCAGCACCGCAGGCGGCCTCTCAGCCCCGCGCCCCACCGCGGCCACCGCCGGATAGCCTGCCTCCAGCGCCTCGCCAGCGAGCGTCTCGATGCGCATATCGGGCGCCGCTGCGTGCAGCGCCGCCGCCGCTTCGGCCGCCAGCTCCGCCGGGCCAAGCAGGTTCGCCGGCAGATTGATCAGGTCTCGCACCCGGAATGTGGCGCGGGCGGCCGAAAGCGCCGTTTCGCAACCCGCTTCGGGCAAGGCCAGCGACGGCGCGGGCCGGAAAGTAGGCACGGATTTCAGCCGCTCGAACCGGTAGGCGCCCAGCGCGAAGCCGAGCACGGCCGCCTCCGGCTGGGCAAACCCCGCCGCCAGGCGCCATACGCCCGCGGGCAGCCCAGCCGCCAGCGCGCCATACGGAAACGGATCGGCCGCATCCGCCGGCAGCCCGAACAGCGCCCCCGCCACGCCCTCCGCCGCCGGCAGCAGCACGATTTCGCCCGGCTCCGCACGGAACCCCGACATGGCCACGAAACGCGATTGCGGCATCGGCAGCCCGGCCAGGCAAGCCGTCAGATCGGCCGGGGTCACGCCCTGCAATGGCAATCCGGTGGCGCCGGCGGGCGCGAACGGCAGTTCAGGCATCGCCCGGGCTTACCCATGAAGAACCGTGGCTTGCAATCGAGCCACCGGGGCCGAATCCTTGGTTCATGCCGGCATCCGCCCACGCCGCCCAGATCATGGCGCCCCGGGTGCGCGCCGTGCTCGGCCCCACCAACACCGGCAAGACGCATCTCGCCATCACGCGCCTGCTCGCCCACGCCTCGGGCGCCATCGGCTTCCCGCTGCGCCTGCTCGCGCGCGAGAACTACGACCGCATGGTCGCGGCAAAGGGTCCACGCCAGGTCGCGCTGATCACTGGCGAGGAGAAGATCGTGCCGGCCGAGGCACGCTGGTTCAGTTGCACCACCGAGGCCATGCCGCTCGATCGGGCGGTGGAGTTCCTCGCGGTCGATGAAATCCAGCTCTGCGCCGATCCCGACCGCGGCCATGTATTCACCGATCGCCTGCTGCGCGCCCGCGGCCTGGTGGAAACCATGTTCCTCGGCGCCGAGACGATCCGGCCGCTGATCCACCGCCTGGTGCCGGGCGTGGAAATCGAAACTCGGCCGCGACTCTCGCAGCTCACCTTCGCCGGCGCCGCCAAGCTCGGCAAGCTGCCGCCGCGCAGCGCCATCGTCGCCTTCAGTGCTGGCGAGGTGTACGCGCTTGCCGAACTGATCCGGCGCCGGCGCGGCGGCTGCGCCGTGGTGATGGGCCGGCTGTCGCCGCGCACGCGCAACGCGCAGGTGGCGCTCTACCAGCAGAACGAGGTGGATTTTCTCGTTGCCACCGACGCGATCGGCATGGGCCTGAACATGGACGTGAACCACGTCGCCTTTGCCGGCCTGCAGAAGTTCGACGGCAGGCGGCCGCGCGCTCTAACCCCGCCCGAGCTCGCGCAGATCGCCGGCCGCGCCGGGCGCGGCATGCGGGATGGCACGTTCGGCACCACCACCACCTGCCCCGACCTGCCGCCGGAACTCGCCGAAGCCGTGGAAGCGCATGTCTTCGAGCCCCTGGAAAGCCTTGCCTGGCGCAACGCCGATCTCGATTTCGCCTCGGTCGAAGCGCTCCTCGCCAGCCTCACGGCGCCGCCGCCCCGCCCGGGCCTGGTGCCCGGCCGCCAGGCCAGCGACCTCGAAACCCTCGAAGCGCTGTCACGCGACGCCGAAATCCGCACGCTCGCAACGGGAAGCCGCCAGGTGCGCGAGTTGTGGGAAGCCTGCCAGGTGCCGGATTTTCGCAAGATCACCGACGACAGCCATGTCCGGCTCTGCGCCCGCATCTTCGCCCATCGCGTGCGTGGCGAAGCGCTGCCCAATGACTGGCTGGAAACCCAGTTCGCCGCGCTGGCCTCGCTACAGGGCGACATCGATACCCTGATGGCGCGCCTTTCCGGCATCCGCGTCTGGTCCTTTATCGCCGCCCGCGCCGACTGGGTGGCCGACGGCGTGGCTTGGCAGGCCCGCGCGCGCGACGTGGAAGACCGGCTCTCCGACGTGCTGCACGAGCGGCTCACCGCCCGCTTTGTGGATCGCCGCGCCACGCATCTGCTGCGCCGCCTGGAAGCCGCCGAGGCCGGCGAGGAGCTGCTCTCCGCCGTCACGAGCGGCGGCGAGGTGGTGGTGGAAGGCCACGCGGTGGGCCACGTCGCGGGTTTCCGCTTCCTGCCCGACCCGGCTGCCCAAGGACTAGAGAAGCGTCTGGTGCAGCGCGCCGCGCGCCGCGCGCTGCTGCAGGAAATGCCGCGCCGCGTCGCCGCTCTGGAAGCCGCCCCCGATGCCGAGATCGCGCTCGTCGGCGCGTTTGATCTCGGCTGGATGGGGCAGCCGGTGGCCCGGCTGCGGCCCGGCGCGAACCTCACCCGGCCGGCCGTGGAGGTGCTGGATAGCGAATTCCTGGATGCGCCGCAGCGCGAACGGCTGCGCCGGCGGCTGCTGCTCTGGCTTGAAGGCCGCGTGGCCCGGTCGCTCGCGCCGCTGTTCGCGGCAGAAGCGCAGGCGGCGGCCGATCCCGAATTGCGCGGCGTGCTGCACCGGCTGGTGCAG
>CAXUEX010000088.1:0-11641 GCA_964250215.1 uncultured Acetobacteraceae bacterium | reverse complement strand
CGTTTCCGGGCAGCGCCACGCCAACTTATGGGGGGGGCTATGGCGGGTATGGGCAGCGCGGGTATGGCGGCTTTGGCGGAAGGGGGGCTTTCACCTCCGGGTTAATGGGCGGGCTGCTAGGGGCCGGGATCGGCGGATTGCTGTTCGGCGGCGGGTTCTTTGGGTTTCACGGCGGCATGGGGTTTGTCGGGCTGCTGCTGCAGCTTTTCCTGCTGTACTTGCTGGCGCGTTGGGTGATGCGCAGCTTTTTCGGCCGGGCGGTGCCGGCGGGTGGCGCGCCTGGGATGTTCGCGCGCACGCCCTTCGCGGCGATGCGCGGCGCGCTGGGCGGCGGCGGCGGCTTCGGGTTTGGCGCCCGGGCGCGGCCGCAGGTGGCACTGGTGCAGGCGGATTATCAGGCGTTCGAGCAGACTTTGCGGAACGTGCAGGCGGCGTGGTCGGCGCAGGATATTGCGGGATTGCAACGCTCTGCCACGCCGGAGATGGTGGGGTATTTCAACGACCAGATCTCCGAGCTGGCGAGCCGCGGCTTGCGCAACGCGGTGAGCGACGTGCGGCTGCAGCAGGGCGATCTTTCGGAAGCCTGGGCCGAAGGCAACCGGCAGTATGCGACGGTGGCGATGCGGTTTTCAATGACCGACGCGACCTATGACGCGGCCGGGCGGGTGGTGGACGGGAGTGCGACGGAGCGCGTGACGGTGACGGAGCTTTGGACGTTCGTGCGGGCGAGCGGGGGTGGGTGGATTTTATCGGCCATCCAGCAGAGCAGGTAGGCAGCCGGTGCCGGCTTGGCGCCCCGGCCCCGGGTCCGTACAAGCACACTTTTGTCCGACGAGACCTTGTATGTGCTCGACGGCCGCGACCGATCCGACCCCCGCGCGTTTGGATTCACGCCAATTAGGGAAACGACCATGAAGCTCTATTACGCACCGGGCGCTTGCAGCTTGGCCGACCACATCGCGTTGCACGAGGCGGGTCTGTCCTTCGATCATGAGGCGGTCGATCTGAAGACGAAACGCACGCAAGCCGGCGTGGATTTCGCAACGATCAATCCGAAGGGCTACGTGCCGACGCTGAGGCTCGATTCGGGTGAGACGCTGAGCGAGAACATCGCCATCCTGGACTGGATTGCGCACCAGGATAGCAAGCTCGCGCCGGCCGGACCCATGGGGCATACGCGCCTGCTGGAATCGCTCGCGTTCATCTCAACCGAGCTTCACAAGAGCTTCAAGCCGTTCTTCGCGGGAGGAAGCGAAGCCGACAAGGCTCAAGCTGGCGAGACGATCGGCAAGCGCATGAGATACTTGGCCGACGCCATGAAGGGCGATTTCCTATTCGGCGCCACGGTGAGCGTGGCCGATTTCTATCTCTTCGTCATGCTGCTCTGGGCGAAGAAGTTCGATGTCGATGCACCCGCACCGCTGGTCGCGTTTCGCGAGCGCATGATGACGCTCCCCTCCGTCCAGAAGGCGATGAAGCACGAGGGACTCCTTTAGCAGTCTGATGTTCGACCGCGCGCGCCGCTTTTTTCGAGCCGAAACCAGCACACAATCAGATCAAAGCCGGTTCGGGCAAGGATTGTTTCATAACCTGTTAGGGCGGGAAATGCAGTTGCCGCTCGATGGCGGCGTATTGCGGCGTGTCGCGGATCGGGTCGAGCAGCTTGTCGGACTTGATCGTCAATAGCCCCGAATCGTGCAACCGATAGGCGGCCTGCAGCCACTTCACCGCCTCGTTCGGCTGGCGCCACTGCGCGTACACTTCGGCGTACTGGAACGCACCGTTGGCGCCGAGCGCCGCCCGCAGCGCCGCGAGATGGAATAGCGCTTCGGCATTCATGCCCAGCCGGTGCTCGACGATCGCCAGGCAGAGATAGTTCATCCAATGCGTGCCGCGCGCGCAGCCTTGCCGTGCCAGTGCGTTGTCGCCTCGTTCCAGCGCCACCATCGCTTCCATCACCGCGATGTCGGGCTCCGCGGCGCCCAGCATCCGCGCGCGGTGCAGCGAGGCGAGCGCCCCATCGTAGTCGCGCCGGGTGCGCTGCGCATAGGCGAGCGCCGTATAGGCCGCCGGCGCCAGCGGATCGAGGCCGACACCTTCCTGCGCCGCTTGCAGCGCTTGGGCGGCGTGCCCCAGCGCCACCTCGAGGAAAACGTCGTCCACCAGCACCTGCACGTCGTTCGGCGCGTATTGGCGCGCCAGCGCCATCTCGCGTTGCGCTTCCGGAAACTCCTGGGCGCCGGCGAAAAGGTCGGAAAGGGCAAGATGCGCCACGCCCAAATCTGGCGCGATCGCCAGCGCGCGATCCGCTTCCTGCCGCGCCGCATCGAGCCTGTCCTGGATGTCCGCGGGCGACATGTTCGTGCCGTCCTCGGCGATCAGCACCATCTCGCGCGCACGATAGGCGCGCGCCAGCGCGAATTGCGGATCGAGCGCGATGGCATTCTCAAACGCGGCGCGTGCCGCGGCGATGGCGGCGATATTTTCGGCGACCCGCAACAGCTTCATGCCGCGCAGATAGGCATCGTAGGCCGCTTGATTGCGCGTGCCGCCGAGCGCCAGTTTCTCGACCGGATCGCCCAGCAGCGCCACCTGCATGGAAGCGGCAACCGCCTCGGCGATGTGGGTCTGCGCGCCCAGAAGGTCGCCGCCGTCGGTGTCGTAGCTGCGCGACCAGAACGAAAATCCGCTGCCGGCGTCGATCAGTTCCGCGTTGATATGGATGCGCGCGCCTTCCCGCCGCACGCTGCCCTCCAGCACCGCGCCCACGTTAAGCTGGCGGGCGATGTCGGTGACGGCGCGGGGCCGGCCGCGGAACAGGAAGCTAGATGTGCGGGCCGCGACATGCAGGCCTTCGATGCGGCCGAGCGCGTTGATGAGGTCTTCCGAAATGCCGTCGGCGAAATCGTTCTGGGTGGCGTCGCCGCTGCTGTTGGAGAACGGCAGCACCGCCACGGAATGCGGCGGCGCCACGAAGCCGGCCGGTGACGGCGGCTTGTGCGTGAGCAGCGCATCGCCCAGCGCGAGGGCAACCAGAACGGCGCCGAGCAGCCCGGCGGCCACGATACCGCTTCTCCGGAAGCCGGATGGCAGGCGCGCGGCGAGCCCGCGGCGGGAAATACCGGGCATGGCCGGCGTCCGCTCCAGCCGCACCGGCACCGCCAGACGGTAGCCGCGCATCGGCACCGTGGCGATCAGGGGCGAATCGGGCGCGGTTTCCAGCGCGCGGCGCAGTTCGTACACCGTCTGCTTGAGATTGGCTTCCTCGACGATGCGCTCGCCCCAAACGGCGCGCATCAGCTCCGGCCGGTCCACCACGCGCTCCGCGTTGCGTACCAGGCACAGCAGCAGGTCGAACATGCGGGGCGTGAGGCTGACCGGCGCCGTGCCGCGATGCAGGGTGCGGGCCGCCGGGTTTAGCCGGAACGGGCCGAAGAGATAGACGCCAACTGCAGAAACCGGCTCGCTCACGGCACAACACCTGCGCTTCGATGACGCGGGCCGTTCACTATAGTGGCGCGGCGGCCGCAACGCCATGGCCGTGCGGCGCCTTGGGCACACGATGACCGCCGGGCCGGTCACCTGCGTGTTTTACCGCGCTCTGACCAGGTTTGACTGGCGCGCCATGGTGTTCTGCCGCTCCCTGATTGTTGCGCGCCGTGTTCCGGGCGCAGGAAAAAAGGGCGGCCAGACGCATGAACGGGAGCATCGAAGGCCCGACACAGCCGGATGCGGCGTTGCGAACGCCGCCGGGCCGCGCGGCGCGGCGGCGCGCCGGCGTGTTCGGCGATGGGCTCGAGCAGGACCGCCTATCGGTTCTGGAGCTCGCTTCGCGCCTCGGCAACGTCTCCGAAGCCTGCCGGCAGACCCATATGGACCGCGCCAGCTTCTACGCCTGGAAGCGGCGCTATCAGGCGCATGGCTTCGACGGGCTGAAGGATTTGCAGCCGGTTCCCTGCCTCGACCCCGATACCCTGCCGGACACGGTGAAAGAGCGCATCGAGGTGCTGGCGCTGGCGCACATCGCCAACACCGGCGCCCGCATCGCCGCGATCCTGGCGCTTTCCGGCGTGCAGGTGGCGCCTTCCTCCGTTCAGCATGTGCTGGCGGAGCGCGGGATCGGCACCGACCGGGAACGCTGGCTGCGGCTGGAGCTTGCCGCGCGCCAGGGCGAAGCGCTTTCGACGGATCAGGCCGCTTTCATCGAAAAATTCAACCCGTGCTTCCGGGAGTGTCACCAGCCGAGCCCGGCCCCCGGCGCGCTGCTGGTGCAGGACACGCTCTTTGCCGGTGCAAGCCGGCATGGCGAGCGGCTGTACTTGCACGTGGCGATCGACACCTTCTCGGCCCACGCATTTGGCTTCCTGCACCCATCACGGCAGCCGGAAGCCGCGGTGTGCGTGCTGCACAACGATGTGCTGCCCTTCTACCGGGCGGCGGGATGCCGTGTGGACGCGATCGAAACCGATGGTGGCTTCGAGTTCTGCGGCGATCCCAGCCATCCGTATCGGATATACTTGGCGCTGAATGAAATCGTGCACCGCTGCCCACGGCACCGCGTGGCGCACGCGAATGGCTTCATGGCGCGTTTTGCGGTGGCGTTCCGCGATGGCTTCGTGCGCCGCCCCGCCGGCCGCAAACAGGAGTTGCCGCAGACGGAGAAGCGGCTCGCGGTCTGGCTGGAACGCTACAACGGCAGCGTGCCGCATGAGGGTTATCCCAATTTCGGCCAGACACCGCGCGCCGCTTTTCTGGCGTCGCTTGCGCATGCGGAAATTGCGCAGCACGGCGCCGCGTTTTAGAATCGCGCCGTGACGGTGAAGAACACGCTGAACGGCTGCCCCGGTATTGCATCGGCAAATTCCGGTGAGCAGCTGTAGTTGTTTGCTGCCAGCCCGTTGAACGGCCCACCCTTGATCGTGGGGCACGAGCCAGGCGAGATCTGCTTGTAGTAGTATTGGAAGAAGCGCTGATCGAACAGGTTCTGCACGTTGAGATCGAAGGTGAGGTTCTTCACATAGCCCAGTTGCGGTGTCGGCAGCTTGTAATTCACGTCCAGGCTGAACACCGCAAACGGCGAAATGCCGCCATGCGGATCATACGTGGTGGCACCGCTCACCTGCTGGTAGCGGATATAGGCCGGACATGACGGCAGTGCCACGGGGTTGGATGCACTTGCGCAACCGGTGTAGTTGATCGGCGAAAGTGCGGGGAAGTTGGGGGCGATCAGATAGCCGGTGCCGTTGTAGTCAAACGTTGTATTCTGATGCCCGGTGTATTGCCCGGTGAGGCGAACATCGAGCGCATCGGCATTCACGAACATGCCCTTGTGCGTGTAATCGACCCCGAATGTCGAGAGCCAGTCGGGGATGCCGCTGACTGGGTCGCCTTTCGTGGCGATGCCATACTGGTCCTGCGCCACCGTGACAAAGGCGAAACTGCTGGTGAGATACTTGACGAGCTGGTGCGACACATTGCCGAACAGTTGCAGCTCCGGTGTGACTTGCCATACCGCGTTTGCTTCCACGCCCTTGCTTTCGCGTTGCCCGATGCTTGTGTAGAGACTTTCGCCGTTCTGTGGCCCGGACTGGAAGTTGAAAAAGCCGAAATCGCGGTCGATCTTCTGGTAGAAGTAATCGGCCGAGAGCAGCACGTTTGCCGTATCGTATTTCAGCCCGGCCTCGTACATGTGCACGATGGAGGCGAAGGGCGGCGGGCCGGCGGTGTTGGGGCCGAAATCGCCGACCGGGGCGAACAGCGCCGAATCGCCGAAACTCCCATAAGCCGTCAAACCCTTTGCCGGCGGCAGAGCCTTGTCGAAATCGTAGGCCACGTTCACGAAGGGCAGCCATTCGCGGTCCCACTTCGTGGCTTTGTAGGGGCCATAGCGGTCGAGATCGGTTCCGTTGCCGCTGAAATATCCGTTGGCGCCGAATCCGGGCGAATCCTTGCTCAGGAACACCTGGCCGCCCTGCACGCCCGAATACGTGCCCTCCAGCGTCACGCCGGGCGTGATGTGCAACGTATTATCGAGCAGGTCGATCTTGTCCTGGACGTAGCCCTGATAGATGATGCGCCAGACGCCGCCATTTGGACCACCGAAAGCATGGGTGGCATCCTGCGGCGTGTTCGGCGTGCCGCCTTGATAGACGAGCCCCAGTACGCCGCTCGACGAGGGTGGCCCGCTGGGCGAGGTTTCCTTGGCGATCAGCGCGCCGATTTTGATGGTGTTGCCGATGCCGGCGATTTCCGGCGGAATGATCGTCACGCGCGGCTGCACGCCATAGGTGTCGGTGTGCAGCACAAGTAAACTGTCATTCAGGCCGCACGGCGCAAAACCGGTGCTGCCGAACGACTTGGCATAGAGGTTCGCAAACGCCGTTGGACATTGCGGGCTGCCGACAGGGTATAGCGCAAACGGGTTGTAGGTATGCCCCGCGCCATAGAAAAAGCCGCCATAGCCGCCGCCGAACAGCCCGAGCGGCGGCGGCACGGGTGGCCCGAACAACCCGCCTTGCCCAAAGCCCGCCGGGGTGTTGAGAAACGGCGAAGCACCGCCCACGGTAAGTGGTGTCGGGACGCCGTTCGGCGGCGACAGGCTGATATCGCCGTAATCGTTCTGTTCGCTGTTGCCGCCGATGTAGAATCCGGTGATGCCGACATTGATGTAGTCGTTGATATACGTGTCGTCCTTCACGATCAACGTCTTGTAACCGTTGGTCTCGCGCGCGAAATCCAGGTTCGACGGGTAGTTGCTGAACAGCCCATATTTTTCCAGGTAGGGCAGCGGCACGGGTTCGTTCTGAATAAGCCCGGTCGCGGTGTTGTACAGCACCGTCACTTGCAGGTTCGACAAGCCATCGTCATACGGCTTGTCGAGCGCGAATTCCATCTCGTTCTCGCGGTTCGGCGTGGCGTCGATGAAGCCCTGCGTTTGCAGGTTGTAATAATTCAGCAGCACGCGCACCGCATTGTCTCCGGTGCCGAGCGGGCTGTCGATCCCTCCCGAATTCAGCTCGAACCCCTCCTTGTAGGTGCCGAACGAACCAACGGAGCCAACCACGTCGAGATAGGCATCCGGGGTGGGCCGCTTGCTGTCGTAGGCGATGGTGCCGCCGATCGTGCCGAACGTGTTCTTGTCCGGATAAGCCACGCCGGGATAGATGTGCACACCGGCGATCTGGTTCAGCGTGAAGATGCTGCCGATATTGTTCGCCAGGTAGAAATTGCCGGGCGCCAGCAGATCCTGCGTCGGCACGCCATCGAGCGTGGTCGCGATTTCCAGTCCGCGCACGCCGCGGATCGTAAGCTGCGGCGCATTGTCGCCCAGCCCCTGCTGATACACATACACCGACGGCGCCTGCCGCAGCAGCGAGGCCGCACTGCCGGACACGCCGACCGCCGCAATCTGCCGCGAGCCCAGCTCGGTCACCGCCGAAGGTGAGTTCTTTTCCTTCTGGATCAGCCGCCGCGCCCGTACCGTAATGGATTCCGGCGCATTGGCCGAAACCTGCGGCGGAATGGCACCTCCGCCGAGATTGCCGGAACGGCTCGCGGCACCCGTGCCCTGACCGCTCGGTGCGGCCTGTGCATCCGCCGTTTGCGCGCCGGCGGATGCAAGCGGCACGACATCGCCGAACACGGCCAGCGAGGCGCCGCACGCCAACAACGATCCGCGCAGCAAAAACCGCTTGCATTCCCACCGCCCGATCGCGGGCAAGCCTGGCCTGCGTTCGCCATGCATGTGCGACATACGAAATTCCTTAGACAGCAGCAATGATTTGATGAGGATCGACAGCACCGGCCGAATTGTAAAGGGCCGCATTCAAAAAACCGAAGATGTCAACAGCAACGTTGCTAGGCAACAACTGTGGGGCGCGCTGTGATTTATTTGCCATGGCACACCCTGCATTTGCAGAAGCGCCACACCGGCATTCGCCGGATCAGCTTTTCGCCTTACGCAAAGCTGGGCCCGTCGGTGCTCCGGCGGCCGCCTAATCCCGCTTGGTATCCAGCCCAGGCCAGCACGCAGCCGTTCCATACCAGCGAAGCCGTGTTCAGCCCGCCTTCCTGCACGGCGCTCGCGACCGCGCCGGCTGCCAGGGCGGCGGCCAGGGCGTTGTCGAGCCGGCTTCGCGCGCGTCTTCCGCCGCGCAGGAACTCGGTGACGGCGACGAGCACCGGCACGGCGAAGGTGCCGAGCGGGAATTCGCGGTAGCGCGGATCGAACACCAGCAGCGCCTGCATCACCGCAGCCGTCCAGGCGAACACCAGCTGCACGTCTTCGAACAGGCCGTGCAGGTGTGGAATGCGGCCGTGGCGCAGCAGCCCGCGGATGGTTGCGGTGGCGTGGAAAGCGTTGCGCTGTGGCGCGGGCGGCAGCGTGCCGGACCAGCGCAGCATGGCGAGCGCGGCGAGCAGCGCCTGGGCGAGCAGATTGACCAGTGCGGCCAATTCCAGATGCACATCGTAAAGCGTGGCGAGCGTGCCGGCGGCCGCGAAGCCGAGCGCGCCGCCGAGCGCCATGAAGCTGGCGGCGAGCGTGGGGGTGAGGCGGGATTTTGCGGTGGCCACGCACATGCCGCAGAGCGCCCAACCGCCAAGCACGGAAACGGCCGCGTGCCAAAGCCAGAGTGGATCTTCGCGCACCGGACCGTGCAGCGGGATTTTTTGTGTGCGCGCGCTGGTGAAGATGCCCCAGTTGGCGCCGACGATGCCTTCGTTCGCGTATTTCCAGCGCTGGTCGAAAGCTTCGATGAAATTGTAGTCGAAATGCTCGCGCTGGCTCAGGGCGATGAATTCGCGCAGGAAGCGGGTTTCGTTCACGCGGCTGGGCACCGCGTCTCGCCGTGGCCGGCCGCGGCTGGGCCAGCCGGTTTCGCCGATGGCAATCGTTCGGCGGGGAAATTCGGCGCGCATCCGGCGGAAGATGTCGTCCAGATGCGGCACGGCGCGGCCGATGCCGGTGGGCACGTTTTCCCAATACGGCAGCAGGTGGATCAGCATGATATCGACATGCGGCGCCACTTCGGGGAATTGCTGCCAGAATTCCCAAACGTCGGCGTAGGCCACTGGCTGCTTCACGGCGCGTTTCACGCGGTCGATATCGGCGATCAGCTCGGCGGGCGGCAGATCGCGGCGCAGCAGCACTTCGTTGCCGACGACCACGCGCTCGATGGTATCGGGATATGTGTGCGCGAGCTCGATGGCGCGGGCGATTTCGCGATCGTTCTGGGAACGGTCCGAGCCGAGCCAGATGCCTTGCCAGAGTTTCAGCCCGTGTTTCTGCGCCAGCGCGGCCGTATCGAACTTGCCTTCGATGGCGGAATAGGTGCGCACGGCGCGCGTGACCGGGGCGAGCTGCGCCAGATCGGCATCGGCTTCGGCCGCGGTGGGGAAAGTGTTGGTGAGCGGCGATTCCCAGTCGCGATAGGCGCCGAAGGAGAGCGAGTTGAATTTGTCCACGCGCACGCCGGGCGCCGGGTCGGTCAGCCGGTTGGGCCACCACCAGAGCAGCACGATCAGTAGCGACAACAGCAGGATGGCGGGAAGGGCGCGGCGCATAAGGCCGCCATTGACCATGCGGCGCGGCCGCGTTCCAGTGGGCGCATGAACCCGCTCCCTCGCCGCACGCTGCTCGCTGGCAGTGCCACGCTGGCCGCTGCCGGCGCTGGGCCAGCGTTGCCG
This sequence comes from uncultured Acetobacteraceae bacterium, assembly GCA_964250215.1. Lineage (GTDB taxonomy): Bacteria > Pseudomonadota > Alphaproteobacteria > Acetobacterales > Acetobacteraceae > DAIDJM01. The sequence goes on along the minus strand of CAXUEX010000088.1, from coordinate 1,954 downwards.
CAGGGTTCGGCCGGGAAGATCGTGGCCGCGCATAACGGGCTGGCGACGCTGGATCGAGGCTATCAGGTGCTGCGCGCGGGCGGCGACACGCTGGAGGCGGCGATTGCGGTGGTGACCGGGCCGGAGGACGATCCGAACGACCATAGCGTGGGGTTGGGCGGTCTGCCGAACGAGGATGGGGTGGTGGAGCTGGATGCGTGCTGCATGCACGGTCCGACGCGGCGCGCCGGCGCGGTGGGGGCGGTGCGTAATATCCGCAACGTATCGAAGCTCGCGCGCGCGGTGATGCTGCATACCGGGCATGTGATGCTGGTGGGCGAGGGGGCCGAGCGCTTTGCGGTGGCGATGGGTTTTGCGCGCGAAAACCTACTGACCGACGACGCGCGGAAGATCTGGCTGCTGTGGAAGGAGTATCACAGCACCGCCGATTGGTGGGGGCCGGGCTTGTCGGCGCCGGACTGGAAAGGTGCGGCGGCGCAACAGCATGGCGCGTTGCCGCCGGACCGGTTCGGCAGGCTGGTGGACCTGGCGGAGGCGGTCGGCATTGCACCCGAACAGCGGGCGGCGGCGGCGCGCATGGTGCTGTTTCCGCCCACGGGCACCATTCATTGTTCCGTTCTGGCGGCGAACGGTGAGATGTCCGGCATCACCACCACCAGCGGCCTGGCTTACAAGCTGGCGGGGCGCTGCGGCGACAGCTGCATCATCGGCGCCGGCTGCTACACCGATCCGGAAGTGGGGTCGGCGGGGGCCACCGGCAGCGGCGAGGAGAATATCCGGGTGGTGGGGGCACATGCGATCATCGACAACATGCGCCGCGGCATGGCGTCGCGCGAGGCGGGCATGGCGGTGCTGCGCCGGATCGTGAGCAATTACGGCGGCGACATGTCGCGGCTGCGCTATGTGGACATGACGTATTACATCCTGCGGCGGGACGGCGTTCATGCGGGCGTGAGTTTGTGGCAGGGCTATTCGCCGGACGAGCCGCACCGGATTGTGGTGCACGATGGCAGCGGGCCGCGTGCGGAGGCGACCGAGAGCCTGCTGCAAGGCTATTCGCAGGATTACCCGCCATTTGCGGGGCCGCCGGCCGCCTCGAAACCAATTCCGTAAGCCGGCGTTGCGGCGCGCATGGCGGAGCGTGTGGATTGCCTGGTGATCGGCGCCGGCCCCGCCGGGCTGACCGCGGCCACGTATCTGGCGCGTTTCCGCCGCTCCTGCCTGGTGCTGGATAGCGGCGCGGCGCGGGCGGTGTGGATTCCCGTTTCGCACAATATTTTGGGCTATGCGCAGGGGATTGCGGGTGCGGAGCTGCTTGCCCGGCTGCGGGAGCAGGCGGAAACGTATGGTGCCCGCATCGAACCTGGCGAAGTTTCTGCTCTGGAACGGAATGGCGCGGGCTTCATCGCGCGGGCGGGTGGCCGCGACGTGCAGGCGGCGCGCGTGCTGCTGGCCACGGGCGGGCTGGATGTGGAACCGGAACTGCCGGGGATACGCGAAGCGGTGCAGCGCGGGCTGGTGCGCTACTGCCCAATTTGCGACGCCTACGAGGCCGCGGGAAAGCGCGTGGCACTGATCGCCTACGGCAAATGCCGCATCCGCGAGGCGCTGCTGTTGCGGGGCTACACCGACGATCTCACGGTTCTCACGCTGGGTCGTGAGATGCAGATTTCGGCGAAGGACCGGGACGAGCTGGGTGCGGTGGGCGTGGCGGTCATCGAGAACCCGGTGGAACGGCTGACGCGCAGCGATACCGCGATCACGGCCTGGCACATGCAGGGTGGCGAGACACATGCGTTCGAGGTGATCTATTCCGCGCTCGGCACGAAGCTGCGTTCCGGGCTGGCCGAGGCCTTGGGAGCGGAGACCGATGAGGACGGTGCGCTGATCGTGGATGCGCACCAGCGCACGCGCGTGGAAGGATTGTTCGCGGCGGGGGACGTGGTGCGGGGGC
>CAXUEX010000087.1:0-11719 GCA_964250215.1 uncultured Acetobacteraceae bacterium | reverse complement strand
GGGCGACCCGGCCCACATCGTGCCGGAGACCGTTTCCATGCGCGCCCGCAGCGCTCGCGGCCCAGCCACCACGCGCGCGCGCGTCAGCGCCAGACGCTCCCAAACCCAGGCATCCGCATGATGATATTGCGCAAAAGCCGCGAGCGAGACCGCCACCGGCCCGGCCCGGCCCGAGGGACGCAGCCGCATATCCACGGCATAGAGCGGGCCGTCGCGCGTCGGCACGGTGAGCGAGGCCACCACGGCTTGGGCTGCCCGCGCATAATACTGTGTCGCCGGAAGGGAACGCGTCCCGGTGCTTTCCGCCTCGCCATCGTAGATCAGCAGAAGATCGAGATCGGAGCCCGCCATCATCTCGCGCGAGCCGGCTTTCCCGAGCGCCACCACCACCATGCCGCCACCCGGGATGGAACCGTAGCGCCCCTGGTGCTGCCGCAGCACGCGCGGCAGAAGCGTCACGATCGCGGCATCGGCCAGCGCTGCCCGCGCCTCCCCCGCGCGGTCGGCATCGAGCTGAAAAGCCAGTTCGGCCGTGGCAAGCCGGAATTCCTCGGCGCGCACAAACCGGGTCGCCAACGCCAGCGCATCATCCAGCCCGCGTGCGTCGCCCAAAAGCGCCTCCAGCGCCGGCCCCGGATCGGGGCCAATAGGCTCGGGGGAAAGCAGCCCGTCCAGTGCGCTTGGAACCTGGGCCAAGTGGTCGGCCAGCGAAGGTGCGGCTCCCAGCATCTCCGCCAGGCGTTCCACCAGCCCGGGATTGTGCTGCAGCGTCGCCAGGAACGGCACGCCCGCCGGCAGCCGGTACAGCAACTCATCGAACCGGCGTAGTGCCGCGTCCGCATCCGGCTGTCGCCGCAGCGCTGCCAACAAAGCGGGTAGCAACTCGCGCAGCAGCACCCGGCCCCGTTCGGAGCGCAGCGCGCGCGGCCGGCCGGCAAGCCACGCGTCCCAGGGCGGCTCGCCTGTGCCCTGCCACTCCGGCAGCGCTTCGCGGCACGGCGCATCGTTCTGGAACAGGCCAGAGAACACAAGGTGCGCGGCCGCCAACTGCGCCCGTGCTTCGGCTGCAAACTGCAACGGATCGCTGTAGCCCAGGAAGCGCGCGAACGCGCTTATCTCTGCATCGGTTTCGGGCAGGCTATGGGTCTGCCGGTCGTCCACCATCTGCAACCGGTGCTCGACGCGGCGCAGGAAGCGGTAGGCATTGGCCAGCGCGGCCGCATCGAAAGCGGGCAGATGTCCTGCGCCGGCCAGCGCGGCCAAGGCCGGCAGCGTCGCCCGCGTCCGCAGCGCCGGATTGCGCCCGCCCCATACCAGCTGTAGCGCCTGGGTACAGAACTCGATTTCCCGAATGCCGCCGCGTCCCAGCTTCAGATGGCGGCCCGCTAGTGCCTCCGGATCGGATCTGGCACCGGCGCGCCGGTCGATCCGCTGTTTCATGTCGTGGATTTCCGCAATGGCCGCGAAGTCCAGATGCCGGCGCCAGATGGCCGGGCGGATGGCCTCCAGAAAACGCTGGCCGAGCGCGAGATCGCCCGCCACCGGACGGGCCTTGATCAGCGCTGCCCGCTCCCAGGTCTGCGCCAGTCCTTCGTAGTAGGCGAGCGCGCCCGCCAACGCCACAGCCGGCGGCGTCGCGGCCGGATCGGGGCGCAGCCGCAGATCCACACGGAACACGTAGCCGTCCGCGTCGCGCGCCGAGAGCAGCGCCACCAGCTCGCGCGCCAGCCGTGGATACACGGGCCCGGGCTCGCCATCGTGCAGCAGCAGCAGGTCGATATCGCTGGAATAGTTCAGCTCGCCAGCGCCCAGCTTGCCCAGCGCCAGCACCACGAAGCCGCTGCCGCGATCGGGCGCGCCGGGATGCGGCAGGCGCAGCTCGCCGCGCTGGTGGGCGGCCAGCAGCAGGTGCCTTGTGGCGGCCCGCAGCGCCGCGTCGGCGAGGCTGGAGAGCGTGCCCGTCACCTGCTCCAGCGACCAGCGATCCTCGATATCGGCCAGCGCGGTGGCCAGCGCGATGCGCGCCTTGCCGTGCCGCAGCGCGGCCGCCAACGCCGCGCGTGGCGCCGCGGCGGGGAGTGCTGCAAGCTTGCCGAGTTCGGTGTCGCAGACCGCGTCCGGACCCCGGAGGCGGATGGCGGCGAGGGTTTCGGGCAGCCGGCGCGCAAGCTCCGCGAGGTAGGGGCTGCGGTCGAAAGTCTCGATCAGGCTTCGGCCTCGGCCCGCAGCCGGCGGAAGCTGCGCAGGCTGAACGGCAGCATGGCCACGTACGCCAGCCCTGCGGTGGCCAGCGCCGCCCAGGGATCGGTCACCAACAGCGCCGCCATCAGCCCAGTGCCCAGCAGCAGCGGCAGCACATAGGCGCTCGGCACCTTGAAGTTCTTGAAGCTCCACACCGGCAGCGTGCTCACCAGCAGGGCCGAGACGGCCACCATCACCACCGCCACCACGGCCGGATTGCGCACCAGTGCCGCCACGCCGGGATAGCCGAGCTCGCCGGCCTCGAGGCCGCAGAACAGCGGAAACAGCGCCAGCCCAGCGCCGGAAGGCGCCGGCACGCCGGTGAAGAAGCTCTGTGCATAGGCCGGTTTCGGCGCGGTCTCCAGCGACGCATTGAACCGCGCGAGCCGCAGCGCCGTGCAAACCGCATACAGCAGGCAAGGCATGAAACCGAACCGCCCCGCCGCCTGCAACGACCAAAGATACAGGATCAGCGCCGGCGCGATGCCGAAGCCGCAGAAATCGGCCAGGCTGTCGAACTCGGCGCCGAACCGGGAAGTCGCCTTCAGCAGCCGGGCGATGCGCCCATCCAGCCCATCGATGATGCCGGCCACTGTCACCGCCACGGCGGCTTTAGGCCAGTGCGCATCCAGAGCAGCGTGAATGGCTGTAAGCCCGGCGCACAGGCCGAGCAGTGTGAGCAGATTTGGCACCACGCGATTGAAGGACGGCCCCGCGTAGCGCGGTCGCCGGGGCCGGCGGCGCGCCCGTTGCCGCTCGCGGGCGGGCTGGATGTCCATGCGCGCGATGTTTGCACCCGTGGGCCGCCGGCCGTCCACAATCGTGTGTGATTTGACGGAAGCCCTCGAAACGCCGATCAAGGCGGCACCGAGGGGAGCCGGAAGGCTGAGAGTTCGCAGGCGCTTCCTGCGATTACCCTGGCACCTGATCCGGATCATGCCGGCGGAGGGACGGTGATCGAGTTTTTCCTGAACGGCGAGACAAAGCGTGTGGCCGAGGCGAGCAGCCTCGCTGCGCTGCTCCACGATCTGCGCCTGGATACGGGCAAAGTGGCCGTGGAGTGCAACGAGGCGATCGTGCCGCGTTCACAGTACGCGCAAACGCTTCTTCACGCCGGGGACCGGCTGGAGATCGTGCATTTCATCGGAGGCGGCTGAGTGGACGCGGTTGTGGCCGAAGCGGATTTCTGGAAGCTGGCTGGCCGCCGCTTCTCGTCACGCCTGATCGTCGGCACGGGCAAATACAAGGATTTCGCGCAGACCGCGGCAGCCATCGAAGCCTCGGGCGCCGAAATCGTCACGGTTGCCGTGCGACGCGTGAACCTGGCCGATACCGGCGCGCCGATGCTGCAGGATTACGTTGATCCGCGGCGCTACACGTATTTGCCGAACACCGCCGGCTGCCACACGGCGCAAGAAGCGGTGCGCACGCTGCGGCTGGCGCGGGAAGCCGGCGGCTGGAACCTCGTGAAGCTCGAAGTGCTGGGGCCGCCGCCGTATTTGTATCCCGACATGCCGGCCACGCTTGAGGCCGTCGCCGCGCTGATTGCCGACCGGTTCGAGGTGATGGTCTATTGCGCCGACGATCCGGTGGCAGCGAAGCGGCTGGAGGATATGGGCTGCGTCGCCATCATGCCGCTCGGCGCCCCGATCGGCTCCGGGCTCGGCTTGCAAAACCCGGCGATGATTTCGATCCTAAAACAGCAAGCGGGCGTGCCGGTGCTGGTGGATGCCGGGGTGGGCACCGCTTCGGATGCGTGCATTGCGATGGAAATCGGCTGCGATGCCGTACTGCTGAATTCGGCGATCGCACACGCTGGCGATCCGGTGCGAATGGCGGGCGCGATGCGGGCGGCGGTGGAAGCGGGACGGCTCGCGCATCTGGCTGGCCGGATGCCGCGAAAAATGGGCGCGGACCCTTCGAGCCCGCTGACGGGGCTGATCCGCTGATCAACGGTCGCGCACGCGAACGCAATTGGACGGGAACCAGCACGGCCGCGTGATGCCGTGTTGAATCGTTTCTGCACCAACTCGGCCCCGCTGGATGCCAAGTCCACAAACGCAGCGGCGGTAAGGGGCATCCGGATCGGAACAGTCTTGCCCCAGGCTCTGTACCACCTGCGCCGAGATTTCATAATCTCAATCGATTGACTGGGGCCTGGAGCCTGCGGGCCACGGCCTTCCTTTCCCATGCGTAGCAGTTGTTGTACCAAAACGAAGTGGCGTGGGCGAAAATATTTTAGCAAACCTGAGCCGGCGGACGATTTCGCGCTTGCAAAGCCGCGCCGCCGCAAAATAGGGTGAGCCTGCCTTTTCGGGGGGAAAGCAAATCCGGCCGCCATACATTCGCACTCGCGCATATTCTGCGCGTAACGCAACAAACTTGCCCATAATCAAGGAGCCTGCCGATGCATGCCGCGTCCGCTTTCGCCATATCCATGCTCTGCGTTTGCGCGTCCGCCTGCGCCAATCCCGGATTCCACGACAATTTCGACCATCTCGTCGCCACGCCCGACGGTTCGCGCGGCTGGATGACCACATTTCCCTATGGCCCGCCGGCCACGCGCACGCTACCCAACAACCACGAAGCGGAATGCTACGTGGATCGCAGCGTCGGCAGTAACCCGTTTTCAACCAACAACGGAATTCTCACCATCGCTGCCACGCCCGCCCGCAGCGGCAATGTCTGCGGACTACCCTACAATTCCGGGCTGATCACCACGTTCCGAAGTTTCGCGCGGCTATATGGCGTGTTCCAGATGCGCGCCAAGCTGCCCGCCGGCGCCGGTCTCTGGCCCGCCTGGTGGCTGCTGCCCGCCGACAATCTCTACACCTCCGAGCTCGACGCGTTCGAGGTGCTCGGCAGCAACCCGTCCGTGCTCTATTTCACCACCCACGGCTTCGACAGCACCGGCAAATGGGTGGTGAACTCCCAGGCCCTCAACGTGCCCGATCTCGCCGCCGGCTTCCACATCTACACGCTAACCTGGAACGCCGACCGCATCGCGCTCGCGCTGGATGGCAAACCGATCGCCTCGGCACCGACGCCCGCCAGCATGCATGTCCCGATGTTCATGCTGATCGATCTCGCGGTCGGTGGCGACGGCAGTTGGCCCGGACCGCCCAACGGCAGCACCTCGTTTCCTGCGCGCATGCAGATCGACTGGATTCGCGTCTCGCCGCTGCGCTGAAAGCCAACGACCAGGTCAGCTTTCCTGCAATGGAAAGCTGACCTGGTACAGCGTGCCCGCCGCGTGGCTCACCTCCAGCGTCGCGCCGAGCTGCTTCGAGAAACCTCGGATCAACTGAATGCCCAGCCCGTCACGCGTCCCGGTCTCCGTCTCCGCCGGCCCCGACGGCATCCCCACCCCGTCATCGGCGATGCTCAGCCGCGCCTGTTTGCCATCCACCAGAAACCGCACCGAAATATGCCCGGTCCGGCCGCCCGGAAACGCGTATTTCAGCGCGTTGCTCACTGCCTCCGTCACGATCAGCGCCAGCGGCACCGCCTGATCGCTCGAAAGGTCCACTTGGCTCGCTTCCACCTCGAGCCGGATGCGGCCGGAAGCATGCTCGCCCATCGCTTCCAGCAACTGCCCGGTTAGCTCTTCCAGGAATGGCCCCATGCTTATCGTGGTCAGATCGCCATGGAAATAAAGGTGCCGGTGCAGGGTCGCCAGCGCACGCACCCGGTCACGCGCGCTCGCGAATTCGGCCCGCGCCTCGGGCAGCCGGATGCGTGAGGCCTGCAGATTGAGCAGCGACGCCACGATCTGCAAATTGTTCTTCACCCGATGGTGAATCTCTTTCATCAGCAGTTCCTGCTGCGCCGACGCCTGCCGCAGCCGCTCGCCCTGCTCGGATAGCGATCGCGTCGCTGCCGCGAACGACCGCGCCAACAGCGCAATTTCGCGCGGCGGCGACACGATGCGGCCGGGATCGAAGTCGCCGCCCCTCCGCCATTGCCGCACCGCGCGGCCCAGCCCATCCAGTGGCTGGATCAGCGCCGCGTGCGTGCCAACCCCCACCGCCGCCAGCCCCAGCCCCAGCAGCACCGCCAGTTCTGCCAGCCGCCTAATCAGCACCGCCCGTGCCTCGGCTACATCGGCGGCCGCCGGATATCCCACCACCAGCCGGACCCCCCCCGGCAGCAGCGCCGAGGCATAGGCGAACGGCTCGCCGCCTTCAGACTGGCAACGCAGCACGGCCGGCCCGCGCAACAGCTGCGACAGCCGCGAATCGCCCGGCAGAGCGCGCGTGGAAGCTTTCCCGATTGGCGTCGGCCGTCCCGCCGTATCGACCAGCCACAGATCACCGGGCCCAGGCGCCACGCGATCCGCTTCCGCCGCGAACCAGTCCAGCCGAAGCCCGACCACCAGGAACATTGAAGCTGGCGCCCCGGCCGGCTCGGCCTGCGCTGCCCGCAGCACCAAGCCAGCGCCGAACAGGCTCGGCTGCACTTCCCCGAGCGCAAACCCATCGGACGAAGCGGCGGCTCGCTTCAGTAAATCCTGGTTCTGCCCCTCGAGCCGCGCAGGCGTCATGCCGGCGGGCAGCTTGCGCGCTGAACAGCGCAACTTTCCCAACTCGTCGTAACTCGTGAAATTGGCGTAGCGCCCCGGTTCCAGCGCCAGCAAGTCCGCCAGCCGCGCTTGGCACGCGGCCGGATCAGCGGCCGACATTTCCGGGATCTGCGACAGCGTGCGCAGCACCTGCTGCGCGCCGTCAATGGCCGCGAAATGGCGCGCCACGGCGGCCTCGCGGCCGCGGATCGCCGCTTCCAGACTGCGATCCAGCGCCAGTGTGTAATTCTGCCACGCGATCGTGCCGGAGAGTAGCAGCAGCGGCACTGCCGCTACCGTAACCAGCGCTGCCAGCCGCCCCCTTATGGTGCGCAGTGGCCGCAGTAGCCGCGCCAGCCTGCGCCGCCAGCTTATACGATCGGGCGGCACCGGTATCCCGGCGCCGCTTGCGGTCACTTCTTCCGGTCCTCCTCGATCAGCCGCAGCAACTCGGACGGGATCGGCTCCCGCACCACCTCGTCGTACAGCTCATGCAGGCCGCGATCGAGCCACTGGTCGAACGCGCGTTCAACCTTTGGCGGCCGGGCGGCCGCCTTGCCCGGCATCGACACCTGCTTTCCTTTGCTCATCCCGCCGCGACCGCACCCCTGGAGGGAGCAATCTTCCCTCCCGCCAACACCCCGTTTAAGGTGCGAAACGTTACAACGCCAGCCCGTCGGCGTTCTCGTCCACGCCGCCTTCGGCCATCCGCCGGGCTAGCAACGACGCCGCCGCCCTGCCGGTTCCGCGCGCAACGCCGGGCGCCTCTCCCATCAGCCAGGATTCCAACTGACGCCGCGCCCGGAACACCCGGCTTTTTGCTGTCCCCACGGCGCAGCCGCTCGATTCCGCCAGCGCCTCGTAGCTCATGCCATGCACTACCACCAAAACCAGCGCCTCCCGCTGGTCTTCCGGCAGCCGAGTCATCGCCCGGGCCAGTTCCTTCAGTGCCAGCCGGTCCTCGTGCGGCGCATTGGTCGCGAACACCGAAGCCGGCACGTCCTCGATGTCGGTCGTGTCCCGGCGCTTGCGCAGGTTGCTGATGAAGCGGTTGCGAACGATCCGATGCATCCATGCCGTGAAGTTCGTGCCTGGAATGAAACTGTTCTGCGCCGATAGCGCGTTGCACACCGCATCCTGCACAAGATCGTCGGCCGCCGCCCGGTTACGGGTCAGCGCCAGGGCCTGCACCCGCAACTTGGGCAGGATGGCCACGATATGGTCGTGGAAGTCGGCGGTAGCGGTGTCGGTGGAGCAGGGGGTCATGCGGGTCTCCTTCTGCCCAAATCAATGACGCAGCCCCGCCGATTGCTGCGGCCCGCCTGATAACGAAATCGCGAGCAACACCAACCCACGCCCGACCGCGGCCGCGCGCACCGCTGTCCGGTCGCCCGAGAAGACCTCTCGCGACGTGCGCAGTGCACCGCCGCGCCACGCCATTCCGAACCATACCAGCCCCACCGGCTTAGCCGCGCTGCTGCCGCTCGGCCCGGCAATGCCGGTGATGGAAACCGCGAGATCCGCCGCCGAGGCCGCCAGCGCGCCCGCCGCCATGGCTTGCGCAACCGCCTCGCTCACCGCACCCTCTGTTGCGATCAGCGCCGGCGGCACGCCCAGCAGCGCGGTTTTTGCTTCGTTCGAATACGTAACAAAGCCGCGCTCGAACACATCGGAGGCGCCGGCTGCATGGGTCAGCGCCGCGGCAATCAATCCGCCTGTGCAGCTTTCGGCCGTGGCGATCCGCAAGCCTCGCAGCCGGGCCGCATCTAGCACCGCCGCCGCCTGCACCAGCGCGGCATCCGGCAGCATCAAAGCCGTCCCTGATCCAGCGCCTCGCAGAATTGCGCGTGATCGGTTGCCGTCTGCGCTGCATACCCCATCGCGAAATCGGCAATCGCGTCGTCGAACGCGCTGCCCTCGCCCATCGCTCCGGCAATCGCCGCGGGATCGCCGCTGCGCGCGTGCGCCCGTGCCAGCGTGCGGCCGCACAGCCCAGCCGCGAACGGCAGTGCATCCGCCTCCAGCGTCTCGCCCGGCGCCGCCATCCGCCCGTCTTTCAGGCTGCGCACATAGAAGCAGCGCCCCTCTACCGGCAGGGGGGCCCAGCCCAGGAACAGATCCGGCGTCGCCTGCATCATGCGCTGGCCGAACACCGCACGCTCGCCCTGGTTCGTCCACTCAGCGACGGCCGGCGCAAACGGTGCCAGCACCGATGGCTGCGCCTCCTTCAATTGCAGCAGCAGCGGGGCGCCGCGTTCCGCCACGAACAGCCCCAGCGCGCAGAACGTGCCCACCGAGCCCACTCCCACCACCTTGAACGCCACATCCGCCAGCCGGTAATGGGCCAGCAGCCTCTGCACATGCGCCGGCTGGCTTGCGGGATAGGCCGTGAACGCGGCGCGCATGAGCGCTTCGTAAGCGTCCACGTGCCGCGTGAAACCGTGATCGCGCAGGAGCGGCGCCGGCCCGGCTTCCACCACGCCATACTGCGCATCGTGCGCGGCCGCCGCGTCCCGCCGCCGCCGGGCCAGCTTGCGGCGCAGCTTCGCCGGGGCAGCTCCGATCGCAGCGTCCAGATCGATCCGGCTGTGCCACACATCTAACGGCGAAAGCCCGCTCAAGGCGCGCACATGCCGCCGGTAATGCCGCGCCGCCCGCGCCGCGAGCCCCCGGCATTCGGCGCGGCCGAGCCCCTCGCCCTTGCCGCACACCGCCAGGCTCGCGGCCAGGCGCTTCACGTCCCACTCGAATGGCCCCGGCAGCGTCTCGTCGAAATCGTTCACGTCGAACACCGCCAGCCCATCGGGCGATGCGAAACTGCCGAAATTCTGCAGATGCGCGTCGCCGCAAAGCTGCGCCACCACGCCGCTATGCGGCGCGCACCCAAGATCGGCCGCCATTACGGCCGCGGCGCCGCGAAGGAACGCGAACGGGCTGGCCCGCATACGTTCGTATCGAAGCGGCAATATCTCCGCGATTCGGTGCCGCCCCTGTTTGGCCAGGATCGCCACCGGATCTTCGCGATCTGCCGGTGCCGACCATTCCACCCGCGGCCGCGACGAACGGCCCATGCTCCCCCCCCCCGGCGTTCCACGCAGCGTGGCATCCTACACCGTTTCAGGGCAGCACGGAACCGTCACGAACAGGTCTTCCAGGTCGGCCACACTGCGAAATCCCGCGCGATGGTGCGGCGTTGCCCCGAACTGCCGCAGCGCCGCTCGATGGAAAGCGGTTGCATAGCCTGCATTGCCATCCCATCCATATTCCGGAAACCGAACAGCAAGCCGCCGCATCGCCCGATCGCGCACCACTTTCGCAACGATCGAAGCCGCGGCAATCGATAGACAAAGCGCATCGCCCCGCACAACGCAACGAATCTCGCAATCCAGAACCGGCCGCACGTTGCCATCCACCAGCGCCACATCCGGTGCCGACGGCAGCCGCCGCACCGCGCGCGTCATCGCCAGCAGGCTTGCGTGCAGAATGTTCAGCCGTGCGATCTCCGCCACCGAGGCCGCGCCCACCGCCACTTCCGCATACGCGCACGCGCGCAAGGCCGCGAACGCCGCCTCCCGCTGCGCCGCGCTGAGCTTCTTGGAATCGTCCAGCAGCGCCGCCAGCCCCCGACCCGGCCGCCGCGTGAAACCCGCCGCTGCCGCCACCACCGGCCCCGCCAGCGGCCCGCGCCCGGCCTCGTCCACGCCCGCCACCCGCCCACGGTGTTGCGACTCGATGCGCCAGTTCGGCATGAGAACACTCTATCCGGGACACGCCAAACTGCCCAACCTGCCGCCATTCCTCGCCAGCGCGCTGCCGCCGCTGATCCCGGTGCTGCTCGCATCCTTTCTGGGTGCGGCCGTTGGCGCCGAGCGCGAATGGCGACGCCACCCCGGAGGCCTGCGCTCCAGCGCGCTGGTCTGCGGCGCCGCGAGCGTGTTCGCCATGCTTGCGCTACGCTTCGGCCAGTCCAACCCCGCCGCCGGCTTCGGCACCATCGCCAGCGGCATCGGATTTCTCGGCGCCGGCGTGATCCTGCGCCAGGACGGCCAGGTGCGCGGCCTGGCCACCGCCGCCACCTTCTGGGCTCTCGCCGCAATCGGCACCGCATGCGGACTGCACGCCTACCCCGAAGCCGCCTGCCTCACCCTCCTCGTCTTCTTCGCCCACGTCGCCCTGCGCCCGCTCTCGGCCTGGATCGAAAGCCGCGCCCCGCCCGAAACCCCCGGCCCGCGCTAGCGCCGAACCCGCTTGCTCGCGGCCGCGCACTGCCGATACCACACACCGCATGAACCGCCTTGCCCGCCGCAGCCTCTGCCTCGTCGCGCTCGCCGCATCGGCCGCTGCCCAAGCGGCCGCCGCCCCGCCAACTGTCGCGCCCCAGGTGCGCACGCTCATCCAAGAGTATTTCCGTCCCAGCGAGATCTATCCGGAAGCGACACAATGGCGCTTCACCAAAGTCGCCCCCTATTTCGGCGGAACGGTGTATTGCGGCGAAGCCAATCTGCAGAACGGCATGCGCCAGTATCGCGGTTTCCGCGCATTCTTCGTCACCATCTTCCCCGATGGCGTGCACGAAGGCGCCATGCTCGACGAGCCCCGCGACGACCCCACCGGCGGCGAGCGCTTCAAAATCGGGCTGCTCTGCGGCACGTCGAAACCTTGAAGACGAGCGCTTGCACGTCACCGCGCGGCGTGGAATAGGTGCCGTCATAATGAATACCAAGGGAAGATCGTCGCGGGCCGCCGCGGATGGCGTGTCGGCGCCGTCCGCAATTTCGCCGCCTGCCCACGCTGGCGCAGCGAAGCGGCGGGAGCCGCCGTCCGCGCGCGCCGCCATGCGCCTCCCAAGGCCGCACCACTCGTAAGGACGGCACGGCATGAATTACGCCGACCAGGGCAACAGCCGGGTCCGCAACC
>CAXUEX010000086.1:0-11749 GCA_964250215.1 uncultured Acetobacteraceae bacterium | reverse complement strand
GCGCCGGTTGGTGGAACGCGCGCGGTGTTCTTGTTCCGCGAGCGCGACGCTTGGGCGCTTTCGCGGCACCGGGCGTTTGCCGAGCCGCCGGACATCGTGGCGCAGATTTTGCGCGATGCGCTGGTGGCGGTGGACCGGCTGCGGCGGGCGGGGCGGCCGCCGGAGATCGTTTGGTTCGAGCAACTGGTGTCGGCGCCGGCGTGCGTGGTGGGCGGGCTGGTGGGCCGCGAGGTGGATGCGGCGGCGCTGGCAGCGGTGATGGCGGAGGATGCGCAGGCCGGAACGGGGCTGGAACGTGCGGCGGTGCGGGAGCGCGAGGTGGACAGCGGATTTCTGGCCGGTTTCGCGGCGGAGTGGGCCGAGCGGCGGCCGGCGGGACGGCTGGGGGAGCGGCTGGCGGATTTGCTGGCGGGGTTCTGAATTGGGCGCTTACCGTGGGGGCTTCCAGCTCGCAAACAGGTGGCCGGCGGCGCGCAGCGGGGCGGTGAGGCGCCAGGAGGTGGAGGCTCGCATGGTTTCGCGCGCGGCTTCCAGCGCGGCGATCTGTTCGAGCAATCCCTGGTGCTGCGGCAGGGCGCGGCGGGCGAAATGGCTGCCGGTTTTGCGCACGATCCAAAGATCCCGGGCATGGTTCCAGCCGCCGCTTTCGTAGCGCACGAGCTCGGCGTTGGGGCATTCGTCGATGCGGTCGATCACGTAGGCGGGGGTGACGATCATGCGGCCGGCGTTTTCATGGGCGAACCGGAAGCCTTCGCGTTCGAGAAAGGGGGTGCCGGCGCTTTGGTGCACCGCGCGGCCCGCGGTGGCGAAAACCAGCAGACCGTTGCGTTGCAGATTGTAATACAGCGCGGCGAGCCAGCGCGCGAAGAGCGCATCCGGCGTGCGGCAGAAAAAATCCGTCACGGCGATCACGTCGAAACGGCTGGTGAGCAGTTCCTCCGGTGTTGCCGGGATGCGCAGTTGCGGCATTTGTTGCTGACCCATGGTGGCTGCCTCGTGCGTGTCGGCCGCGGTGACCGCGAAATCCGGCAGCGCGGCCAGATCGCGGGCGGTGCAGCCGTCCTCGCCGCCGAAATGGAGCAGGGTGAGGCGGCGTTGATGGAATTCCGGGTGGTGGCATTGCGCGATGGCCGCCAGCCTGTGCGAAGTGGCGTTTGGCTCGGCCTGGTGGGACGGGGACGGCATTGGGCGGAACCCCGGGTGCGGGAACGGCGTTTCGGCGGGGTACACCAGGAGGGGCGGAATGCGGAGTCTTTGGGGGATTGCGATCGTGGCGCTTGCGGCAAGCCCGGCCTATGCGGGCTGTGTGACGGGTGCGGCGGTTGGCGGCGTGGCTGGTCACGTGGCCGGGCACCACGGCGTGCTGGGCGCGGCCGCGGGCTGCGCGGTTGGGCACCATGAAGCGGTGAAGAAGCAGCGGGAGCAGGCGGCGCAGGCGCAGAATCCGCCGCCGGCCAATCCGCCGCAGCTTTAGGAACGAACAACCCCGGGTGCTGGCGATGTGCACCCGGGGTCGGTTGATTTCAGACGCTTTCGCCTATTTGCGCACCTCGGCGTGGGTCTGGCCGAGCACCGGGACGATGTTCGTGCCGTCACCGAAACTGCCGAACACTTGCAGCAGCACGCCGAAGCTGTGCAGGCCGGGTGTGGGCACCACGATGCGCTGCTGCATCTGGCCGGTGGACCAGTCGGTGTAATACGGCGCCTGCGGGTAGCTGTTGTGGTAGCACAGCGTGAGTGCAGAGCCGTCGGCCGTGTTCACCAGGGCGCCGTCGAGATAGAAGAAGCCCTGGGCAAAGCTTTCGTTCAGCTGCGATGCGGTGGCCGCAGCGGTCTGCTGGATGCCGCAACGGGCGGCGGCGAAGCTGAACTGCACCACTTCGTTGGCCTTCGTGGTGCGGAAGCTCAGCGCGGTGTTCGTGCCATCCAGCGCAAACAGGCTGTCGGCATTGTTGGCATAGATCTGCGTGTGTTCGTTGTCGGCGGAGACGAGGACCTGGGCGTGCGCGGCCGCGGAGACCGTGGCGAGCAGACAGGCGATGGCGAAACGAGACATGATGGGAACTCCTTGGTTGCATCGTGAAGCGACGACCGCTTCCGTGCGAACGGTTATGGAGTTCCCGCTGGGCCGGCGCTGTGACGCGGCTCACACCCTCGATCGGACCGGCGATTTCCGCCGCTCAGTGCTTGGCGTTCGGCTTTTTCGGCGGCACGCCGGCCTCGCGCAGCGCGATGGCGATGGCTTGTCTGGGGTTTTTCACGGTGCGGTTGCCGCCGCCGCTGTGCAGGTCGCCTTCCTTGAACTCGTGCATCACGCGCTGAACCTTGCGCTGCTGCGCCGGGGATTCCTTGGGCATAAGCAGGCTCCGTTGCCGATTGCGTGAGAGGGAACGGGGGCGGGGGCTGGCGGTGGCCGCGATCTTTCGTCACGATTTGCGGAGAGCGCCGGCGCGGCCACGCGCGTAAGCTGGCGCGGCAACAGGGAAGGGAGTGCGGTCATGCGGATTTCGAGCGGTTTGCGGGCGGGTGCGGTGGCGGCGGCGTTGCTGCTGGCGCGGGTGCCGGGCGTGGCGGCGCAGGAGATGTCCATGGGGCATCACCTGGAAGGCATGGCCATCCTGCACGGGCTGAACCTGACCGACGAGCAGCGCGACAAGGTGCATGCGATCGTGAAATCGTCGTTCGAGCAGGCGCGGCCGGCGATGCAGAAGCTGCGCGGCCTGCATGAGCAGATGGCGGACCAGATGCTGAGCGGCGGCGACCTGACGGAGGCGCAGTTCGATCCTGTTCTGCAACAGCAGGATGCGCTGCGGCAGCAACTGGACAAGATCCACGTGCAGGCGATGCTGCAGATCCGCGCGCTGCTGACGCCGGCGCAGATGGCCCAGGCGGCCGATCTGCACAAGAAGCTGGCCAGCCTGCATGCGCAGGAGCACGCGCTGATGGGCGGCGACGACGAGGAATAATACCAAATCTCGGGGGTTGTTGACCGGTCATCCAGATTTACCGCGGTGACGCCGTTGCCGTGCAGGCGAGCGGCACCGCGTTGCTGGCATGGATTGCTTCGTCGCAAGCGCTCTTCGCAATGACGGCGACCTCAGCGCAGCGGGTTTTGCAACACGCGCTGAGGCGGATCAATCGGCGGGCGAGGGCGTGGGCGGGTATTGCAGGATCAGCGTGTTCGAGGAGAACGAGATCCAGGCATGGACGCGGCTGAGAAAATCCATGCCGATCCGTCAAGCGTCGGGTTCCGGGCGCGGCGTGTCTCCGCTTCGGCTTGACCGCTCGAATCGTTTGTGTAAACAAATGATGCCCGACCATGAGTGACCCGCAAGCGGCGCCGACCCCGGCGCCAGAACCAGCAGATGGCGCCCTGCCGCGCCGGGCGGCACTTCTCGGGGGCACGGCATTGGTGGCCGCGGCGGCCGCGCTCCGGTTCGCGGCGCCCACGGAACATGACGACGTTTCGCCGGCGGAGCTCGAGCGTCGGCGCGCCGCTCTGATGGCTGCGCTGCCGCTCCGCGTTGATCCTGTGGCGCCCGGTGACGTCGCTGCGGCATTGCAGGCGACCGGTCTTGCCGGAGCCGAATTGGCTGCGTTGCAGGCTGCTTCTGCCGCCGGCCATGTGCGTATGGCCTGGATCGGATTGTTCGACAGCGATGCCGAGGACGGCGACATCGTCCGGATCGAAGGCGGGGGATTGTCGCAGACCGTGCCCCTGCGGCATGTGCCGCAACGGATTGCCTTCGTGGTGCCGGCCTCGCTCCAGTTCCAACTCACCGGCGTGGATCAGGGCACCGGCGGCGGCGTTACGGTCGGCATCGTTGCCGGCGAGCGCACGCTGAAGCTGCCGCCGCTACAGGTCGGACAGACAATGGCGATTCCGGTGACGATCCCATGATGAACGCGATTCAGCGCGCCATGCCGCTGGTGATGGTCGCGTTTCTGGGTGTCGCCGTGGTCCAGTTGGCCATTCAGCTCGGTGTTTCGCTGGCAGGAGTGGAAAGCCTGCTTCACCGCTTGTGGCCAGGCTTTGCGGCGGTCTCGGGTTTGTGCTGGATTCTCCTGGCGGCCGGGCTGGCCTTCGAAACCCGCCAGTCGGTCGGTCGCCGGCCGCAAAAAAGGGGGCTGATCATGGACGTGTTGGCGCGGCTGACCAATCGCGCGGCGCTTGAGAGCATGATGGCCGCCGAGCTTCCGGCCGTGGTGATCGATGCGGAGGCGCTTGCGACGGGCCTGATGGCGAGGGTGATCGGCCAGGACGCGGTGTGTCGCGACGTTGCCGCGCAGATCCGTCGCCGCCTTGCGCTGGCGGTTCGCGGCAAGCCGGTTGGCGTATTCCTGTTTGCCGGGCCGCCCGGCACCGGAAAGACGTTCATGGCCAAGCGCCTCGCCGCGGCGCTGGAACGCCGGTTGCTGCAGCTGGACATGACGCAGTTCAGCTCCCCGCATGCAGCCACACAGCTGTTTGGCTCGCCGAAAGGATATGTCGGCTCGGACAGCTATGGCCGGCTGACGGCGGGGCTCAAGGAATCGCCGGATGCCGTTGTGCTGCTCGATGAAATCGAAAAAGCGCATCCGGACGTGCTGAAGAAGTTTCTCACCGCATGGAATGACGGGTACATCACCGAGGCCTCGGATGGCAAAACGGTTTCCGCATCCCGGGCGTTGTTCGTGTTGACCTCCAATGCGGCCACGGAAGAGCTTGCCGAACTGTCCCGTCGTCACGCCGACGATCACGACGCGTTGCGCCAGGCCGCCGTCGAGACGCTCCAGCGCAGCGGCTTCGCGCCCGAAGTGCTCAACCGGATCGATCGGATTTTTGTGTTCGCGCCGCTGCAGGGTCTGGATGTGGCGCGCGTCGCGGCGCTGGAAATCGAGGCGATGATTCAGGGCTACGGATTGGAGGTGACGGAAGGCGGCATCGACCCGGCGCTGCTGTTCGACATGATGCGCCGGCAGGAACGGCTGGGGGCGGCGGCCTCGGCCCGCGATTTGACGCGTACCATCGAGGAGACGATCAGCGACAGTCTGATCGCGGCGAAGCAGGACCATGCCCGGCGTGTGCGCTTGGTGAAGACGCCAACCGGCATTGCGGCGGAGCGCGCGTCCTGAGCAGACCCACGGCCTTCGCGCGGCTGTGGCGACGGGCGCCGCTGTGGCGCGGTTGCCTGATCGTAGGCGGCCTCACGGCCGCGCTCGCGGTGATCTATGCACCACCTGCAAGCACGATCGGCGCCACGGCGGTATCGCCCGCCCATTTCACACAGATGACACCGGGCGCGCTGCTCGGCCCCGAACAGAGCGCCAGCACGATTGTCGGCGGCCGCACGATCCCGTTGCCTTCCGGCGCGTGGCAGTCTGTCATTCGTGGGCATCACAACGGTGATCCCCAGGTGGATTGGCAGATGCTGGCGCGTGTGCGAAACAATCGCGTGATCGGCCTGGTCGTCGCGTTCGTCGTTCCGTCTCCGACCATTTCGGTATCGAAGCTTCCATTCGGGCAGGCGTGCGGGGGCACGCGCACCCTGCAGGCGCGCACGGTGGCTGATACTGGCGACGCACGCGAATGCTGGGGCATTGTGGCGCCGGCCGTGCCGTCGCGGGATTGGAGCCGGCCGCGAACGGAATTGGTCTATACGCGATCGCTGGACGGATTTCATCAGGCCGGGATTGCCTTGCCGGAAGCGATGATCGGTGCCGTCTGGAATTATGTCGATCTCACGAACTGGGCGATCGTGCAGTATTTTTTCGATCCGGGGGCAAATCCTCCCGCGCCCGTGCAGGCGTCCGCGTGGGGTAGAGGCAGGGTGGCGAGCAATGCTGCCGCATCCGCGCTTGTAAAGCGTGTGGCCGATTGGGCCGAGCGCTATACAAAGCTGCTTCAGCAAGGCCTACACGGCGGCTTGAGCGACGCCACGATTAATTCCGCCATGCGATCGAATGATCCAGCCTGAGCCGGAGCGCCTGGAATGCCCACCAAGAAAGCGGCTACACCCACGGTGCCCGAGACCGCCGAAAAGCCCCTGCCCGCGACGCAATCCGAGCCAACTCTGATTGAAAATCTCGCGGCACCCGAATTTTACGCGAGCGCAGCTCAATCATTCTCATTGATCGACGGCATGATCACCATAACTTTCACCTCCACCAGATACGATTACTCCACGAAGCCCGCGGTCGCGAAGCAGGTCGTGATCAGCCGGGTGGTGATGCAGGCGGCGGGCTCGCAGCGTCTGGCCGTGCAGCTTTACGAGTTTTTGACCAAGAACGGGCTGGGACCGAAACAGGTGCAATGACGGACTGGTGACCGGCCTCCGGCGCGGTTAATTGTATTTCGCCAGTTCCAGGCGGCCGATCTGGTTGCGGTGCACCTCGTCGGGGCCGTCGGCGGATCAATCGGCGGGCGAGGGCGTGGGCGGGTATTGCAGGATCAGCGTGTTCGAGGAGAACGAGATCCAGGCGTGGACGCGGCTGAGGAAATCCATGCCGAGCAGCATGTCGGTGTGGCTGAAACCCGTGCCCATCGTCTGGTCGGCGACTTCCACCGGCATGTTGCCGAATTCCAGATCACCGACCGCGAGCGACGGCAGCCGATAGATCGCCATCGCCACGGTGCCCCGCCCGATGCCGTGCACGATATGCGCGGCTTGGCCGGGGCCCGCGGGCGCGAAGCCGAGCGCGCGAGCGGCATCGCGGAACAACGTGGTGTGCGGCGCGCCGGTATCGAGCACGGCGGTGAAATCGTGGTCGCCGATGGTGACCGTTACGCGGGGCGAGCGATCACGGCTGCCGGCCAACAGCGGCGCCTGGTAGAGCGGGCCGTGCAAGTATGCGGCGGGCTGCGAACAATCCGACATCGGGTAGTATAGCCGGATCGCCTGCCCTTGCAGATCGAGGTCGATGTCGTATTTCGCGAGCAGATCGGCGCTGAGCAGCCCATCCGGCGTGGGCTGGATGAAGGAAAGGTCGATGGGGCTGGCCAGGAACGCGAAATTGCGGGCGCGCAGGCCGCCGAGATCGATGGACCGCGCCTCCACCGCGCGGGCCGAGTTGTTGCCGCCGACGCCTTCCACCGTGCCGAGCGCGCCGATGCCGTGCTCCTCGCCGCGCACGGCGTGCAGAGCGAGCAGGCCCACGGCGGCTTCGGTGAGCAGGGTGGTTTGCGAGCCGGTGTCGAAAATGAAGGTGGCTGGCTGGTTATCGACCTTGCCCTGAACCAGCAGGTGGCCGTGGCTGATTTGCAGGGGCAGTTGCGCGATGCGGCCGAGGCGGCATTCGGCTTGGGCGGCGGTGGCGAGGAGCGTGGCGGCGAGCGCGAGCACGCGGGCGATCATGCGGCGGGCGTTCCGTTCCACATGCGGGTCAGCTTGCCGGGGTGGATGGCGGGCGTCAACGGCTTTCGGGGCGGGTGCGGGCCGGGCGCGGTTGGCCCGGGTTTCGGCCGCGCCGGTTAGTGCTTGTATTCGAAGACGAGGCCGAGATTGCTGTGGTTTGTCGCCGCGATGGTGCCGAAGATGCGGTTGCCGGACGCGATTTGCCGAAGGAATGCAGGATGGTTTCTGTCCAGCCGGACTGCCCGGAGGCCGGTGGGGTGAGTTCGAAGACGCAACCGAAGCCGTTTGCGCCGCCATTTTGCGCGACACCGAAGAGGTTGCCGCGGACATGATGGCGTTGCCCTTTCCGGGCGTCGATGGGCGCGAGGCGGCTGGGGTCGGGTCCGGTTATTTCGTCAGCTCATAGATCGTGCCGACATTGGCCTGACCGCCGTCCGTGTTGGCGCCGATGAACACGCCCGGGGCGATGCGCAAGGGCAGGCCGGCCGGCGATGCGCCATCGCCGCCGGTGAAGCGCCAGAGGGCGCGGAACTTTGAGGGAAGTTGGCTCGGCGCGGGAGGATACAGCTCATAAACCGAGCCATCGAACATGTTGCTATTGGAGTAATAGGCGACGCCCTCCAGCGTGCCGTGTCCTCCAAATTCGAGGCCGGCGCCAACGAAAGCGCCGTTGCCATCAAATGCGAAGGCATGGAGGAGCGTTTCGGTGTAGGTGCCGTGGCCGGACGCGGGTGGCGTCAGCATCCAGGCGACGCCGTAATCGTTGCGATGCGGACCGCCATTGTTGCAGGTTCCCCAGATTCGTCCCGCGCCGTCGATCGCGATCGTGCCACTGGGATTATAGCCGTCAGGGTGGCCGGAAAAGGTCCACAGCGTCTGCTCTGTCCAGCTGGTGCCCCCGCCGCCGGGCGGCGAAAGCTCCCACACCGTGCCGTGCACGGCACTGCCGGAGCCGGATTCCGCCGTGCCGTAGAGGTTGCCGGCTGCATCCAGCACGGGGGTTGAGCTGACGTAAGCGCCGTCGGTACCGGTAAACGTCCAGATCACCGTTTCGATCCAGCCGGTGCTGCCCGAAACGGGCGGCGTGAGCTTGAAGACCGTGCCATTGCCGGTCGATCCGCCCAACCTTGTGGTGCCGTACAGCGCGCCGTCGGGTCCCTCGGCAAGTTTGGCTTCCGGCCTGCATCCATCGCCCGATTGCGCGCCGAACTGGTATATGGGGTAAAACACCCAGGCGGAGCCTTCGAGGCGGAGTCGGAACACGTTGCCGCAGCGATGGCCGCCATCCGATTCCGTGGTGCCGAAGAATTCCGCGGGGCCGGTGCGCAAGAGGCCGGTTCCGGGCAGGCTGCCGAGGATTTTCTTGCCGCCGAAGGCGAAAAGCTGCGTCTCGGTCCACTGGGTCTGGCCTGCGGCCGGCGGCGAAAGCTCCCAGATCGTGCCGAGATTGGCCGGTCCGCCGAGGAGTGTGGTGCCGAACAGATTGCCGGCGCGGTCGGCGACCGGTGTGCCGAGCGGCCAAGCACCGTCCTGCCCGCCCTGGAAGTTGTAAAGGACAGTGAGCGTGGGCCGGGCGGCGGAAGCTGTGGGCGCCTGGGCCAGGGCGGCAGCGGTGCCGCAAAGCAGCAGCCGTGCAACCGTGCCGATGCAATGGCGCTTCGCGGGCATGATTGACGACACTCCGACCGACGGCGGGAGCGTGGACGCTATCAGTGCCCCAGAATGAAGGCAATCGAGAGCCGGCATGGCTGCCGTCTGGCAACGGAAACCTGAGAGGGGCGCCGCTGGACTGTCAGTTATATTTCGCCAGCTCCAAACGCCCGATCTGATTGCGGTGCACTTCGTCCGGCCCATCGGCCAGGCGGAGCGTGCGGCTGCTGGCGTAATGATACGCAAGGTGAAAATCCTGGCACACGCCGGCGCCGCCATGCGCCTGCATCGCCCAGTCGATCACCTGCAAGGCCATGCTCGGCGCCACCACCTTGATCATGGCGATTTCGGCGCGCGCGGCTTTGTTGCCCACCGTGTCCATCATGTAGGCGGCTTTCAGCGTGAGCAGCCGGGCTTGTTCGATGCGGCAGCGGGCTTCGGCGATGCGTTCCAGCGTGACCGTTTGTTCCGCTACCGGCTTGCCGAACGCCACGCGGGATTTGCTGCGCTTGCACATGGCTTCCAGCGCGCGTTCGGCCTTGCCGACGAGGCGCATGCAATGGTGGATGCGGCCGGGACCGAGGCGGCCTTGGGCGATTTCGAAGCCGCGGCCTTCGCCGAGCAGCATGTTCGTGGCGGGGACGCGGACGTCGCGGAAATCGACCTCCATGTGGCCGTGCGGCGCGTCGTCGTAGCCGAACACGGTGAGGGGGCGGATCACGTCGATGCCTTGGGCATCGCGCGGCACCAGGATCATGGATTGCTGCGCGTGGCGGGCGGCGTTGGGGCTGGATTTGCCCATGAAGATGAAGAGCTTGCAGCGCGGGTCGCCGGCGCCGCTGGTCCACCATTTGCGGCCGTTGATGAGGTAATCCTCGCCGTGTTTTTCGATGCGGGATTCGATGTTGGTGGCGTCGGAGCTGGCGATTGCGGGCTCGGTCATGGCAAAGGCGCTGCGGATTTTGCCTTCCAGCAGCGGCGCCAGCCATTGCTGCTTCTGTTCCTCGGTGCCGTAGCGTTCCAGCACTTCCATGTTGCCGGTATCGGGGGCGGAACAGTTGAACACTTCGCTGGCCCATTCGACGCGGCCCATGATTTCGGCGAGCGGCGCGTATTCCAGGTTGGTGAGGCCGGCGCCGGCTTGGCTTCCCGGCAGGAACAGGTTCCACAGACCGGCTTCGCGGGCGAGCGGCTTGAGTTCGTCGATGAGCGCCACCGGCTGCCAGCGGTCACCGGTGTTCACCTGTTCGTGGAAGCGGGCTTCGTTGGGGTAGATGTGCTTTTCCATGAAGGCCGCGAGGCGTTCCTGGTAGTCGCGGGTTTTTGGCGAGTAGTCGAAGTTCATGGGCATTCCTTTTTGTTCTTTTTTGAAAAAAAGAACCAAAAAACTTTCCCTCATTTAGACCCGGACGTTGCCACCTGGCGCGGCCTAAATGAACGAAAGTTCTTTGCTTCTTTCTTTCAAGAAAGAAGAATCACTTTCCCTTTCGCCTTCCGCTCCATCACATGCGCCAACGCCTTCGCGGTCTCACCGAGCGGAAACGTCGCGCCCACATGCGGCCGCAGCTTGCCTTCGGTGAACCAGCGCATCAGCAGATCCACGTTGCGCCGGTGGTGTTCCGGATCGCGCGCCGTGAAGGCGCCCCAGAACACGCCGATGGCTTCGGCTTCGCGCAGCAGCAGCAGATTCAGCGGCAGCTTCGGGATTTCGCCGTTCGCGAAGCCCACCACCAGCAGCCGGCCGCCCCAGGCCAGGCCGCGCACGGCGGCTTCGGTGAGCGCGCCGCCGACCGGATCGTAAACCACATCGACGCCGGCGGGGAACAGGCGCTTCAGTTCCGCTTTCAGATCGGTGCTGCCGTAATCGATCGTGGTCTCCGCGCCGTGTTCGCGGGCCAGCGCGCATTTTTCGGCCGTGGAGCAGGCGGCGATCACGCGCGCATCCATCGCGGCGCCGAGCTCCACCGCGGCCAGGCCGACGCCGCCGGCGGCACCCAGCACCAGCAGCGTCTCGCCGGTGCGAAGGCGGGCTTTGTCGGCCAGCGCGTGCAGCGAGGTGCCGTGCGCGAGCATGAAGCCGGCGGCGGCGGCGAAATCCATCGCATCGGGGATTTTCGCCACGCGTTCGGCGGCGACCGCGACCTGTTCCGCGAACCCGCCCATGCCGCAAAGTGCCACCACGCGATCGCCGGGGGCGAACTGCGCCACGCCGGCGCCGAGCGCGCGGACCGTGCCGGCCACTTCGCTGCCGGGGGTGAAGGGGCGGGGCGGCTTCACCTGATATTCGCCGCGCACCATGAGCCCGTCGGGGAAGTTCACGCCGGCGGCGCGGATTTCGATCAGCACTTCGCCGGGGGCGGCGGTGGGATCGGGCACCGGTTCCAGGCGCAGCGTCTCGACGGGACCGAATTCGTGGCAGAGAACGGCTTGCACGGCTTCTCCCCATACGTTTCCGGCAGTGTGTGGCACCGTGCGGCAGGGTGGGCAAGGCATGGGTTTTCAAACCGAGGCCGTTCCGGCTTACGGCGTGGCGCTGGCGGCGGCGCCTGGCGTGGCGCGCGTGGTGGCGCGCAATCCGGGCCCCTACACGTATCACGGCACGAATAGCTGGATGGTGCAGGGCGCGGATGGCGCGAGCGTGATCGATCCGGGGCCGGACGACGCGGTGCATCTGGCGGCGCTGGCGGCGGCTTCGGGGAAAGTGGCGCGCATATTGCTTCCGCACACGCATCCGGATCATGCGGCGGGGGCGGCGGCGTTGCGGG
>CAXUEX010000085.1:0-11755 GCA_964250215.1 uncultured Acetobacteraceae bacterium | reverse complement strand
GGCCAGTATGGCGGCCACCCCCAGCAGGGTGGAACTGTGCACATCGTGGCCGCAGGCGTGCATCTTTCCGGCAACCTGGCTGGCGAACGGCAGCCCGGTCCGCTCCTCGATCGGCAGCGCGTCCATGTCCCCGCGGATCACCAGCGTCGGGCCCGGCCGCCCCCCGAGAATTTCACCTACCACGCCCGTGCCGCCCACGCCGGTGCCGGAGCTGCGCACGGCATCGCCCGACGCGCCGCCCTATCTGCCGCCGCCCAGGCCGCCGCCGGGGCTGAGCGAGGCGGAACGTTTCGACGAAGCACTTTATCTAGCGATCAACCCCGATGTGGCGGCGGAGCTGGCCGCCGGCCGCATCCGCAGCGCCCGCGCGCATTGGAAAAAGCGCGGCCGGGAGCAGGAACGCCAGGGCAGCCGCCCGACGCTCACCGACGATGCGTGGTACAGCGGCCCGGTGCCGATTGCGCCGGAGCCGGAAATGTCGGGCTTCGATGCGGAAAGCTACTGGCTGCTGTATCCGGATGTGGCGCGGGCCACGGGCGGCGATGCGACGGCGGCCAGGACGCATTGGATCGAGCACGGCCGATTGGAGGGCCGCGTCGCGCCGGGCGTGGCGCCGTGCCGGCATTGGCGGGCCAGCCCGGAAAATGTGCTGGCGAAACCTTTCGGCATCAACATATTCGGGCCGTTCGCCGCCACCAGCGGGCTCGGCACCGCGGCGCGCGGCCTGCTGCGCGCGATCGGCGCCGTGGGCATCGCCCCCGAGCTGCACCCGTTCGATGTGAGCCGTGGCAAGCCGCGCCTGCTGCCGGGCGCGCGCGACCGCAAGCCCACCTACCGCATCAACCTGCTGCTGGCGAACGCCGATCAGATCGCGCGGCTCACGGCGCTGTATCCCGAGCATCATTTCGACGATGCCTACAACATCGCGGTGTGGGCCTGGGAACTGGCGGCGTTCCGGCCGGATTGGTACACGGCTTTCGCGCCGCTGGATGAGGTTTGGACCAACAGCCAGTTCGAGCTGGAAAGCATCGGCGCGGTGGCGCCGGTGCCGGTGACGAAGATCCGGCTGCCGGTGGAAGTTACCCCCGCAGCGGCCGAGGCAGGGCGCGCCGCGTTCGGCATTCCGCGCGACCGGCTGACGTTCCTGGTGGCGTTCGACGTGGGCAGCACCAGCGCGCGCAAGAACCCGCAAATGGTGGTGCAGGCGTTCCGCGAGGCGTTCGCCGGCGACGAGAATGTTTTTCTCGTGATCAAATTCCATTCCACGTCGGTGGAGCCCGGCATCACGCGCGAGCTCACCCGCGCGTTGCGCGGCGCGGAAAACGTGCTGGTGATTTCCGACATGCTCACCGAGCCCGACATGAACCTGCTGCGGGCGGCGTGCGATTGTTTCGTTTCGGCGCACCGCAGCGAGGGCTTCGGCCTGAACATCGCCGAATTCATGGCCATGGGCAAGCCGGTGATCGCCACGGATTATTCCGGAAATTGCGAGTTCTTCGATGCCGGCGTGGGATTTCCGATCGGCTACCGGCTGGTGGAAATCGCCACCGAGGCCGGGCCGTATCACCCGTATGCGGTGTGGGCCGAGCCGGATCGCGAGGCGCTGATCGCGGCGTTCCGCGCGGTCTATGCGGATCAGAAGGAAGCCTGGGCACGCGGCGCGCGCGCGGCGTTGCGGATGCGCGAACAGTTCAGCGCTTCGGCCATCGGCAACGAAATCCGCAAGCGGCTGCACCAGGCGGGGCTGGCGGCCGAAATGCCGCCGTTCCTGGCATGGCTCGGGCGCACCCGCGGCATCGTGGGGCCGGCGCCGGTGGCCGGCATGTCGCCGATGCAGAAACACGCGCTGGCCAGCCTGGGGCCGCGGCGGCCGGTGATCAGCCTGATCGTGCCGGTGTTCGATACCCATCCGGCATGGCTCGCCGCGTGCATCGCCTCGGTGCGCGCGCAGGCCTATCCGTTCTGGGAATTGTGCATCTGCGACGATGCCTCCACCGATCCCGGCACGCTGGCGCTGCTAGGCCGCGTGCAGGGCAGCGATCCGCGCATCCGTATCCGGCGCAGCAGCAGCAATCTGGGCATCAGCGGCGCATCGAACCTGGCCGCCGAAATGGCGACCGGCGAGTTCATGGCCATGCTGGATCACGACGATACGTTGGAACCCGATGCGCTGCTGGAAGTGGCGCGCGCGCTGTTCCACGATCCGGCGATCGACGTGATCTACACCGACGAAGACAAGATCGACCCCGAGGGCGCGCCGATCGACACGTATTACAAGCCCGATTTCTCGCCGGAACACCTGGAATCGGTGATGTACGTGCTGCACATGCTGGTGGTGCGCAAGCGGCTGTTTTTGGAACTGGGCGGGTTCCGCACGGAATACGCCGGCGCGCAGGATTACGATCTGATGCTGCGGCTTTCGCGCCGCACGCATCACGTGCATCACATAACCAAGGCGCTGTATCACTGGCGCGCGGTGCCCGGCTCGGCCGCTGCGGTGGTGGATGCCAAGCCCTACGCGCTGCAAGCCGGGTTCCGCGCGCTGTCCGACCATGTGCGGGAAAAGCACGGCAAGAACGCCTGGGTGGAAGCCGGGCTGCTGCCGGGCACCTTCCGCGTACGGCGCAAAATCCCGGCGCGCACGCGAGTTTCGCTGCTGATCCTTACGAACAACGCGGAACTGGATGTGCCGGGGCGCGGGCGGTTCCGGATGGTGGACAATTTGGTGGACAGCATCCTGCGCCGCACGGAATACAGGAATTTCGAGATCGTGGTGGTGGACAACAGCGCGCTGCTTCCGGAACAATCGGCGCGCTTCAAATCGCTGGGCGTGCGCGTGGAGAATTACACGGGCCCGGTTGCGCCGTTCAACTACGCGGCGAAGGCGAATTTCGCGGTGCGCGCCTGCCGCACGGAAAACCTGGTGATCCTGAACGACGATATGGAGGTGATGGACCCGCACTGGCTCACCGCCATGCTGGAACTGTCGCAGGACCCGGAAATAGGCGCCGTGGGCGCACGGCTGCTGCACGCCGACGGCACCATCCAGCACGTGGGCTGCGTAATCGGCGTGAACGGCGGGGCGGCGCACGTGTACCACTCGTTTCCCGGCGATTTCGTGGGCTATAACGGCTTTACGCACCTGATCCGCAATTACTCAGCCGTAACGGGCGCTTGCTTCGCCACCCGCAAGAGCGTGCTGAGCCAGGTGGGCGGGCACGACGAAAGCTTCGCCGTGGATTTCAACGATACCGATCTGTGCCTGAAGATGCTGGAAGCCGGATACCGCGTGGTGTACACGCCTTATGCGCAGTTGTTCCACTTCGAGGGCATGTCGGCGCAGCGGCTGCGGCAGAATGCGGACGAGCGGAAGCGATTTGTGGCGCGGTGGGCGCGGTATATGGAGAACGATCCGTATTTCAATCCGAACTTCGCGCGGAATCGGTTCGATTTTGCGGTAATGTAAGAGGTCAAGGAAGGTTTGTTCTTTCTTGAAAGAAAGAACCAAAGAACTTTCTTCTTTTGGCGGGGGGTGGCGTGCGCTTTAACGCGATGTCACAGAACATGTATTGCTGCAGGGAGAAGCCGACAACTTTCCAATCGGAGGAAACGATCAGCTCGTTTACGGCCTGCACCACGCCATACGGGTTTCCGTGCAGATCGAGCAGCGTGTAATCGTTGAACAGCAGCAAACCCTCCGGCTTCACCTTGGAAACGCCGGCTGCGGCGTCACGCATAACGCTTTCGTAGTCATGCCCGGCATCGATGTAGATCAGATCGAATGTGGCATCGGGCAACGTTGCCAGACATTCGTGGCTTTGCCCTTCAAGCACACGCATGTGTTCGCGATGCTGCCGGAACTCATGTTCATAAAAGGCGCGATGCGCCATGTTCCGGAACGCCTCGCGTGTCGGCCGGCCCCAGATCTCGGGCAAGGTATGCAGTTCGAACGTATCGATCGCCACGAATTCGACAGGGTGTAGATGATCGAGCACAAAACGCGAAAAATGGCCCAGGCCCACACCAACTTCGCAGATGCGCTTCGGCTTCGGGCAGAGCTCGCGCACCATCTCGCTGCGGTCAAAAAACAGCCGAGCGTCGTGGAAATGCTCCGCGAGCAGGGGGGGTAGTCGATTTTCACATTGGGTGGCGTCATCATGGCGCGACACTACAGTGGATTGCGGATTTCCGCTACTGCGCGCCAAGCGGCAGGCGGCACACATTCCGCATCGGTGACTCCGCTTGCTCGGTGAACACCGCGATTTCGGCGCAGTGCCGCGGCGTGCCCAGCACGGGTCCGAAATGCCGCGCCGCCGCGGTCGAAACCGCGCGCATCTCCTGCGGTCGGAGCCGGCGTGTGAGCGTCATGTGAAACCGCCATTCCTGCAACACTTGGGGATAGCCCCATTCGCGTAGCATGGCGTTCTGACGGGGTGTGAGCGGCATCTGTTGCCGCCGGGAAAGCTCTGCCTCGTTCAGCGGCGCACGTAACGCCTCCGTCTCCCGCACGCATTTCTCCGCCAAGGCGGCGAGGGCGGGGCAAGGGGCCGTTAACACCAGAGCGAGAAAGCCATCCAGCTGCGCAATCTCGAGTTCCGGCAAGCGGCAAGGCGGCGTGGCCTGCGCGATAACTCGAGCGCAGCGCAGGAAATCCGGCCAACCCGCGACCAGCCGCATCGGTGCGCGCAGCGTGGCATGGAAGCCGTAATGCCGAGGTTCGGCGGTGATTTCTGCGATCTCAGGAGACACCGGATGCCGCAGGCAACCGACAGCTTCAGGGTCACGACCGAGCCAGGCGTTGCCAAGTCGAAGCAACGGATCGTCGGCGGCGGGCACGTAATATAAGGCTGCCCGACGTTTCATGACGGAGCCGGAGCCCATCACGCCACCCGCGACCCCGCGCACCACACTTCGCGCACCAGCGGTTGCGCTTCGTGCCGCGCCACGCGCACCAGGTCGGCGCGCAATCCCGGCGCGAGCGCGCCGCGATCGGTGAAGCCCACGATCGCGGCGGGGGCGCTGCCGATCATGGCCACGGCATGGGCCAGGGCGGCAGGTGTATGTTCCGCCAGCAAAAAGGCGGCTTCGACAAGGCTCGCGGGCACGTAATCCGAGGCCAGCGCATCCACCAGATCTTCGCCCACCAGGCGGTGCACCGCCACGTTGCCGGTATGGCTGCCGCCACGCACCACATTCGGCGCCCCGGCAATGATTTGCTGGCCGTGTTGCCGGGCGGCCCGTGCGGCCTCGATGGTGACGGGGAATTCGCTGATCCGGATGCCATCGGCGGCGTTGGCGGCGATGTCGGACGTCGTGCGGTCGTCATGGCTCGCCAGCATCGCGGCATCCACCAGGCGCAGCAGCGCGGCGCGATTGGCGCCAAAGAGCCGGGCACGTTGTTCCTGCAACGCAGCAATACGCATTTCCGTGCGGCCAGCGTCCTCGCCATCGCGCGCGCGCATCGCGCGGTATTGTGCAAGGTCGGCGTATTGGCCCTGGCCGGGCGTGTGGTCCATCAGGCTGATCAGCCGCAGCAGCCTATGATCCAGCACTTCGCGCAGCATTTCGATCATGCCGATGGCCGGCAGTTCGCAGCGCAGGTGCAAATAATGTTCCACTTTCAGCACCCCCGCGCCGCCGAGCACGGCCAGGTCGGCGGCGCCTTCGCGGCAAGTGCGTGGCCTGTCCTCATCGAAGCCGAGATCGCCGACGCACAGCGCATCGAGCACGGTGGTGACGCCCGCGGCGGCGCATTGCGCATCGTGCGCCAGCAGCGCGGAGCGGGAAGGCCAGCGCACGCCACTGCGCGGCTGCACCTGGCGTTCCAGATTGTCGGTGTGCAGATCCACGGCGCCGGGCAGCAAAAAGTCGCCGGCGCAGTCGATGGCCCCGGCGGCGTGGCTGCGGCCGGGCTGGATTTCCGCGATGCGGCCATCGCGCACCAGCAGCGTGCCGGGCAGCACCGTATCGGGCAGCACCAGCCGCGCATTGGTGAAAATCGTGGGTCTGGCTCCCGGAGCAGGGCTCGAACCTGCGACCGAGCGATTAACAGTCGCTTGCTCTACCAACTGAGCTATCCGGGACCAGCGGGCCGCCCGTATAGCGAGGCGCCGGCCGGGGGTAAAGATGGGGTAGCGGGTCCAGGGCGGAGCCCCGGCCTTTCTTGGCTAAGTCAGATGCGGCAGCTCGAGGTACTCGGCGCTGCGCATCTCCGCCAGGCGCGAGGCCGTGCGCTGGAACGATTGGGCGCCTTCGCCTTCCGGATACAGCGCATCGGGCGGTGCGGCGGCGCTGGCCACGAGCTTGACCCGATGTTCGTAGAGCGCATCGACCAGCACGATCAGCCGCCGCGCTTCGTCGGCGTTTTCCGGCCCCAGCAGCGGAATGCCGTGCAGCACCAGCGCCTGGAAATGCGTCGCCAGCGCCAGGTAATCGGCCGGCCCCAGCACAGTGCCGCAGAGATCGGCGAAATCGAAGCGCGCCACGCCGCCGGCGGCCATCGGCACCGCGAGTTCGCGGCCGAGCACGCGCAGGCGGCAGGGCCGGGCGGGCTCGCCGTTCGAGAGTTCGCGGAACGCCGCGTGCAGCGCCGCCTCGGCCGGCGCATCGGCCGGCACGTGCCAGGTGGCGAGTTGGCGCAGCTTCTCGCGCCGCCAATCCCGCTCGCCTTCCAGCACCAGCACATCCAGATGCTGCTTGAGAATATCGATGAACGGCAGGAACGCGTCCCGACCGGGCCGGCCGCGGAACAGATCGTCGGGTGGTGTGTTTGAGGTGGCCACCACCACCACGCCGCGTTCGAACAGCGCCTGGAACAATCGGCCCAGGATCATGGCGTCGGCGATGTCGTTCACCTGGAACTCGTCGAAGCAGAGCAGCGCCGCGGCGGTGGCAACACGATCGGCCAGCGGCGGGATGGGATCGGCGAGCTCGGCGTTTTCGGCGCGCATCGCGGCGAGGGTGGCGTGGGTTTCGGCCATGAATTCGTGGAAGTGCAGCCGGCGTTTCCGCACCACCTGCGCGTGCGCGAAGAACAAATCCATCAGCATGGATTTGCCGCGCCCCACGTCACCCACCAAATAAAGGCCGTTCGGGTGGTTTTCGGCGCCTTCCGTGGCGCGGAAACGCAGCAGCCGGCTGAAGCGGAAGGCGGCACGCGGCGGCGGATCGTAGCCGCGCAGCTTCGTCCAGAGATCCTGCAGCCGCTCGGCGGCCAAAAGCTGGGGGTCGTCGGGCGTCAGCTTTCCGGCGGCGATGCGCGCGCGATAGGCGGCGAGGGGGCCTTCCATGCAGCGGCGCTTAACCGGGCATGGGTCAAGTGACAAACGCGCGATCACGGTTGCGCGAAGCCTCAACCCCCGAGCGAGTCGCGCCGTTGCTGTCCGCAGAGACGCAATGAGGCTACGATGACCGCGCTTGCCGCCGCATGGATGTTCGTCGCCGCCGGCGCGGCCCCGAGCGGATGCGTAAATCCGCATGGCTGGATTTCGCGTGCGGCTTATGTGCAGGTGGCGCCGCCGCAATGCCCGCACTGGCTTTCCACGCACGGCGTGCTGAAATTCCGGACGTTCAACCGCACCTGATCGCCGTGCTTGCTTAAGCCTGCTGTGCTTGCTTAAGTCTGGGGCCGGGTGCATTCCGGCCGCATGGATACGCAGCCTGCCGGCAACCTGCTGGATTATGCGGCGCTGGAGGCGGCGACAGTTGCCGGCGATCCGTTCCCGCATCTGATCGTGCGCGGCTTCGTGCCGCCTGCCGCGCTTGCGGCCATCCACGCCGATATCCCGAAAACCGGCAAAGGCGGCTCGTTCCCGCCCGAGGCGCTGGCGCTGGGGCCGGCCGCAAAGGCGTTGGTGCGCGAGCTTGAGGGTGACGCGCTGAAGGCCGCGATCGGCGGCAAATTCGGGCTGGATCTGGCGGATGCGCCCACCATGCTGACTCTGCGGGTGGCCTGCCGCGCGAAGGATGGCCAGATCCATACCGATTCGGCGGCCAAGCGCGTGACCGTGCTGCTGTATCTGAACCCGGACGGGTTCGAGGCCGAGGGCGGCTGCCTGCGGCTGCTGCGCGGGCCGGACGATCTCGCGGATTACACCGTGGAGGTGCCCCCCACGCGGGGCACGCTGCTGGTGTTTCCGAACGGCCCGGCCACCTGGCACGGGCATCTGCCCTATGTGGGCCACCGCGCCTCCATCCAGCTCAACTACATGGCGGCGGGCGCGGCGGCGCGGCGCGAATTGCGGCGGCACCGGCTTTCGGCGTTGATCAAGCGATTCCTCTGACCGGGCGGCCACCCTTGCGGAAGCGGCGCTTCTCGGCTGTTGTGGCCGGCAAAGAAGGGTTTGGGAGGATACGATGATTTCGAGCCGCCTTGTGGGGCTGCGGGCGCTGCTGGCCGCTTCCGCGTTCGGATTGGCCGCGCCGGCCATGGCGCAATCCACCGGCACCATCCTGTGGGACAACTACGCCGTGCCGCATATCTACGGGCCGGACATCCCCACCGTGATCAAGGGGCTGGGCTACGCGGCGATGGAAAATCATGCCGAGACGGTGCTGAGCAACGTGGCGCTGGCCCGCGGGCGGTATGCGGAGTATTTCGGGGCTGGACCGAACAATTCCTATGTGGCCGGCGACGAGCTGGTGCGCATCGAGGGCATTCCCAACCGCGCGGTGCGCTGGTTGCAGCAGGGCGGTGCCACGCAGCAGCAATATATCCAGGCGGTGTGCGACGGCGCGAACGAATACGCGCAGCGCTACGGCAGCACCATTCCGCCGCAATTGCAGAAAATCCTGCCGCTGGTGCCAACCGACGTGACGGCGCTGGAGCAATACACGATCTGGTTCAATTTCCTTACCGAAACCAGCAACGTGCCGAATTTGGAGGCGAACTGGCTCGCCACCGGTTCGCTCGGCACGCCGCCGCAAAATCCCGCCATTCCGCGCAATGGGTCCAACGGCTGGGCGATCGGTCCGGCAAAGCTCGTGCCCGGCAACGGCAACGCCATTCTGATGGGCAACCCGCATCTGCCATGGGGCGTGAACGCGCCGCCCGGCGGGCTTGGCATTTATCAGTGGATGGAAGCCAATCTGGTGGTCGGCAACCCGAATTCACCCACGCTGAACGCGCAGGGCGTGACGTTCGTGGGCGCCCCGTTCATCGGCATCGGGTTTAACGATTATTTGGGTTGGACGCATACCAACAACACGATCAAGAACGCCGATCTGTACCAGCTCACGCTGGACAGCACGGGCAACAACTATCTGTATGCCGGGCAATACTACCCGCTGGTGCACAGCACGGATACCATCCAGGTGTTGCAGGCGGATGGCACCACGCTGCTGCCGCAAACCGTGGATATCTACAACGCCATCCAGGGGCCGGTGATTGCGTTCAACAGCGGCCGCACCAAGGCGCTGGCGTTGCGCGTGCCGGGCCTGGCGCAGAACAGCCTGGTGACGCAGTATTGGGACATGATCACGGCCACCAGCCTGAAGCAGTTCATGGCCGCCGAATCGCAGTTGCAGATGCCGTTCTTCAACACGATGTACGCCGACAAGAGCGGCAAGATCTTCTATCTGTTCGGTGGTGGCCAGCCGGACCGCAGCGCCAGCAACATGCCGTTCCTGAATTACGAGATGATCCTCGACGGCACGAATCCCGCGCTGGTGTGGACGCAAACCCTGCCGTTCAGCAAGCTGCCGCAGGCGATCAACCCGACGGACGGGTTCATTGCCAACAGCAACAATCCGCCCTGGAACACGGCTTTCAACAACCTGAAAACCTTCGCGACGCCGCCGGGCCTGACCTATGCGAATTTCCCGCAATGGATCGCGCCGCAATTCATGGAAATGCGGCCGCAGCACGGCACCAACCTGCTCGCGATGCCGCATCAATTCACCTATGCGGATATCCTGGGCTTCAAGATGTCGGTGGAATCCGAGCTGGCGGACCGGATCGTGGGGGACCTGATCACGCTGGGCCAGGGCGGCGACGCCAATCAGCAGGCGGCGGCCGCGATCCTGATGGCGTGGGACCATACGATGAACGCGAACAGCGTGGGCGGGGTGCTGTTCGAGAATTGGTGGAACCGGGTGATCGCCGATATCAACGCCAACCCGCAAACGGTGGTGCCCGACACCACGGATTCGCTTTACTATCAGCATCCGAAATTCAAGGTGGGATGGAGCGCGAGCGCGCCGATCAGCACGCCTTCGGGGCTCGATGCGGTGAACAATGCGATTCTGCTGACCGAATTAGAGAACGCATATAACTTCTTGCAGACGAACTTTGCGTCGGCCGGAGGTGCGAAGGCACCATGGGGCGCGCTGCACAAAACCACGCTTGTCACGCGCAGCGGCGTGCATACGCCATGGACGACACCTCAGGTGCTGATGGGCGACGAGGACAACATCTTTTCGCTGCTTCCGCCGACACCAACCCCGAATAGCGGCACCGACGACGTGTTCGGGCCGCTGCGGGTGGCGGACAGTGCGAACATCGGTCCATTTTTCATCTCCTACGGCGGCGATGGCTACGTGCAGCTGGTAGAATTCACCAGCGCCGGCACCACCGGCGGCACGCTGCTCACCTACGGCAATTCTTCCCGCTACAACTCGCCGCACATCACCGATCAGCAGCCACTCTACAACAGCTTCTCGCTGAAGCCGCTGCTGCGGAATTATTCGGCAGTGCAGCAGGCAGCCGTTAAGCAGGAAAGCTATTAAGAATCTTCTTTCTTGAAAGAAAGAAGCAAAGAACTTTCATCTATTTGGTGCCGCGGTGTTTCCGCAGCCTCGCCCAAATGAATGAAAGTTTCTTTGGTTCTTTCTTTTCAAAGAAAGAACATCTTCCTTTCTACTTCGCCCGAGGATGCGCCGCCCGCCAAACCGCCAGCAGCCGCGCCGGATCCACCTGCGTATAGACCTGCGTGGTGGAAAGGCTGGCGTGCCCCAGCAATTCCTGAATCGCCCGCAGATCGGCGCCCCCGGCCAGCAGATGCGTCGCAAACGCGTGGCGCAATTTGTGCGGCGTGGTGTGCTCCGGCAGGCCGATACGGCGGCGCAAGCACTGCACGTTGCGCTGGGCCACGGAAGCGTGCAGCCGCAAGCCGCGGGCGCCCAGGAACAGCGGGGCGGCCGGATCGGCGGCGCGCGGGTGCAGCGCGAGCCAGGCCGCCATCGCCTGCTGCACGGCCGGCAGCACCGGCACCAGGCGGGTTTTCGCGCCTTTGCCCACCACCCGGAGCGTGCCGCCCGGGCGAGCGTCGCGCACATCCAGCGCCAGCGCCTCGCCGATGCGCAGGCCCGCGCCGTAGAGCAGCGTGAGCAAGGCCACGTCGCGTGCCTGTTGCCAGGGCGCGATGGCTTCGGCCGCGGCCTCGATGAGTTGCCGCGTTTCCGGCACCTCCAGCGCGCGCGGCAGTTTCGGCCGCACCTTCGGCGAGGCCACGAGTCTCGCGGCCGGGTTTTCCACGCCATGCCGCCGCGCGAGATAGCGGAAAAAGCCGCGCACCGCCGCGAACTGGCGGGCACGGCTGCGGCTGACATGGCCGGTGGCGGCAAGCCGGGCGAGCCAGGCGCGGAAATCGGCTTCGCGCAGCGTGGCCAAGGTCGGCAGATCGGGTGGATCGCCGAGGTGCTCGGCCAGAAAACGCAGGAAACCGTGCAAATCGCCGGCATAAGCGGCAACGGTTTTCGGCGCGGCCCGGCGCTCGGCCGCCAGCCAGATCAGCCAGGCTTCGGCGGCTTCCGCGCC
>CAXUEX010000084.1:0-11857 GCA_964250215.1 uncultured Acetobacteraceae bacterium | reverse complement strand
GATTCCATTCAGGGGCTGCGGCTCAGATGGGCCGCGGCGTGGTTCTGTCAGCGGCATGGTAGCCTTGTCAGCGGCAATGCGGGGCGCGATCAAGGGGCGGCACTCCGGAGCGCCCTGAATGTCTCCCCGGGCCGCTCCCGGCATCCTGCTTCGACCGCCTCTGCCGCCACCTGCCGCCGGCAACTGGGTGCGGCTGCGGCTGCATGCCGTGAGCGGCGCCGGCTGGTGGGCGAAGCTGGAGCTGGCGGATACGGCGCGCGGCCAGGTGGTGCGGGAGGCTTTTCTAGGCAAGCTCCGCGGCCGAGGGCGCCGCGTGTGGCGCGAAACGCTGCTGCATGTGCCGCGCGAGGCGGGCGCGCTGGAACTGCACGTGCTGGGCACCGCGCCCCCGGGGCTCCGGGCGCAAATCCGCGTGTTGGGCCGGCTGCACGCCGCTACGCTGCTGCTGTGCCAGGGGCTTGGCGCGCTGCCGGCGGCGCTGGCCGGCGACCGTCGCGGGCGCATCGGCCGGCTCCGGGCCGTGCTGGGCCAAGCTCCGATGCGCCGGGGGGAAGCGCCGCCTTATCGAGAATGGCTGCGCTGGTACGAAGGCGATTTGGCGAATGCCCAACCCGGCCAGTCTCCGGCGGTGCTGCTGCTCGGTGGCGATCCGGCGGCCCGCGCGTGCAGCCTGGACGCGCTCCGGCCGCAGCCCGAGTCGGCCACTGTGCATTGCGTGGCCCATGGAGATGCTTGGCCCGTGGCGGCGGGCGATTGGGTGCTGCTGCTGCGAGAAGGCGAGTGCCTGGCGCGCGGCGCGCTTGCGGCATTCGCCGCTTCCGCCGGGCCCGATACCGATTTCGTGTATGCCGACACCGATCGGTTCGGCGCCGATGGCGAGCGGCGCGATCCGATATTCAAGCCGGGTCCGGGGCCGGCCCTGATGCGCAGCGGGCTGCTGACGACCGGGGCCTGCCTCGTTCGCTGGCCTGGCCCCGAGACGGTGCGGCCGGCGGATGCCGAGGCGGTGAAGCTGGACTTGGCGCTGCGGCCGGGCACCCGCGTTTCGCGAATCCCGGCGATTCTGACGCACTTGCCGGCAGATGCGGATATGCCTTCGGAGATGCGGGATGTAACGCAGGTTGCGCTGGCGAGACGCGGGCTGGCAGCGGAAATCACCGCCACGCGGCGATATCTGCGGGTGCGGCTGCTTCCCGGCCGGGTTCTGCCGCGCGTGACTGCCGTGGTGGCTTCCGCCTGCCGCGCGTCCCACGTGCTGCGCTGCCTGCGCCGTGTGCTCGATACCACACGTGATCTGGATTTCGAGCTTCTGGTGGCGGTTTCGTCCATAGATGCAGCGGATCGCACGCAGGCGGCTACACTGGCGCGACTGAAATCGCTGCCGCGGCTGCGCATCGTGGCGCTGAACGAGGCGGCGTTTAATTATGCTGAGGTGAACAATCGCGCCGCGGCCGCGGCCACCGGCGATATTCTGCTACTGCTGAACGACGATGTTTTCCCGCTGGCCGAAGGCTGGCTGCCAGCCATGCTCGCGCATTTTCAGGAGCCGGACGTAGGCGCGGTGGGGGCGCGGCTGCTGTATGGCAACGGCATGGTGCAGCATGGCGGCGTAATTCTGGGGCTTGCGCATCTTTGCGAACATGCCGACCGATTGCAACTTCGGGACGATCCGGGCGCGTTCGGGCTTTCCGTTCTGGATCGCGAGGTTTCGGCTGTGACGGCGGCGTGCATGGCGGTGCGGGCGCAGGCGTTTCAGTCGCTGGGCGGCCTTGATCCCGGATTTGCCATTGCGCTGAACGATGTGGATTTCTGCCTTCGGCTGCGCCGCGAAGGATGGCGGATTGTGCAATGCGCCGGCGCCGAGTTGCTGCATTTCGAATCGCTTTCGCTGGGCCGGCATTACCGCGGCGAGCGCGCGGCGCTGGAAGCGGTGGAGGTGCGCCGGCTGCGTCAACGCTGGGGCACCGTCCTGGCCGAAGATCCGTATTACAATCCGCAGGCCTCGTTGCAGCCAGGCCGGGAATGGCAGCCGGCTTTTCCGCCCAGAGGGTCGGGCTTTTCCGCAACACCCGGGAACTCTTCTGCGGAGCATTGAAAAATATCGAAGCGGCGATCGGTTGCCGGCTGCCTTGAAAGCCGCTATTTCACCCGCGAAAGGTAGGGCTTTCAGAGTCGCGCAGGTGCCGCTGCCGCTTTGGCAAACGGGTGGGCGAATGGTCGGGGCCAGGCCGATCGAGGGCCAAGCGCCGCTGTGGCGCTGGGCGGAAACAGGAATGGGACGAACGAATGAGCAAGGCCTTTATCGCGGGTGTCATTCAGGAAACCACGGAATGCACCGGCGTTGCCGCAAATGTGGCGGCTGGCGCGCTGATCGAAGCGATCGTGGATCAATTGAAGCGCGACGGCGGGTTCACGCTGCCATCGTTCGGCACCTTCACCGTGAAGAAAACCAAGGCGCGCAAGGCGATGAATCCGCGCACCGGCGAACCCGTGAAGGTGAAAGCCGGAAAGACCGTGCGTTTCAAAGCCAGCCCGAACCTGAAGAAAGCCGTCTGACGCCACCGGCGGCGGGACTGTCCCAGTCTCGCCGCCTGAATTGGCCAAAGTTCTTGGCTTCTTTCTTCCAAAAAAAACCGTCTTACTGATTTTTTCGAACAAAATCTTTGATGCGCGGCGCCACATCACGTCGGAATCGGCTGCCATTGAACAGTCCATAGTGGCCCACACCTTCCTGCTCGTGATGCAGCTTCATCCGCTCAGGCAGGTTATTGCACAATCTATGCGCAGCGCGTGTCTGGCCGAGGCCGGAGATATCGTCGCGCTCGCCTTCGATCGTCATCAGCGCGGTGCGGGTGATGGCGGCGCAATCCACTTTGCGGTCACGCGACACCAGCAGGCCGCGCGGCAGCAGATGGTCCTGAAACACGGCGGAGATGGTCTGCAAATAGTAATCAGCTGACATATCCATCACAGCCTTGTATTCCTTGTAGAAGGCTCGTTTGGCGGCAAGCGATTCGCCATCGCCGTCCACCAAGTGCTGGAACATCTGCCAATGGGCTTCCATGTGCCGGTCGAGATTCATGGCCATAAAGCCGGCGAGCTGCAGAAAACCCGGATACACGCGGCGCATGAAACCTGCGTTGCCGAACGGCACCGTGTGGATCACGTTGTTGCGAAACCAGTCCAGGCTGTGGCGCTTGGCAAATGCGTTCACTGCGGTAGGCGCCTCGCGCGTGTCGATGGGGCCGCCGATCAGCGTGATGGAAGCGGGTGCAGCCGGATCGTTCGCGGCATTCATCAGCGCGGTCGCCGCCAGCACGGGCACGGCGGGCTGGCACACCGCCAATATGTGCGTACGTGGACCAAGCAGCCGCAGGTGGTCGATCAAATGATCGATATAGTCGTCCAGATCGAAGTCGGCGGCGAATACCGGCACGTCTCGCGCATTGGCCCAATCGGTGATATACACATCATGGTCGGGCAGAAACGCTTCCACTGTGCCGCGCAGCAGCGTGGCGAAATGACCTGATAGCGGTGCTACGATCAGCAGGCGCGGGTCGTCCGTCCGGTGCGCGGCGCGGCCGAAATGCAGCAGGTCGCACCAAGTGCGATGCTGCACTACAGCCTCCATCACCGCCACGCGCTGATTTTCGATCAGCGTCTCGCTGTGGCCGAATGCGGGCTTGCCGAAATATTGCGTATTGTGCTCGAAGTGATCGAGCGCCGCGGCCGTCACGCGCCCGAGCGGCGTGGGACGGAACGGGTTGCCCGGCATGTCCAGCAGCCGCAGCGCGCCGCTCGCGAACAGGCGCATCGGCGCCAGGCTGGCGCGTTGCCACTCGTAATAATCGTAGAGCATCGACACTCCTGTGGGCAGAACGCCCTTGGCCATCATCGCGATTTGATCGCGGCACAGGCCCTCGTTTTAAACATAGCTGCCCGTCGCTCGCCGTTACGGGGAGCGACGAACCCTTGGCATGGAAGGGCAGATGGTCCTACCTGCCCGCGCCGGCAAGCGGGAAGCCGGCTTCGGAGACCCGCCCGATGGATGCCGCCTCGCCCCTCACCCCCTTCGCGCTCACGCCGGACCAGCACGCGATGCGTGAAATGGCCCGGCGTTTCGCCGACGACCGGATTGCGCCGTTCGCGCTGGAATGGGACGCGGCCAAGCATTTTCCCGTGGATGTGATCCGCGAGACCGCATCGCTCGGCTTCGGCGGTATCGCGGTGCGCGAGGATGTGGGCGGCTCGGGGCTGCGCCGGCTGGATGCGGCGCTGATCTTCGAGGCGCTGGCTACCGGCTGCGCCGCGATCTCGGCTTATGTCTCGATCCACAACATGGTGGGCGGCATGATCGACCGCTTTGGCAGCCCCGAACAGCGGCAATCGCTGCTGCCGGATTTCTGCGCCATGCGCACGCTCGGTGCCTATTGCCTCACCGAGCCGGCCAGCGGATCGGATGCGGCGGCGTTGCGCACCCGCGCGGTGCGTGATGGGCAGAGCTATCGGCTGAACGGCGTGAAGCAGTTCATTTCGGGAGCCGGTGCGGCCGACATGTATGCGGTGATGGCCCGCACCGGCGGCGATGGGCCGCGCGGCATCTCCTGCCTGCTGGTTCCGGCCGATGCGAGGGGCCTGAGCTTTGGCGCGAACGAGCGCAAGATGGGCTGGAACGCGCAGCCGACGCGGCAGGTGGTGCTGGAGGACGTGGTTGTTCCGATCGAGAACCGTATTGGCCAGGAAGGCGAGGGCTTCCGGATAGCCATGGCCGGGCTGGATGGCGGCCGGCTGAACATCGGCGCGTGCTCGCTGGGGGGCGCGCAATCGGCGCTGGAAAGGGCGCTGGCCTATACCGCCGACCGCAGCGCCTTCGGCCAGCGCCTAGACAGTTTTCAAGCGACGCAATTTCGCCTGGCCGATATGGCAACCGGGCTGGAAGCCGCACGCATTTTTTTGTGGCATGCCGCGGCAGCGCTGGATGCCGGCGAACCGCGGGCGACACGGCTGTGCGCCATGGCGAAACGGTTTGCCACCGATACTGGATTTTCGGTTGCCAACGATGCACTGCAACTCTTTGGCGGCTACGGCTATCTTGCGGATTACGGCGTGGAAAAAATCGTCCGCGACCTGCGCGTGCACCAGATTCTGGAGGGCACTAACGAGATCATGCGCGTAATCGTGGCCCGCTCCATCCTGGCGGATGGCGTGAACTGACAGGAGCTTTCTTGTGAACGACAGCCCCACATCCGCGCACGCCCCGAAGCCAAAGAAATCGGTGGCGCTTTCCGGCGTTGTGGCCGGCAACACGGCACTGTGCACCGTGGGACGCACCGGCAACGATTTGCACTATCGCGGCTACGACATCCTGGATTTTGCGGAAATCAGCGAATTCGAGGAGATTGCTTATCTGCTGGTGCACGGCAGCCTGCCGAACGAGGCGACGCTGCGCGGCTACAAGGCGAAGTTGAAATCGTTGCGCGGTGTGCCAGCTGCGGTGCGGCAGGTGTTGGAGGCGTTGCCGGCTTCGACGCACCCGATGGACGTGATGCGCACCGGCGTATCGGCGCTGGGCTGCGCATTGCCGGAGAAGGACGATCATAACGATGCCGGCGCGCGCGACATCGCCGATCGTCTGCTGGCCTCACTCGGCTCGATGCTGCTGATCTGGTTCCATTATGCGCAGAATGGGAAGCGTATCGATGTGGCAACCGATGACGACAGCATCGGCGGCCATTTCCTGCATCTGCTGCACGGCACGAGGCCGAGCGAGGCGTGGGTGCGAGCGATGCACATTTCGCTGATCCTGTATGCGGAACACGAGTTCAACGCCTCCACCTTCGCGGCCCGCGTGGTGGCCGGCACGGGATCGGACATGTATTCGGCGATCGCGGCCGGCATCGGCGCGCTGCGCGGTCCGAAGCACGGCGGCGCGAACGAAGCGGCTTTCGAGATCCAGCAGCGCTATGCCACCGCGGACGAGGCGGAAGCCGATATCCGGGCGAGGGTGGAACGGCGCGAAGTGGTGATCGGCTTCGGCCATCCGGTGTACACCACCGGCGACCCGCGCAACAAGGTGATCAAGGAAGTGGCGCGACGGCTGTCCCAGCAGGCCGGTTCGATGCGCATGTTCGACATTGCCGATCGGCTGGAGCGCGTGATGTGGGATGCCAAGCGCATGTTCCCGAACCTGGATTGGTTCAGTGCCGTAAGCTATCACTTGCTTGGCGTTCCCACTGTGATGTTCACGCCGCTGTTCGTGATTTCGCGCACCAGTGGCTGGGCCGCGCACGCGATCGAACAGCGGGCAGATAACAAGATTATTCGGCCCTCGGCGAATTATACCGGGCCGGAAAACCTGAAATTCGTGAAACTCGCGGACCGCGCGTAGGACATGTCTCGATTGGGCATCGAAGTGGTTCCGGTCACGCCCTTCGCGCAGAATTGCACGCTGCTTTGGGACACGGAGACCAGGCATGGCGTTGTTGTCGATCCCGGCGGCGACCTGCCGCATATCGAGGCCGCCATCGCGCGCGCCGGCATCGACGTGCAGGCCATCTGGCTGACGCACGGACATCTGGATCACGCGGGCGAGGCGATGAATTTGCGCGATGCGCTGAACCGGCGGCCGGATCAC
This sequence comes from uncultured Acetobacteraceae bacterium, assembly GCA_964250215.1. Taxonomy (GTDB): domain Bacteria; phylum Pseudomonadota; class Alphaproteobacteria; order Acetobacterales; family Acetobacteraceae; genus DAIDJM01. Next base: position 5,223 of record CAXUEX010000084.1, on the reverse strand, counting down.
GCCCACGCGCCGATCGTGGGGCCAGCCGAGCCGGACCGCATGCTGCTGGAAAACCTGGGCCAGCAAGGCGCGATGTTTGGGCTGAGCGGGTTGCGCAACGTAACCCCTGACCGCTGGCTTGCCGAGGGCGAAATGCTGGCGTTCGGCAGCCATCGTTTTGAAATCCTGCACTGTCCCGGCCACACGCCAGGGCACGTGGTTTTCGTCGATCGCGCCGCGCGTTTCGCGCAGGTGGGCGACGTGCTGTTTCAGGGTTCGGTCGGGCGCACCGATTTTCCGTATGGCGATCATGCGGCGCTGATCGCGGCGATCCGGCAAAAGCTGCTGCCGTTGGGCGACGATTTCGGGTTCGTCTGCGGCCATGGGCCGAATTCCACGATTGGTGCCGAGCGGCGGAGCAATCCGTTTTTGCAGTGATCGGGCCCGGGGTCGCGCCGCTGGCGCATCTGTTCGGGCTGATCTTCGCCGGCCTTGCCGCCGCGTTCGTGCTGCTGCGACTGTTGCGGTCACGCACCGCCCGGCGCGCACGGCGCACGGCGAGACGAATGGCCGAGGCAGCGATCGCGCAGCACCTGCCGGCGCTGGTGCGGCGGCGCATGCAGCTCGTCCGACCCGATCCTTACGGCAAGCCACAGCTCGGAAAATGGCAGAAGGAAATCGCTTATTTCGTAGATGCGCATATTGCGCCCGCACTGTCGGGCTCGGCCCTTGCGGCATTGCAAGCCGGACGGGCTGCGCTGGAAGCGGATATCGCCGCCAGGGTGGAGGGTGCAGCGATGGCCGGGCCGAGCGGGAATGCGCAGCCCGGGGCGATGTCGGCCGCCGATTTCGAAGCATTCTGCGCCGAAGAGCTGCGCCGCGCCGGCTGGGATGCGCGGCTCTCACCGCCGGGCCGTGACCAGGGGGTGGATGTGGTGGCCGAGAAAGCCGGTCGCCGCCTGGTTCTGCAATGCAAGCTGCACGGCCGGCCGATCGGCAACAAGGCTGTGCAAGAGGCGGTAGCGGCGCGGGGCCATGAAGCGGCGCAGTTTGCGGCCGTGGTGAGCAACCAAGCCTATACCGCGGCGGCGCAGCAGCTTGCGGCAACCAACGGTGTGCTGCTGCTGCATGCGAGCGAACTGGCCCGGCTGGAAGTGCGGCTGGGCAGTTGAGGCAAGGCGGCCCGCTTGCCGGCGGCGTGCGCCTCCCGCTATCACGCCGGCGTTAAGGAAGGATGGCCGAGCGGCTTAAGGCGCACGCTTGGAAAGCGTGTGTGCGTGAAAGCGTACCGTGGGTTCGAATCCCACTCCTTCCGCCATTTTCTTCTCACAAGACTTTCACCTTATTGATTGATGCTTTTGGTGAGCGGCTGCGCATCCTCTCTGGCATACATCTCTGTCGCGGCTACTCAAGCCGCTTTATTGGCCGTCCTCCGGCTTGCCGAGCGGGTGTGGGTCATGCCCAGATTGAGGAACCCGTCATGGCGGCGTGACTCAAGAAAACCAGCCTCCGACAAACCCGGCGCGCTTCAGATCGCGGCGGGGCTGCTGGTGCCGTTGGAGGGAAGCATACGCTGGGGACCGAACCGCGCGTCGCTTGTGTAAGGCCTGCGAAAGCTTTTTCGACGATGCTTTGGCGCGGCTTGTAGGGGGTGGGCGTCGAATGTTTGCGCTGCTGCTGGGGCGCGGCGAGCTTTCTGAGGAACAGCGCTGGCGGATGGCGGATTCGCTGTTCGCCCAGGGCCGTCCGCTCATCGAGGGCAGCCTGGCGCTGCTCCTGCTCGTGGCCATCTGCTGGCTGCAAACCGGGTTGCCGCTGTTTGCCGGCATCGGCTTGGCCACGCTGGCGCTGCTGCCGGCGCGGCTGTGGCTCGCACGCTCGTATTGGCCCGCCAGGGGCACGGGCTCGCCGCAGGTCTGGGCGGCCAGGTTCCTGCTGGGCGCCATTCCCACCGGCGCGCTCTGGGGGATCACGAGCTTCGCGGTCATGCGGCTGGAGGCCGAGCCGGCTCTGCGGGTGGGCGTTTCCATGGTGCAGGCCGGATGGGTCGCCGGGGTCGCAATCCGCAACGCGGCTTCGCCGGCGTCAGTGATGTGGCAGTCGCTCGCCGCCACCTTGCCGGCCGCGCTCGGCTTTGCGCTGAGCGGCGATCCGCTCTACCAGTTCAGCGCGTTGTTCTTCCTGTTGCAGCTTTCGGCCAACAACACCATCGCGCGTTTCGTCGGCCGGCAAACGGTCTCGCTGCTGCGCTCGGAGCAGGCGCTGGCGCGAGCGAATGTCGAACTCACCGGCACCTGCGCCGCGCTTGGCGAGGCGAACGAGCAACTGCAGCATCTCTCGGCCACCGACGGGCTCACCGGCATCGGCAACCGCCGCGCGTTCGACACCATGCTCACGCGCGAATGGGCGCGTGCGGCGCGCGAGCGCACGGCGCTTTCGCTGCTGGTGCTGGATGTGGATTTGTTCAAACTCTACAACGACCATTACGGCCACCCGGCCGGCGATCAGTGCCTGCGAGCTATTGCCGCCATGCTGGAAAGCGGATTGCGCCGGCCACCGGATTTCGCCGGCCGCTTCGGCGGCGAGGAATTCGTGACGCTGCTGCCAGGCATCGAAGCGGCTGGCGCCCTCATCGTGGCTGAGCGGCTGCGGCGCGACGTGATGGCAACGAAGCGCGAACATGCGGAAAGTCCGTTCGGCGTCGTGACCGTCAGCATCGGTGCGGCCACCGCGTATCCGCAGCCTGGGACAGATCCGCAGCCGCTGATCGATGCGGCCGATCAGGCGCTCTATCGGGCCAAACAGGCCGGTCGGAACCGGATCGCGGGCGCCCCAGCCGCCGCGCCCGCAAGAAACGCCGCCTGAGCGCTTGCGCTTCGGCAACCGAGGCGGGCATTGCTTCGGACAATGACCGAAGCGCCCCAGCTCTTTTTCGACGATCTGCAACCCGGGGACCGGCACGTCACGCAATCGACGACGGTCGCCGAGAGCGAGATGCTGGAGTTCGCGCGCCGTTACGATCCGCAGCCTTTCCACCTCGATGCCGTCGCCGCGCGCGATTCGCTGTTTGGTGGGCTTGCGGCGAGCGGCTGGCATACCGCCGCGATCACCATGCGGCTGATCGTCATTGGCGGGATGCCGATTGCGGGCGGCGCGGTGGGGCTGGGCGGCGAAATCGCCTGGCCGTATCCCACCCGGCCCGGCGACACGCTGCATGTGGAAAGCCTGGTTCTCGACAAAGTGGCCTCGAAATCCCGCCCGGATCGCGGCGTGGTCACCATCGAGAATCTGACCCGCAACCAGAACGGACAGATCGTGCAGCGTTTCGTCGCCAAGCTGATGGTGCCGCGACGGCCGGAGCCCTCGGCATGAACCCGCGCAAAGTGGTGTTGGCCTATTCCGGCGGCCTCGACACCAGCGTAATCCTGCAATGGCTGCGCGCCACCTACGGATGCGAGGTGGTCACCTTCACCGCCGATCTCGGCCAGGGCGAGGAATTGGAGCCGGCGCGCCGGAAGGCCGAACTGTTCGGCGTGCGCGAAATTTTCGTGGAGGATCTGCGCGAAACCTTCGTGCGGGATTTCGTGTTCCCGATGTTCCGCGCAAATGCGTTGTATGAAGGCCAATACCTTCTCGGCACCGCGATAGCGCGGCCGCTCATCGCGCAGCGCCAGATCGAAATCGCCGAACAGGTGAACGCCGACGCGGTGGCGCATGGCGCCACCGGCAAAGGCAACGACCAAGTGCGGTTCGAGCTGGCCTATTACTCACTCGATCCGAACGTGCGCGTGATCGCGCCGTGGCGCGTGTGGGAGCTCACCAGCCGCACGAAGCTGCTGGAATTCGCCGAGGCGCACCAGATCCCGATCGCGAAGGACAGGCGCGGCGAGGCCCCGTTCTCGGTGGATGCCAATTTGCTGCATTCGTCGTCGGAAGGAAAGATCCTGGAGGACCCGGCGGTGGCGCCGGACGAAAGCGTGTATCAGCGCACGATCAGCCCGGAGGCAGCGCCCGATGTGACCACCGAAATCGCTGTGGATTTCGAACGCGGCGATGCCGTTGCGCTGAATGGCGAGACGCTGAGCCCGGCCACGCTGCTGACGGCGCTGAATGCGCGGGGCCGGGAGAACGGCATCGGCCGGCTGGATCTCGTGGAAAACCGCTTCGTCGGTATGAAATCGCGCGGCATTTACGAAACACCGGGCGGCACGATCCTGCTGGCGGCGCATCGCGCGATGGAAAGCATCACGTTGGATCGCGAGGCGGCGCATCTGAAGGACAGCCTGATGCCGCGCTATGCCGAGCTGATTTATAATGGCTTCTGGTTTTCGCCCGAGCGGCGGATGTTGCAGGCGCTGATCGATACGAGTCAGCAATCGGTAACCGGGCGGGTGCGGCTGAAACTGTATAAAGGCAATGTTGTGGTAACCGGCCGCGAAAGCCCAGTCTCGCTGTATTCGCCGCGGATGGTGACATTCGAGGATGATGCCGGCGCCTACGACCAGAAGGATGCGGCGGGCTTCATCCGGCTGCAGGCACTTCGGTTGCGGCTGGCCGCGGCGGCGGGGCGGCGCGGCGGCGCGTTGTAAGCAGGCCGTCCGATCGCCGCCCGACTTTTCCTTCCGTCTGGCGGCTTCACGGCCTTCAAGTCTAAGCTGGCGCTCAATCAGCCGATCGAGGCCACCCATGCCGGAAGGCATGTTGCCCACCCCGGGCGCCGCCGTACTCACCTTGCCGAACGCCATTTCGCTCGGCCGCCTCTGTGCCGTGCCGGTAGCGGTGTGGCTGGTGATCCGGCGCGAATGGGGACTGGCCTTCGCGCTGTTCGTGGTGGCAGGCGTCTCCGATGCGGTGGATGGCTGGCTGGCGCGCAGGGGCGGCAGCACGGCTCTCGGGGCGGCGCTGGACCCGTTGGCCGACAAGCTGCTGATGGTGGGCATGTATGTCACGCTCGCAGCGGTGGGGGCCCTGCCGGCCTGGCTGGCCATCCTGATCGTGTTCCGCGACATGCTGATCGTGGGCGGCGTCATGCTGCTGTGGATGTTCGGCCACGGCATGGCGATCCGCCCGATTGCCTTGTCAAAATTGAACACCGCGATGCAGATCGGGCTTGTGGCGCTGGTTTTGGGGCTGAACGCGGCGGCGCTCGATGCGCCGGCGCTGCGCTGGGCCGGGATCTGGCTCGTGGCGGCCAGCACGGTGGCGAGCGGCGCCGCCTACGTGGCGCGCACGGTGCGCCCGGCA
>CAXUEX010000083.1:0-11997 GCA_964250215.1 uncultured Acetobacteraceae bacterium | reverse complement strand
ATACAACGCGAGCACGAAGAGCATGGCGCCGCACAGCGCCAGCGGCACGTTGCGGCTGGGGTGCGCCACTTCGCCGCTCGCGGCGATCGGCGTTTCCATGCCGTTGAACGCGAACAGCGCCAGGATCAGCGCGCGACCGAAACCGCCATGCGCGGCGTGCACACCGGTGGCCGCGTTGCCCGCGCCACGCAGCCATATTCCTGCGGCCACGAACAGCAGCAGCGGCAGCAGTTTCGCCATCGTTCCGGCCGCGACGAGCCTTGCCGCACCCCGCGCGCCACGCAGGTGCACGGCGGTGAGTGCGCCGAGCGCCAGCAGGATCGTGCCTGTTTCGCCCGCACGCCCCGCGAGCGGCGGCAGCAGCGCACCCACCGATCCGGCCAGCGCTGCCGAGATGCCGCCGGCCGAGAGCACGGCGCTGAGCCAGGTGAGCAGCCCGGCGACGAACCCGGCGCCCGGCCCGAACGCGGAACCCACATAGGCCGCGGCGCCACCACTGGAGGGCATACGGCTGCCGGCTTCGGCGAAGCAGGCCACCACGCCCGCCATAACGGTGGCGCACGCCACATAGGCCCAAGGCGCCAGGCCGCCAGCCGCAGCCGCGATCGCCCCCGGCAGCGAAAAGATGCCGGCGCCCACTACCCCGTTCACGATCGCCGCCCCGAACGGCAGCACGCCGATGCCGCGAACGAGCCCGGCATCGCGACCGCCGCCCACCGGCGAACTCACTTCAGATCGGCGCCGGCCAGGGCCTTGAGCACCATCTGCGTGCGCCGCCCGTGCGGCGGACGCAGAAACTCCAGGCCGAATAGAAACCCGGGCTTGTGGATGCCGCGCGCATGCGAAAATCGCAGGAACCCCTCATGCCCGTGATACGCGCCCATGCCCGAAGGCCCGGTGCCGCCGAACGGCAGATCCTCCTGTCCGGTATGTGCCAGCGTGCCGTTCACGGTAACGCCCCCGGAAATGGTCCGGTCTAGAATCTTTCTCTCGGTGTCACGATTCTTCGTGAACAGATACAGCGCCAGCGGGCGCGGGCGGGCCTTCACGAAAGCGATCGCTTCATCCACCGACCCGCTGCGCAGCACCGGCAGCACGGGGCCGAAAATCTCGTCACGCATCAGGCGCCCATCCGGCGGCGGATCCAGCACCACCGTGGGCGGGAAATGCCGCAAATTGCCCCCGACGGGCGACTTGTGGCGCAGCACGCGTGCGCCAGCCTGTTCGGCTTCTGCCACAAGTTCGGCAAGCCGTGCATGGTGCCGGTCAGAAACGATTGCGGTGTAGTCGGCGTTGCCGGCAAGCTGCGGAAACATCGCTTCGGCCTCGAACAGCACGCGCTCGGCGAAGTTTTCCGCCTGTGCCGCGGGCGCCAGCACGTAATCGGGCGCGGTGCAGGTCTGGCCGGCGTTGAAGAACTTGCCCACCGCCACACGCCGTGCGGCCTGCGCCACCGGATAATCCTCAGCCACGATCACCGGTGATTTGCCACCCAGTTCCAACGTTACCGGCACCAGGTTCTCGGCCGCGGCGCGCATTACCTCGCGACCCACATTCGTCGATCCGGTGAACAGCAAATGATCGAACGGCAGCGCGCAGAATTCGCGGCCGACGACCACATCGCCCTGCACCACGGCCACCTGTTCCGGCGCGAAGTTTTCGCCGAGCAGGTCGGCCAGCAGCGCGGACGTGACCGGCGTGAGTTCGGAGGGCTTGATCATGCAGCGATTGCCCGCCGCCAGGATATCGATGAGCGGCCCCACGGTGAGGAAAATCGGATAATTCCAGGGTGCCACGACGCCCACCACGCCGACTGGCCCGTATTCCACCCAGTTCGTCGCCGGCTTGAAGTTCATGCCCACCGCGCGGCTTCGCGGCCGCATCCAGCCGGCCAGCTTGGCGCGCGCATGCGCCGAGGCCGCGATCGTGGGCATGATTTCCGAAAGCACGGTTTCGGCGCGCGAGCGGTTGCCGAAATCGGCGGCGAGCGCGTCGGCGAGCCGGCGCTGGCCGGATTTCAGCATCGCCTCGATGCGGCGCAGGCTTTCGCGGCGCTGTTCCAGCGTGGGCGTTGGTTCCGAGAGGAAGGCCGCACGCTGATGTTTCAGCAGCGCGTGCATGTCGGTTTGCGGGCGGGGCATCTGGTCCATCATCGGCTCCCACGATTTGACGGAACGGCGTTATCTTCCGGAAGCGGGGCGACTGCCAGCCCCGCCGCTGGAAGCTGCCGAACGGGTCCGTGGGGAGCGGGTCAAGCCGACGTCAGGCCGGTTCCAGTAATCCGGCCTGACGTAGGGCCTGTCTTCAGCGTGGACCGCCCTCATGCGGCGCGGGATGCGGCTCCGGCGGATGGACGGGCCCGCCCGGTCCATGCGGAGCGCCAGGTCCGTGCATGGGGCCACCTAGCGGGGCCGCCCCGGGCAGCCTACCGTATGGCACGGGCGCCCTGCCCATTCCAGACGGTCCCGGATGCGCCGCGCCGTAGGGTTCCGCCGGCCTTGGCCCGTAGCTTGGCGGGCGTGGCGCCAGGCCCGTATGCGGCGGTTCCGCGGCATGTGGCTGCATCGGTCCCGCGTGCGCTCCCGTCGCCGCTTGCGGCCGGAACTCGGTCGGGCGCGCGGTTGCCTTGATCGGCGGCTGGCCGTGATTGACGCTCGCCCGCAACTGCGTATCGTTGCGCGCCATCGAAATGTGTTGCGTCTGCACGGCGGTGGGCGGGACGCGCGGCCCGCGTTCGGCAGCCAATTCCTGCGGCGTGGCACTGCGCTGAATGCCGCCCGGACCGTTGAAGCTCACGCGGTTCACGGTAATGTTCGTAACGTTGCGCGTGTAGACGTTTGTTATGTGAACGCCGCCAAAATGGTTATAGGCGGAGTTGTAGAACAAGTGGCCACCGGCCCAGTAGCCGCCGACGAAGCCGGCGCCGAAATAACCAAACCCGTAATTGATGCCGCCATAGAAGCCGATCGTCGGGCCCCAGTAGCCGCCATGGAACAGATAACGGCCGCCGACGAAACCCCACCAGGGCGGTGTCCACAGGAAACCCGCCTGCGGTGGCAGCACCCAGGTGCCGGGTATCCAGTAGTAGCCATAGGAACCCCAGCCCCAGTAGCCGGGCGTCCAAAGATAGCCGGGACCGGGGAGCGGCGGCTGATCGTAGGCCACCAGCGGCGGCGGCGCTGTGGTGGCCGTGACATCGGCGTATTCCTGCGCCTGCGCCGGCGCCACCGGCAGGGCGGCGGTGAGGGCGAGGGTTGCGGCAGCGGCCAGCAAGGCCGGGCGCAATAGGCGCGCTTGGGGCAGGCGAGACATGTTCCGGGTTCCTTTCTTCCGGTGCGGGGGCGACCCCGGGCGGCATCAACGCATCGCATTGCGGTAAGTTTGTGCCGGGAATGTGACGGCGCGGGGTCGAACCTTCGCTTTTTGTGACAGGCACCGTAGCTCGGGGCTTTCCAAGGTGCCCATGCGCAACGAAGGCGCCCAAGCCGCATGCCGCATCAGGATCAATGCGCCGCCGCGGCCGGTGCGCCCTTGCTCGGCTTGTAGTTCGAGAACAGGAACGTCAGCGGCACCAGCGCGAACGCACCGAACGCACAAATCTGAAACACGTTGGCATAGGCCAGCACAGAAGCCTGCTGCAGGAATGTCTGATAAATCCGCCCCGTCGCGATCTGCGCCGTGGTCGCCGCCGGGTGGCCCATGTTGAACAGCGCCTGCTGCGTTTGCTGCTGCAGCGCCTGGTACGATGGATTGAGCGGCGTCATCCACTGCGAGAGATAGGCCGACCGCGTCTGTGTCTGCTGCGTCACCAGCGCGGTCGAGGTGGAAATTCCGATCGAGCCGAACACGTTGCGGAACATCGTGTAGAGCGCCGCCGCATCGCCGTTCAGCTCGCGCGACAGGCTGGAATAGGCGATGGTGGAAATCGGCACGAACATGAAGGCCAGCCCCGCGGTCTGCGCGGCGCGCAGCAGCGCCAGATGCAGGAAATCCATGTTCGGCGTGATGCGGCTGGAATAGACCAGCGAGAACCCCATCACTGTGAAGCCGACCGTGATCAGGTAGCGGGTCGGCATGATGCCGAGCAGGCGCGTGACGATCGGGATCAGCAGGATCACCACAGCACCCCCGGGCGACAGGATCAGCCCGGCGAGGGTTGCCGTGTAGCCCACCACCTGCTGGGCGAATTGCGGGATGATGACGGCGCTGGAATATAGAATGAATGCCATGCCGCCGATCATGGTCACACCTACGGCGAAGTTCCGGTCGGCCAGCGGCCGCAGGCTGAGCACCGGTCGGCGTGCGGTGAGCAGCCAGCCGATCGCGCCGAGAATGCCGAGCACGGCGAACAGAAACATCACGCGGATGAACGGCGAGCCCAGCCAGTCCTCGTCCTCGCCGCGGTCTAGCGCCACCTGGAGGCAGCCGAGGCCGAGCGTGATCAGCGCGATGCCGATATAGTCGATGCCCTGGCTGCGGCGTTCGCGGACCCAGGGCGGATCTTCCACCAGCGTGCCCACGCCAAACAGGCCCAGCATGCCCACCGGGATGTTGATGAAAAAGACCCAGCGCCAACTGAAATTGTCGGTGATGTAGCCGCCGAGCGTCGGCCCCAGGATCGGTGCCACGATCGTCGCCACCGCCACCACGGCCATCGCCTTGCCGCGCTGCGAAGGCTCGAACGTGTCGAGAATGATGGATTGCTGGTTCGGCTGCAGGCCGCCGCCGAAAAATCCTTGCATCAGCCGGAACACGATCAGCTCCGGCAGGCTGCTGCTGAGGCCGCACAGCAACGAGCACACCGTAAACATGCCGATGCAGATCATGAAATACCGCTTGCGGCCGAACACGTCGGAGAGCCAGCCGCTGATCGTCAGCACGATGCCGTTGGCGACCAGGTAGCTGGTGAGCGCCCAGGTCGCGTCGTCGTACGAGGAAGATAGACTGCCGGCGATATGCGGCAGCGACACGTTCACGATGGTGGTGTCGAGCACCTCCATGAACGCCGCCACCGTCACCACCACGGCGATCAGCCAGGGGTTTGCCTTCGGCTTCCACCCGGCACCCGCCGAGCCGCTCACTTCAGTTGCACCGTGGGTTCCACGGACACGCCCAGCGGCAGCGGCAGATTCGGATCCAGCCCGCTATCGATCACGATCTTCACCGGCACGCGCTGCACGATTTTCACGAAATTGCCGGTGGCGTTCTCCGGCGGAAACGCCGTGAACTTCGATCCGGAGCCGAGCTGCAAGGAATCGACATGCCCCTCCAGCTTCAAATTCGGATATGCATCCACCGAAATCTTCACGTGCTGGCCGGGCCGCATGCGGGCAAGCTGGGTTTCCTTGAAATTGCCGGTGATCCACACGTCCGGGGAGACGATGTTGAACACTTGCATGCCCTGCTGCACGTAATTGCCTTGTTCGACGTTGCGCTTCGTGATCCAGCCATCCTGCGGCGACCGGATTACGCACCAATACAGGTTCAGCTCCGCCTGCCGCACCGCCCCGCGCGCCTGGTCCAGCGTGCCGGAAATCTGCCGCACCTGCGACCCGATCTGCTGGATGTTCGGCTGCACCGGTGTGGCTTGCAGCACGGCGGCCTGCGATGAGGCCACCTGCGCCTCGGCCGAGCGCAGCGCCGCGGTCGCGTAGTCGATCTGCTGCCCGGTCGTGGCACCCCGCGGCAGACTCTGCTGCCGCCGATAGTCGGTCTGCGCCTTGAACAGATTGGCCTGCGCGTCCTTGAGTTGCGCCTGCGCCTGCTGCAGCCGCGCCGGGAAATTCACGCGGCCGATTTCGAAGGCATGCTGCTGCGCCGCCAACTGCCCTTCTGCGGCTGCAAGCTGACCCTGCGCCTGCAGTAGCGCCGCCTGGTAGTCGCGCGGGTCGATATGGATCAGCGGGTCGCCGGCGTGCACGAACTGATTGTCGTTTACGTCCAGGCTGAACACGGTGCCGGTGACGTGCGAGGAGATCGCGATTGCCCGCCCGTCGGTATAGGCGTCATCGGTGGTCTCCAGGTCCTTGGTTGCCAGCCAGTACCAGATGCCGCCGCCGATCAGCACCGCCAGCACCGCCACCATGCCCAGCCTTACCCAAGGCCGCGCCGTGCGGCGCGATTGCTCCCGCCGATCCTCGGCCTCGCGCTTCTGCCGATCCTCGCTCGCCTTGCCGGCTTCCGCCGAGGCGGTTTGCTTCCGGTCTTCCGGCTCGCCCGGCTCGGCTGCCTCGTCGTGTTCCGGCCGCTCGTGCGGCTGACTGTCTGCCATGCTGGCCTCCGGCAGGTTGAAGCCTGAAAGCGCCGGCCCGGGGCAGGTTCTTTCCCAGCCGCTGACCGACCGGTTCGGTCAGACCTCTATGGCGCGGCCGTCTGCAAGAGACAAGGGCGAAACCCGCTCCTGGCAACCCCCTCGCGATGCCGTTACACGTGGGGTGGATGAGCCCTGCTCCGCCCGGCCCCTATGCGCGCCACGCCATGGCCTATGTGCTGGCCGGCGGCCGCGGCAGCCGGCTGATGGAACTTACCGATGTCCGCGCCAAGCCGGCCGTGTATTTCGGCGGCAAGACACGCATCGTGGATTTCGCGCTTTCCAACGCGCTCAATTCCGGCATTCGCCGCATCGCCGTGGCGACGCAATACAAGGCGCACAGTCTGATCCGCCATTTGCAACGCGGCTGGAACTTCTTTCGTCCGGAACGCAACGAAAGCTTCGACATCCTGCCTGCGAGCCAGCGCGTATCGGAAGAGAAATGGTATGCGGGGACCGCCGACGCGGTGTTCCAAAACCTTGATATTATCGAGGATTACGCGCCCCGCTACATCGTGCTGCTCGCGGGCGACCACATCTACAAGATGGATTACGAGCAGATGCTGCAGCAGCACGTGGAGCAAGGTGCCGAGGTCACGGTTGCCTGCATCGAGGTGCCGCGCGCCGAGGCGACCGGTTTCGGCGTGATGCATGTGGACGCGTCGGACCGCATCATCGATTTCGCCGAGAAGCCCGCCGATCCGGCGCCGATGCCGGGGAAGCCCGATATTTCGCTCGCCAGCATGGGCGTGTATGTATTCGATGCGGCCTTCCTCTACGACCGGCTGCGGCTTGATGCCGCCGACACCGGTTCCGGCCACGATTTCGGTCGCGACATCATTCCCGAACTCGTCCGCCAGGGTCACGCGTTTGCGCATCATTTCTCGCGCTCCTGCGTGCGTTCTTCGAAGGAAACCGAGCCTTACTGGCGCGATGTCGGCACGGTGGATGCGTATTTCGCCGCCAACATCGATCTCACCGACACCGTACCGGATCTCGATCTCTACGATCAGATCTGGCCGATTTGGACATACAGCGAAATGACCGCGCCGGCGAAATTCGTGCACGACGAAAAGGGCCGCCGCGGCCAAGCAATCGCTTCGCTCGTCTCGGGCAACTGCATCGTGTCCGGCGCACGCATTCGCCGCACGCTGCTCTCCACCGGCGCGCGTGTAAATTCCTATTCCGATATCGAGTATGCCGTGATCCTGCCCTATGTCGATATCGGCCGTTCCGTCCGCTTGCGCAACGTGGTCATCGATCGCGGCGTCGTCATTCCCGAGGGCCTCGTGGTGGGCGAGGATCCGTTGCTCGACGCCGCGCGCTTCCGCCGCACCGGCAGCGGCATCTGCCTGATCACGCAGGCCATGATCGACCGACTTTGAGCCGATCGCCGGTCGCCGGTTACCGGTCGCCGGAGTCGATACCGACGCTCTCGGTGCTCTCCGTCGCCTCGGAAGCCTATCCGCTAATCAAAACCGGCGGCCTTGCCGACGTGGTGGGCGCACTGCCGGCAGCGCTTGCCGCACAGCGCGTACGCGTTGTCACGCTGCTGCCGGGTTACCCCGCCGTGCTCGCCACGCTCGCCGCCGCCGCCACGCATCGCATTGGCGAAATATTCGGTGGCCCTGCGCGCCTGCTCGCCGGCCACGCGGCCGGGCTCGATCTGCTGGTGCTCGATGCGCCGCACCTCTACGACCGCCCGGGCAATCCCTATACCGGTCCGGACCGGCGGGACTGGCCGGACAACGCGCAGCGCTTTGCGGCCCTGGGTTTGGCAGCCAGCCATATCGCGCGCGGCGCGCTGCCCGGCTTCCGCCCCGATGTGCTGCACGCGCACGATTGGCAGGCCGGTCTCGCCCCGGCCTATTTGCATTATGCTGGCGCCGCTGTGCCCAGCGTGTTCACGGTGCACAATCTCGCCTTTCAGGGCTGGTTTCCGGCGAACCTGCTGCAACCGCTCGAGTTGCCGCGCGAAAGCTTCGCGATGGAAGGCGTGGAATATTACGGCGGCATAGGTTTTCTCAAATCCGGTCTCTATTTTGCGACCGCCATCACCACCGTCTCGCCCACCTACGCCGCCGAAATCCGCACGCAGCCGGGTGGCATGGGGCTGGATGGGCTGTTGCGCAGCCGTGCCGCCGTGCTGCACGGCATCGTCAACGGCATCGACACGCGCGAATGGGATCCGGAACACGATCCCCGCATCGCCGCCCGCTTCGGCGCCACCACGCTGGATTACCGGCGGCAAAACAAGGCCGCGCTGCAAACCGAGTTCGGACTGGCCACCGACGCTGCCGCACCGCTATTCGGCGCCATCACCCGGCTCACGCACCAGAAAGGCTCCGATCTGCTGCTGCAAGCCTTGCCGATGCTGCTCGATGCTGGGGCGCAGTTCGTGCTGCTCGGTTCCGGCGATGCTGAACTGGAGGCCGGGTTCGCGCACGTGCAAGCCGCTCATCCCGGCCGCATCGGCGTGCGCATCGGCTACGACGAAAGCCTGGCGCACCACATCCAGGCCGGCGCCGATGCCATCCTGGTGCCCTCGCGTTTCGAGCCCTGCGGCCTTACCCAGCTCTGCGGGCTGCGCTATGGCGCGGTGCCGGTCGTCGGCGCTGTGGGCGGGCTGGCCGATACGGTCACGAACGCCACGCCGGAGACGCTCGCCGCGGGAACCGCAACCGGCTTCCAGTTCGCGCCGGTGCAGGCCGCGCCACTCCTTGCCGCGCTGCAACGGGCGCTCAGTGTGTTCAGGGAACGGCCGGCGTGGAAGCGCCTACAGCTTGCCGGCATGACCAGGGACGTGTCGTGGCAGGCGCCTGCCCACGCCTATGCGGCGCTCTGCCGGTCACTTTTGCGCTCATCGAATTCATAACGTTTGACATTGGCCTAAAGGATTTTTGACCGTCTTGGGCGGCACCTTCGCCGGGTCGCGGCAATCCAGCCGCCTCGGAAAGAAGGACCGTCAAAATGACCGATCCCTGCCCGAACCCGGTTTTCGACCCGACGCCGGATTGGGCCGATGCGCAATCCGCTCGCCAGGTATTGGCGGGGTGGTTCGCAAGCCTGTCCGACATCCCGGCGGAAACCGTGCTTCTGCCGTTCATGGCCGCGGGCTTCTGCGCCGCCACCTTCCTGGTGCTGCGCGCTTTCGGCAAGCTGTAGTGCCGGAGCAGGCTCCGGCCGCGACCATACGCTAAAGGCGCAAGGCGCGGCCGGGGCTGCAATCGTTAGTGCTGCGCGCCCGAAGCGGCGCCCGTTACGGCATGGCCGGCGGAGGAGACATCCTGGCCGGCGCCCTCCACGGTGTTGCAGGCAGCCAGCGCCAGCGTGAGAGAAGCCAGCACCAGGGCGGTCGAGAAAAGACGCATTTCCGATCTCCGTTGCGCCGGGCCCGCTGCCCGGTTCCGCCCGTTAACGTAACGGGCGAGAAGCGGTTCACGCTGCGCTCACGTTTTAAGTGAAGCGAGGCCAATCAGCACCAGTGCGGCGAGCAGCAGCAGGAAGGCCAGGCTGGACAGCACGAACAGCAGCCCCATCCGCAGCAGCGTGCCAGGCACGCCCGTGGCGTAGACGCCGCGCATGTGCCGGAACAGATGCACCGGCACCACCAGCAGCAGCACGCCCAAGCTGCCGACGCCCGCCGCCTGGGCCAGCAGCATGGCGGCTACGACCAGACCTACGAACGCCAGCGAGTGCATCGAGAAGATCAGATGGTCGAACAACACGAAACCGCGCCGGAACGCGAAGATGGCGGACAAGACCAGCGCGGAGACCGGCAGCGCCAGGAATGCGAAGCGGTGGGCCCACTCGCCCATGCCTTCCACCAGCGCCCGTGGGTGCGCGATCGCGCGGCCGAGATGCGTGCGCAGCCAATCAGTCAGCGCCTCGCCCAGGCCGGGAAGCGCGGGCATTCGCATGCGCGCCAGCTCCGCCTGGCCGGAGGCGACGCTCGCCGCGTCGGGCTGGCCGATCTGGCCGAACAGCCCGGCATTCAGGTCGCCCGCCAGGAACACCAGCAGCATGGCGATAAGGAACAGCCGCATCGGCGGGATTTGTGGCGCACGATGGCCATCCAGGTAGCTGCGCGTGAGCTGGCCGGGCCGGAACAGAAGCGCGGGCAGGGTACGCCACAGCCGCCCGTCGGCATGGAAGAAGTTTTCCAGCGCCTCCCCTACCAAATGGTGCGCCGAGCGATGGAACTCCTCGGCCGCCTGGCCGCAGGCGTGACACCACGGGCCGAGCAACACGGTGCCGCAATTGAAGCAACCCGTGCCCGGCGGCAACGCGTGGCGCCGTCGCCAGCGCAGAAAGCCGCCGGCCGCTGCTACGTCCTGATCCACGCGCGAGATTTGGCCCGTGGCGCCGAACCGGGTCAACGTTTGAGCAAATCTGCGGCCCGCGCGGACACGGGCCGCAGATTACGCAACCGGACCGGTGAGGTCAGTGGTGGTAAAGCGCGCCCGGCGCGGTTTTCGAACTGCTGGAGCACGACGAAACCGCCGACCCGTTGACAATGTAGCTGTCACCCAACTCGTCATTTCCGGTCAGGTGCGCATAGCCTTGGGTTCCACCGCCAAGCGCGGTGCCGTTGAATTGCAGCGCGAAGCCCACGCTCTGCGCCGTCGCCAACTGCGCCACCGAGCCGAACGTGGTGCTGGAACGGCCGAACAGCTTCGGCACATAGGTCAGCGTGCCGTAGCCAGCGACCGTGAGCGTGCTGGCGCCATCGAAGCTGAAGCAATCGCTGAACTTGGTGCCGAAGCTGGTTTTCACCGTCACCTGATAGGTAACCGGCTTCTTCAGATTGGCCTGCGCCGTGCCGGTGAACAGCGCGACGGCTGCTGCTGCCATGCCTGCTCCGATTGCCTTGAACTTGTTCATGAAACGACTCCCGAGATGTTGCCCGAGCGGATTCTACCCGGGCGGATTTTGCCTGAATTCAGGACTTCGACTCCGTTGTCGAGCCTACGAAGTGCAGCCCCGTCACGGATGCCGGTAGGATGCGCCGCCGCTCTTGGCGCTGCTGCTGCAGCTCGCCGGCCGGCCGGTGACGATGTAGCTGTCGCCGATTTCGTCGTTACCGGTAATGGTGGCCGATTTGTCCGAAAGCGCCCCGTTGAACTCGATCTCGAAGCCGATCGTCGCCGCCGTTGCCACCGGCAGCACCGCGCCGAACTGCGACATCTGCGTGTTGAAGTTTTTCAGCCGATAGGTGAGCACGCCGAGGCCGGCCACCGTGAGGTTGCCGGCGCCATCGAAGCTGAAGCAATCCGTAAATTTGGTCCCGAAGTTCGTCTTTACGTTCACCGCATAGGTGATCGGAAAACTCGCCGCCTGCGCCGTGCCGACGAAAAGCAGCGCACCCGCGGCTGCGAGCCCGCAGCCGATTGCCTTAAGCTTGTTCATGAAACAGCTCCCGTAGTTGTGCTTTTGAACAGTTACGCAACCTGAAGCTGTGCAAACTCCGCGCAGTTCAGGCCCGCCGCGTTGTTTCGCGCGCAAGATCAATTTCGCAGGTCGAGGCGAGCGGATCAAGTGACGAATGGTTGATTGGCGAATGAACTGCACCCGCAAGCTGTTGCCCGGCCGCCGGGCTTATACCCAGTCTCGGGGGACCGTGACCCGTTAGCCAGATCCGCCGCTTCGACGCCGTTGCCGTGCCGGCGAGCGGCACCGCGCTGCTG
>CAXUEX010000082.1:0-12122 GCA_964250215.1 uncultured Acetobacteraceae bacterium | reverse complement strand
ATCATGGCGGGCATGGCGCTGGTGCAATATGCGCATCTCAGTCCGTTCGTGGCGGTGCTGATCGTGTTCGGCGCCGATTTGCTGGTGGCACTGGTGTTCGCGCTGCTGGCGAGTGGATCGGTGAAGGATCCCGTGGTGGAGGAGGCGCGCGAATTGCGCGACCGCAGCTTGGCGCAGGCCAAGGAGAATCTGAGTTCCGCTGCCGTATTGATGCCGGTGGGGCGGTTGCTGGGCCGCAAGCATGTGTATGGGCTGGCGCTGGCGGCGCTCACGGCGCGATATCTAGGGAGCAACACCGCCAAGGCGCGCAGCTAAGCCTTGCGGGGTATTGCCGCGCTAGGCTTGCGCGGCTAAGCGCGCCGCGTGAGTGAAACCGTTCTCGCCCGCGTGGAAGGCCGCGTGGGCCGCATTACGCTGAACCGGCCGCAGGCGCTGAACGCGCTGGATCAGGGGATGATCCGGGCGATATCGGCGGCGCTGGATGGCTGGCGCGACCTGCCGGAAATTCATGCCGTGCTGATCGATGCGGCGGGCGGCCGCGCGTTCTGCGCCGGTGGCGACATCCGCGCGCTGCGCGATGCGGCGCTTTCCGGCGATGCGGCAACGATCGAAACCTTCTTCGCCGAGGAATACGCGCTGAACCTGGCGATTGCCCAGTATCCGGTGCCGGTGATTTCGCTGGTGGACGGCGTGTGCATGGGTGGCGGCATCGGCATTGCCGTGCACGGTGCTGCGCGCGTGGCGACCGAGGCCGCGCTGTTCGCCATGCCCGAGACCGGCATCGCGTTGTTCCCGGATGTGGGGGCGAGCTACGTGCTGCCGCGGCTGCCGGGCGCGCTGGGCTATTATCTGGGCCTGACCGGCGCGCGGCTTGCCGGCGCGGATGCGGTCCATGCGGGGCTGGCCACGCATTTCGTGCCGCGCGCGGAACTGCCGCTTCTGACGGACGCGGTGATTTCGGATGGGCCGGCCGTGCTCGCGCGGTTTGCGGCCAGGCTGCCGGATTTTTCGCTGGCGCCGCACCGCGAGGCCATCGACCGTTGTTTCACGGCCGACACGGTGCCGGTTATACTGGAGCGCCTGGCCGACGAGGGCGAATTCGGGGAAGCGGCGCTGCAATCGCTGCGCGCCGCTTCGCCCAGCGCCGTGTTGTGGACATTCGCTCTGTTGCGCGCCGGGGCGCAGCGAAATCTGCGGCAATGCCTGCAATCCGAGCTGCGGCTGACCCGGGGCGTGACGCAGCACCCCGATTTCGCCGAAGGGGTGCGCGCGATGGTGGTGGACAAGGACAGAAAGCCGCGCTGGTCACCGGACCGTATCGAGGATGTTGGCCCGGAAAATATCGCTGCCCTGCTGGCCTGAGCCGGCCCGCGTTATTGCAGGTAGGTCGCCACCATCTCGTGTTGCGCGATCGCTGCCATCGCCACCGCTTCGTCGTCGGCCACGGCCATCGGCGAGCCGTCGGCGCCGTGGATGGCAAACGCGCGCGTGCCGTTCACCAGCACCGGTTTCACATAGGCGATCTGCGACACGCCGAGCGTGGTGAATTGTTCCGCGCTCAAATGGCGCACATCGATCTGAACACTTCTTGCGGATTCCATTTCAGGCTCTCCTTCCGAGCCGGCCCCCTTTGGGCAACGCGGCGCGGGTGTTTGCGGTTTGGATTGAGGCCCCGGATTGCGGCGAGGCCAAGGCAAGTTTGCGGTCAGTTTTCGCCGGTGCCGTGATCCACGGTGGCCGGCTGGGCGCGGGCCGGCCGGGCGATTTCGATATGCCGCACCTTCGTTTCCGGCTGCGGCCGGGCGAGATCGATGTGCAGCAGGCCGTTATCCAGCCAGGCGCCCTTCACCTCGATGCCCTCGGCGATGACAAAGGCGCGCTGGAACTGCCGCGCGGCGATGCCGCGGTGCAGGAACACGCGTCCTTGTCCGTCATCGTTCTGGCGGCCGCGGATGACGAGCTGGTTGTCTTCCAGCGTGATCTGCAGATCGTCCATGGTGAAGCCGGCCACGGCGAGCGTGATGCGCAGCCCGGCCGGGCCGGTCTGCTCGATGTTGTAGGGCGGGTAGCCGTCGGACGAGGCTTTGGCGGCGCGTTCCACCATCTGTTCGAGATGGTCGAAGCCCAGGAACAGCGGGGACGCGAACAGTCGGGTATTCATCGGGCCTCCTCCAGCGAGCGAGACAGGTGATGGGGCCCTGACGGCACCCCGGCACAACGGGCAATTTCGGGTTTCGCGGGCGCCGTTGCAAGGCTTGCCTTGGCCGCGCGCAGCCGGCAGAAGCAGCGCGATGTCCGACACGCCCCGCCAGAAAGTGCCGCCGTTCGCGCGCTACAAAGGAACCTCCGCCTGGCGCAAGGACCGAAGCCGGGTGCGCGCCTACGCCTTTTTCCTGGCTAAGGAACGGGCTCTGGGGCCGTCGGCCCCAGCGGGTCCAGGGCAGAGCCTTGGCCGGCGGCGGCAAGCACGCCCCGAAGCAGAGGGCTGACCGCCGCAATCGCGATCGCCGTGGCGCCGCAAATTCCGGTCAGCATGAGGAAAAACGTCGATTTCGGCATCCGCTCCCAGTAGCTGCCGAGATATCCCGCCAGGTAATTGCCCGCCGCGTTCGATAGGTAGTTCACGCCCATCATCAGCGAGGCGACGCGCGCCGGGGCCGCCTGGCTGAACAGCGATAGCCCGACCGGCGAGAGATACAGCTCGCCCAGCGTGAGCACGGCGGAGGCGGCGAGCAGCCAAAGCCAGGTGGGTTTGTGGCCGGCATCGATGGCGCCGGCGGGGATGGTCAGCAGCGCGTAGCTGATGGCCGCGATGGCGCAGCCAGTGGCCATTTTCAGGACCGGCGACATCACGCGGCCGCGTCGCGCCTGCCACGCCCAGAACCACACGACGAGCGGCGTGAGCGTGAGGATGAAAAACGGATTGAACGCCTGCACGTAGGCCGGCTTCAGCGCGCCAATGGGTGTTGCGAGATTGGAATGGTCCTGCGCCATCAGCGCGATGGTGAGGCCCTGCTGTTCGTAACAACCCCAGAAGAACAGGTTGAAGAAGGCGACCAGGCAGAGGGCGGCGATGGCGCGCCATTCGGCGGCGGTGAGCTTGGCGGCGGGGGCCGCGGCGGTTTGGCGGCGCTTGCGGATATCGGGCGGCAGCGTGCGCTGGCCCAGCGCATAGATGACGAGGCCGAACAACATGCCGATGCCGGCGGCGGCGAAGCCCCAGTGCCAGGTGGGCGGCGCGCCGGGCCCGCTATCGCCGAGCGCGCCGGTGACGAACGGGGCGAAGGTGGCGCCGAGATTGATGCCGAGGTAGAACACCGAATACGCGCTGTCGATGCGGCGATCGCCGGGCGCATACAGGCCGCCGACCTGGGTGGCGATGTTCGGCTTGAGAAAGCCGTTGCCCATGATCATCACGAACAGGCCGACAAAAAACAGCCGCGGCGACATCAGCAGGAATTCGCCCGCCGCCATGGTGAGGCCGCCCAGGAACACCGCGCGCCGCTGACCCAGCAGATTGTCGGCCACGAACCCGCCGAGCAGGCCGCTGAGATAGATCAGCGACGTGTAGGTGCCATAAACCATCGCCGCGAGCCCGGCGGTGCCGAGCGGGCCGCGGAAGGATTCGAAAAAGGATTTCACCGCGCTGTAGCCGAGAACGGTTTGCGGATGCGGCGCGACGAACAGGAAATCGACCATGTAGAGCGTGAGCAGGGCGCGCATGCCGTAATAGCAGAAGCGCTCCCACATTTCGGTGCCGAACAGGACGGAGAGGCCGATGGGGTGGCCGAGGAGGGTGCGCTGGGCGATCATGTGTAGCCCAGAACCGCGACATTCACCGCGACCGCCGCTTCCCGAAGCTCCTTGTCGAGTGTAGCGAGCGGCAGTGCGCGCCGCAGGGCCAGCTCCAGGTAAGCCGCATCGTAAACGGTCAGCCGATGCGTGTCGGCCAGAAGCACCGTGGCGTTCCAAGCCGCGTCCGCGGTGGCCGCGTCCACCTGGACATCAAGAGCGAGAAGATCGGTCAGGGCACTTGCTCGGAATTGCGGATCGATGCGGCCCCTGCGCACACCTATCGTCAGGCCATTGGCGACTTCGAGATGCCACAACGAGGGCACGATCGCACCGCCATCAGCCACGCGCCTAAAAACCTCGCGAACGGCGCCGGTTGTCTCGCCTTTATAGATCCAGGCAAGCGTTACGGACGCATCCAGTACCACACTCACCCGGCTGGCTCAGGTGCGGCCTTCGTCACGATACTGTTTCCACTCGTCCCAGTCGAATTTTCCCAGCTTGAGGGCTTGCGCCCGCGCGCTCATGCGCTCCAGCGCCGCGTGGGCCTCCGCGCGACCCGGAGGCTGCCTTGACGGCACAAGGCGCGCAACCTCATGCCCTTCGCGCGTGATGATCACGGCTTCGCCGTGCTCCGCGCGGTCCAGCAACTCGCCGAATTTCTCACTGGCCTCAGCCACGGCAATCTCCAACACGGCCCACCTCGTCTGGCGTGAATGTTTGCACGATAAGCAATGCCGCGGAACAGGTCCACCTGCTGGGGGGAAACCGCTGGCGTTGTCGGAAGCATCCCCCCATCTGCCCGGCAAAAGCGGCTGCCTCTTGCCGTTTTCCAGTTGGGGCAGCATATAGGCCCACTTGGGAAGGAGCCGGCGGAATGCTCTCCAATTACGACGCGCGAGCCGTGGCCGATGTCATGGGCATTGCGTTCCGGGAAGACGCGGAGGCTGGAGGAACTGGCAGCAAAGCGGCGCGCGCGGGCAGCGCGGCCGGCAATGCCCATTCCACCGCATTCGTTTTGGACGTTGATCCTGGCTCGGTTCGGATTGTGGACGTTCGCACGAAAGATGCGTCCAGCCGTTCCGGGGGCGTCGAGTTTGGCGGGCGCCGGGCGCCCGTTGCCGCAAACGCCAGGATGCGGCTTCCCTCGCCTGTGCTCATCGAAAAAGCCGTGGAGAATGGCTTGCCGCGCTTGGTGTTGCGGCATGTCGCGGAGCGGATCGCGGGGGCGGACCGGGCGAAGATTTCGCCACTGGAATGGCACATCGTTCCCAAGACGACGCTCGAGCGCCGCGAGAGGCAGCTTTCGCCTCTGGAAAGCGAGCGAACGGAGCGCGTGGCACGGATTTTCGTGCATGCGAGCCGCGCCTTAGGGAGCGAAGCCGAGGCGCGCGCGTTTCTGACGGCCCCGCACCCCGGGCTGGATGGACGTGCACCGATCGACGCGGCGCGGACGGATTTGGGGACGCGTCGGATCGAACAGATCCTCAATGCGCTGGAATACGGCCTGGCGCTTTGACGGGTGGCCGGTTGCGGCTCTGGCGCATCGCGACCGGCATTCATCCAATTTGGTCGGGCGAGGGTGCCCGGCTTTTCGGCCAGCGCTGGAACCCGCCGGGACTGGCCGCCATTTACACCGGCACGAGCTTCGCGGTTTGCCTGCTCGAAGTTTTGGTGCACGCCAACCGCCTCTCGCCGCCGAGCGCGGCACGCTACGTCGAGGCCGGTGTTCCCGACGATGTGTCGCGGGAGAAATTCGACGCCGCGCTACATGCAGGCTGGGACGATCCGTTCGATACGGCGGCGGCGCAGGCATTCGGCAGGGCGTGGATCGAGGAAGGCCGATCGGCACTGCTGATGGTTCCGGCGCTGGTTACGGGTGGGCTGGACACGAACATTGTCGTGAACCCCGACCATCCGGACGCGGCACGGATTACGGTGGGGTTGGAGATGCGGGTGGCGCTCGACCCACGGTTGTTTCGGAAGTAGGTTTTCGGTGAGCCGCTAATGGTGTATTACGATGCTCGCGGAACCCCCGGGCGTAGACGGGGTGGAGCCCCAGGCATCAAGCTAACGTCGCGCGGATGAAACCCGCGTTTCAGTCGGGTTTGCAATGGTGGAGGCGAGAGGAATTATCTATGACCAGCGAAGAAGTCGTTGAGAGCGTTCGAAAGCGGGTTCAGAATCTGAGTCCGCCCAAGAATGAACCGGAGTTGCACCAAAGCGTTCTGGAACATTTTCAGACCCTTGGCTTGTCATGCTTGGATAGAAAGCCCATTCCTAGCGCCACAGGTGTAAGCAGACCCGACCTACGCGTCACTTCGGTCAAGCCAAGCGTATTGATCGAAATCAAATACAGGGGCGATTGGCCGTATGTGAGTCAGGCGGCGTGGCAACTGTTTCAGGCGGCCAAATTACTCGAGGCGCAGAGCGAGGACACACGCAAGATCGCAATCTTCGGAGGTCAGTTCACCGACCCTTTGCTTCCCGCCTTCCTTGGAACTCTCGATATCGAGTGGATTTGCGTCAACGCATCCGATTTGCCCCAGGCGTAACTATGTGAGTTCGGCGCCTTCTGTGCCAGCGGAGTGCAGAGGCAGAGCCTCCGCCGCCGGGCGTCCCTGTCAACCTAGCGACTATTCCGAAACCGCTCCACCGCCGAAACCAGCGCCCGACGTATCCCCGGCTCCAGCGCCGAATGGCCCGCGTCCGGCACCAAAGTCAGCCGCGCCGCCGGCCAGTGCGCCGCCAGTTCGAATGCCGTCACCGGCGGGCACACCATGTCGTAGCGCCCCTGCACAATCTCGCCCGCCAGATGCCCGATCCGGCCCATATGCCCCAGCAGCCCCTCGGGCGGCAGAAACAGATCGTGCGCGAAATAGAATGCCTCGATGCGCGCCAGGCCCAGCGCCGTGCGGTCTTGCGCGAAGCTGGTGACGGTGTCGGGGCTCGGCAGCAGCGTGCTGCAACTGCCTTCGTACACGCTCCACGCCCGCGCCGCCGCCATGTGCACGGCCGGATCGGGGTCGGTTAGCCGCCGCAGATAGCTGCCCAGCAGATCGTGCCGTTCGGCCGGCGGCAGGAAATTGGCGAACGCGGCGTGGGCGTCGGGGAAGACGGCGCGCAGGCCGTGCAGGAACCACTCCACCTCGGTGCGCCGACCCAGGAACACGCCGCGCAGCACCAGGCCCACCACGTGTTCCGGATAGGCCTGCGCATAGGCGAGCGCCAGCGTGCTGCCCCATGAGCCGCCGAACAGCAGCCAGCGGTCCAGGTCGAGATACGCGCGCAACTGTTCGATGTCGGAAACCAGCCGCGTGGTGGTGTTGCTCTCCAGGCTGCCCAGCGGCCGCGACCGGCCGGCGCCGCGCTGGTCGAAGATCACGATGCGCCAATGCGCCGGATCGAAGAATCGGCGATGCACCGCGCCGGCGCCGGCGCCGGGGCCGCCGTGCAGGAACAGCACCGGCCGGCCGCGCGGATTGCCGGCTTGCTCCCAATACATCACATGGCCGTCGGTGAGCGGCAGGTAGCCGGTCTCGAAAGGCCCGATTTCGGGGAACAGATCGCCGCGCGGCATGGCCCGCGTAATCTATGGGCGAGCAGAAAGGATTTGAAGCATGGGCGGCGCGGCGCGGTTCTGGATGGTGGTGGCGGCGCTGGCGGGGCTGACGGCCGTGCTGATGGCGGCGCAGGCGGCGCACGCGCTGCCCAAGCGGCTGGAACCGCGCGCCGTGGAAGCCGTGCGCGCCGGCGTGCAGATGCAGGGTTGGCACGCGCTGGCGCTGTTCGGCACGGCGCTGTGGCTTGGCCGCGGCGGGCCGGGGCTGCTGAACGGCGCCGGCGCCGCGTTCACGCTCGGCATGATTCTGTTTTGCGGCTCGGTGTATGCGGGGGAGATCGCCGGCATCCGGATCGGCCCCACGGCCCCGATCGGCGGCGTGGCGCTGATGCTGGGCTGGGCGCTGCTCGGCGTGTCCGCACTGATCGCGCGCTGAGCCCAAACCTCGCCGCCGCGTGGCCGGTGTGGGCCGTGTGCGGCGCGGCCACGGCGGGGGTGATTTTGCGGCCCTTCGGCTGGCCGGAATATTTGTGGGCGCTGGCGGGCGCGGCGCTGCTCGTGGCGCTGCATCTGCTCACGCCGGACCAGGCGTGGAGCGGCATCGCCAAAGGAACGGACGTGTACCTGTTCCTCACCGGCATGATGCTGCTCTCGGAACTCGCGCGGGCGGAGGGGCTGTTCGACTTTCTGGCCGCCCATGCGGTGCGGGCGGCGCGCGGTTCGGCCGCGAAACTGTTCACGCTGATCTATGCGGTCGGCACGCTGGTGACGGTGTTCCTGTCGAACGACGCGACCGCCGTGGTGCTCACCCCCGCCGTTGCTGCCGCCGCCGGCGCCGCGCGGGCCGATAAGCTGCCCTATCTGTTCGTCTGCGCGTTCATCGCCAATGCGGCGAGCTTCGTGCTGCCCATCTCCAATCCCGCCAATCTCGTGATTTACGGCAGCGCCATGCCGACGCTGGCGCAGTGGCTGCCGCGCTATGCGCTGGCCGCTTTGCTCGCCATTGTCGCCACCTACGCCGTTCTGCGCTGGTGCTTGCGCCGCCATCTGCGTGAGGCGATCGCGAGCGCCATCGAAATTCCCGCCTTGCCCGCCGCCGGCCGGATCGCGGCACTCGGCATCGCCGCCGCGGCCGCGGTGCTGCTGTTCTGTTCCGCCCACGATATCCCGCTCGGCCTGCCCACCGCGCTCTGCGGCATTTTCACCACGCTGCTGGTGCTGAGCTGCTCGCGCGCCGGCCCGCTGGAAATTTTGCGCGAAATCTCCTGGGGCGTGCTGCCGCTGGTGGCCGGACTGTTCGTGCTGGTGGAAGCCGTGGAGCGCACCGGCGCCATCGGCGCGCTGGCGGGCCAGTTGCGCGATCTGGCGCAGCACCGCCCCGGGCTGGCCGCCTGGATCGCCGGCCTGGCGCCGGGTTTCGGCTGCAACCTGCTGAACAATCTGCCCGCGGGCCTGCTGGCCGGCCGCGTCGCCGCCACCGCGCACCTATCCAGCCAAATCCAAAACGCGGTGCTCATCGGCATCGATCTTGGCCCGAACCTATCGGTGACGGGATCGCTCGCAACCATTCTGTGGCTCGCCGCGCTTAGGCGCGACGGACAGCAGGTGAGCGCCTGGCGGTTCCTGAAGCTGGGCGCGGCGGTGATGCCGCCCGCCCTGCTGCTGGCGCTGGCCGGCGCGTTCGCCGTGAACTGAACCCAGGAGATTGCCATGCCGGGCAGTACCGCGCTGATCACGCCCGCCATCCTTATCGCCGGCGCTTTGCAGGCCTGGGGACCGCCGATGAACGGCGCGCTGCGGCGCGCGCTGGAGAATCCCTGGCTTGCGAGCCTGATCTCGTTCCTGCCGATCGTGGCGCTGCTGCTGGTGCTGTTCTTCTGCCAGCCCAGCCCGCTGCCCAGCGCGCGGGGCCTTGCCGCCATGCCGTGGTGGGCGCCGCTCGGCGGCATCCTCGGCGCCTTCGCGGTGATTGCCGGGCTGCTGTTCGTCGATCGGATTGGCGCCGGACCTTTTGCCGGGCTCACCATCAGCGCCAATTTGCTGATGTCGCTCGCCATCGACCAGTTCGGCTGGTTCGGCGTGCCGCCGCACGCGCTCAATTTCGGCCGCGCCGCCGGTGGCGCGCTGATGGTGGCCGGCATCGCGCTGATCGCGAGTTTCTAGAGCGTGACCGGTTCTGATTGAATCGGACATCGGTGCCGGTCACGCTCTAGCTCTTTGTTTTGACGAGCAACTTCATCGGCGCGCTGACGCGGTGTGTGCCGATGTTGCTCTAGACCCCTTGCGCGCGCGCCGCACGTGGGGGCATTTTCGGCGCGCCAGGTGGCCGGGCGGCCGCTGCCGCGTTCGCGCGGTGGAGGAAAGTCCGGGCTCCACGGGAATGCGGTGCCGGTTAACGGCCGGCGGGGGCGACCCCAGGGAAAGTGCCACAGAAAATAAACCGCCCGGCGGCTTCGGCCATCCGGGTAAGGGTGAAACGGTGCGGTAAGAGCGCACCGCGCCCCCGGCAACGGGGGTGGCAGGGTAAACCCCACCGGGAGCAAGACCGAATAGGGGTGGCAGGGCTTCGGCCCAGGGGCGTTCCCGCCTCGCCGCTCGGGTTGGTCGCGTCGAGGCGTGCGGTGACGCGCGCCCCAGAGGAATGGCCGCCGCCCCGGCAACGGGGGCACAGAACCCGGCTTACAGGCCACCTGGCGGTTTGCCGCGCGGGTTCCGCCCACAGATTCGTCCACAGCCCTGGCGCGCCGTTCATCCGTTGCGGAAGCGAGAAATCCCCAGGCCCGAACGGCGCGGCTTAACTTTTTGTTTTTCCTGATATTCCGGTGGGATTTCCGCATTTCAGCATCGTAATCCCTTTGACGCCCATAGCGGCCCATGCTATCCCAAATCCGCCCAAGCCGAGACACGCCGCGCGGTTCATCCACCGCGGCCATCCCGGCCCGGCGCGGGAGGGCGGAACGCAACCGGATGCGGGGTTTCCTGGGCACGCACCAGAACCGGATAGATGCGAAGGGCCGGGTATCCATTCCGGCGCCGTTCCGCGCCGAACTGCGCGCGCCAGCGGCCGATGGCCCCTGCCGACTGGTGCTGCGGCCCTCGCACAAGCACGCCTGCATCGAAGCCTGGCCGGAAGACGAATTCGAGCGCCTGGCCGCGCCGCTCGATCGGTTGCAGCGCTTCAGCGAGGCGCACGAGGACCTCTCAACTTCGCTTTATTCTGCGGCGCATCCTGTCGAATCGGACCGCGAAGGCCGCATCGTGTTGCCGGACTGGATCGGCGAACACGCCGGACTTTCCGACGCGGTGGTGTTCATGGGGCTAGGGCCGATATTTCAGATCTGGGAGCCGGCAGCGGCAAAGGCGCGCATGACGGCAGCGCGCGAACGCGTCCGCACGCAGCAGTTGAGCCTGCCCGGGGCCGCGCCATGACGCACACTCCCGTCATGCTGGCCGAAATGGTGGAAGCGTTGGTGCCACAAGCCGGTGGTTGTTACGTTGACGGCACATTTGGCGGCGGCGGCTATGCCGAGGCGATCCTGCAGGCGGCGCCCTGCACCGTGTGGGCCATCGACCGCGATCCGGAAGCCATCGCGCGCGGCGCCGCGCTCGCGCGGAGACATCCCGGGCTGCATTTGCTGGAAGGGAGCTTCGGCGACATGGCGGCGCTGCTCGCACCGTGCGGCGTGCACGCGCTGGATGGCGTGGTGCTCGATCTGGGCGTGTCGTCGTTCCAGATCGACGATCCGACGCGCGGGTTTTCGTTCCGTGTGACGGGGCCGCTCGACATGCGCATGGGCGCGGCCGGCGCCACCGCCGCCGATCTGGTCGCCGATCTGCCGGAAGCCGAGCTGGCCGATATTTTGTTCCGCTTCGGTGAGGAACGGCATTCGCGCCGCATCGCCCGTGCTATCGTGGCGGCGCGGCGCATACGGCGTATCGAAACCACGGCCGAGCTCGCCGCCATCGTGCGCGGCGTGCTGCCGAAGGGCCCGGGCATCGATCCGGCCACGCGCAGCTTTCAGGCGCTGCGCATCCGCGTGAACGACGAGCTGGGCGAGATCGAGCGCGGCCTTGCCGCCGCCGCCGCGCTGCTGGCACCCGGCGGCCGGTTGGTGGTGGTGAGTTTCCATTCGCTGGAGGACCGGCTGGTGAAGCATTTCTTCGCCCGCGCCGCGGGCCGCGCGCCTTCGCCATCGCGCCACGCGCCGAGGGTTGCGCGCGCCGACGAACCGGGGTTCCTGCTGCTTACGCCGAAACCGCGCGCACCCAGCGCCGCCGAAATCGCCCGCAACCCGCGCGCCCGCAGCGCCCGGCTGCGCGCCTTGCAGAAGGCTGCCGCATGATCCGTCCGCTCACCTGCCTGTGTTTGCTCGCCGCGTGCGGCTCCGGGCTTTATCTGTATGCGGAAAAGCACCGTGCGGAGCTGTTGGATCGCGAAATCGGCCATGTGATCCGATCGGCGCAGGCGGCGCGCGAGCGCACCGGCATGTTGCGCGCCGAATGGGCGCTGCTGAACGAGCCGGGCCGACTACAGGAACTTTCCAGCAAATATCTGCATTTGCAGCCAATGGCGCCGGCGCAGTTTGTGCGCCTGGCCGATTTGGGCAACCGGCTGCCGGCGCCCGAGATCGCGCCGTCCTCCGGCAGCACGGACGACGACGCAGCGGATACGGCCACGCCGGCCGTGGTGCCGGGGCCGGTGCCGGCTGTTCCGATTGCGCAAGCAGCGCCGCCGCCGAAGGCGTCCGCGCCCGTGCAGGTGGCCGAG
>CAXUEX010000081.1:0-12589 GCA_964250215.1 uncultured Acetobacteraceae bacterium | reverse complement strand
CGTCCCCGGCCCGCATTGCGCCTGCCAGCCCTGCCACGCTTCGGCGAGCGTCGGCCGCGCCGGCAGGCCGCCCGGCGACCCCCGCAAACGATGCAGCGGCGCGGTTGGAGCCAGAAAAACCCCCAACAGCAGCACCGAGAGCAGCGGCGGCCGCGAAAAGCCCCGCGGCGCGCCCCCGATCCACACCGAAAGCCGCAATCCGTCCAGCACGAAGGCCGCCGTGCTGAGCGGCCCCACGATCAGCGCGGCCCCGAGCAGAACCGGGGTGGGGCCGCGGAACACCGTCCAGATCAGATTGCGCGGGTCGGCCGGCTGCGTGGCCGGAAACAGACTCGCGGAAGCGGTGACCACAAACACCGCCAGGCTCAACCCCAGCAGCAGCAATGCCGGCACAGGCCCCGACGGCGCCCGCTGCAACAACTTGCGCAGCCGCAACGGCACCCGCCCGATCCACAGCAGCAGGCTGTAGGTGGCGCGCAGCCGCGGCATCTCGGCTGGCAGATGCGGGTTCGGCACCGCACGGCCAGGCCGCAGCAAGCGGCGAAGCCGATCGCGGATGCGGCGCCGCTGATCCACCAGGAACCAAAGCGCCAGCAGCAACGCCAACGTCGCGATGCCCAGACCATAGGCATGGCTCTGGATGGCCATGGCCAGCCCGATCAGCCCCGCCATCGGAATTGGCGCCTGCGGCACGATATGCAGCGGTGCGTCGCACAGCAGCGGCCGCTCGCCTTTTCCACCCAGCGCCACCGCCTCGTCCCACGCGGCCCGCGTATCCGGCAAATCGAAGCGCGCGGAAATCGCCGCCCGGGCCCAGTACCAGCAGAGGAAGCCGAGCACCGCGATCGACACCGGGAACGCCGCCACGGGCCAGAAATCGGTCGTTTCGGTGAGCGCCGCCAGCATGTCGCGCATCTGCGGCGGCAGCACCAGCGCCGCCCCCACCAGCACTAGCATCCCGTACGGCACACGCGCCGTGCGGATCAGCGACACCCAGGAGACCTCGTCGCGCCGCCCGGCATCGTGCAGCACAGGCTGCGGGATTTTCACGCCACTCCGCCGATCCCTCTCCAGGCCCCGAATGGCAGCATATCGCAACCGTGACTGCGAAGGGGCGTTGTGCCCCGCGCCATGCCAGCGCCCGAAGCCGCGACGGACCGTTCGATCCGCGCCTACCGGGCGCGCCGGGATTTCGGCGCCACGCCGGAGCCGCAAGCCGCGCGCCGCGCGAAACCCGTCGCCGAACCCATCTTCGTGGTGCAGAAGCACGATGCCACCAGGCTGCACTGGGATTTCCGCCTGGAACACCGGGGCGTATTGCTCAGTTGGGCCGTGCCGAAGGGCCCGTCGCTCGACCCCGCCGACAAGCGACTGGCCGTGCATGTCGAGGACCATCCGCTGGATTACGCCGGGTTCGAGGGCGTGATCCCGCCAGGGAATTACGGCGCCGGAACCGTGGAGCTGTGGGACCGCGGCACCTGGGTGCCCCCCAAAGATCTCGATGCGGCGCTGCAGCGCGGCGAGGTGAAATTCGAACTCAAAGGCGAGCGGTTGCGCGGCCGTTTCGTGCTGGTGCGGCTGAAGCCGCGTCCACGCGAACGCGGCGAGAACTGGCTGCTGATCAAGGAGCACGACGCCGAGGAGCAGTCGGGCGCCGACGCCGCCTTGCTGGAAAAGCGTAAGCGGCGCCCCGCTTCGCGCGCAAAATGGCAGGCGCCCGCGGATGCGCGCCCGAGCAAGCTGCCGACCGCCCAGCCGCCGATGCTGGCCAGCACGGCCGATGTGCCGCCGGAAGGTTCGGCGTGGCTCGCCGAAATAAAGTTCGATGGCTACCGGCTGCTGGCATTTAAGGACGGCGAAGCGGTGCGGCTCACCACGCGCACCGGGCTGGACTGGACACACCGGTTTCCCACGCTGGCGCACGCAATGCGGCTACTGCCGGCGGAGCAGGCGTTGCTGGATGGCGAAGTGGTGGCGCTGCGGCCGGATGGGCTGAGCAGCTTTGCCGATCTGCAAACGGCGCTTTCCGACGGGCGCGACCTCGGGCTGGTTTACTACGTCTTCGATCTCCTGCACCGCGACGGAAACGATCTGCGCCCGGCGGCGCTCACCCATCGCAAGCAGGCGTTGGCGGAGCTGATTTCCGCCGACGGGCCCATCCGCTTCAGCGATCACATGGAAGGCGCCACCCCGGCCATGCGCGCGAAAGCCTGCGGCATGGGGCTGGAAGGCATATTGTGCAAACGCGCCGACAGCCCCTATCGCGCCGGCCGCAGCCGCGATTGGCTGAAGGTGAAATGCCAGGGTCGCGAGGAATTCGTGATCGTCGGCTACACCAAGCCGAAAGGCAGCCGTAACGGGTTTGGCGCCATCCTGCTCGGCTTCTTCGACGTCGCAGGCAAGCTGCATTATGCCGGCGGCTGCGGCAGCGGCTTTTCCGATGCAATTCTGAAATCGCTCACCGGCGAACTCGCCGCGCTGCGCCGGGAAGCGCCGGGCGACATGCTGCTGACGGAAGAACCGCCGCCGTCGGATGCCATCTGGGTGCGGCCGGAGATGGTCGCCGAGATTCAGTTCACCGCGTGGTCCGGTGCCGGCCGGCTGCGCCATGCGGTGTTCCTGGGGGTGCGGCAGGACAAATCGGCGGCCGAGGTGGTGCGCGAGCCGCCCGATCCCGAAGCGCCGCGACATCCGCTGGGCGGAGCCAGAAAGCGGCCAACCATCGTGACCGCGCGCAAGCCCGCGTCGCGCGCAGCCGAAATCGGTGGCGTGCGGCTGACGCATCCGGAACGCGAGCTTTGGCCCGGCATCACCAAACAGGCGCTTGCAGATTACTGGGGCCACGTGGCCGATGCCGCGCTACCCGAAATCGCCGAGCGGCCGCTGGCGCTGGTGCGGTGCCCCGACGGCGTCGGTGGCGAGCATTTCTTCCAGAAGCACGCCAACCGCGGGATGCCGGCGCCGCTGCAGGAGGGCAGTTTCGATGCCGCACCTTACATCGTGTTGCACGATGCCGACGGGCTGACCGCCTGCGCGCAGATGTCCGCCATCGAACTGCATGGCTGGGGCAGCCGCCTGCCCGATGCTGGCAAACCGGAGCGGCTGATCTTCGATCTCGATCCCGGCGAAGGCGTGGGCTGGGATGCGATTATCCTCGCCGCGCACGATCTGCGGCGCCGCTTGGAACACACGGGTCTTGCCGCTTTCCCCCGCACCTCCGGTGGCAAGGGGCTGCATCTGGCGGTGCCGCTGCGGCCGAGTGCGGATTGGACCACGGCGCGCGCGTGGTGCCGTCGCTTCGCCGAGTTGCTGGAGCGCGAGCATCCCGATCTCTATGTCGCGTCCGTGCCGAAGGCGCGGCGGCGGGGCCGCATCCTGATCGACTGGTTGCGCAATGGTTTGGGATCCACCGCCGTTTGCTCCTATTCGCCGCGCGCGCGGGATGGCGCGACGGTGGCCACGCCGCTTTCCTGGACCGAGGTGAAGCCGGCGCTTGATCCGCAAGCCTTTACAATCGCCAGCATTCCCGCGCGCCTGGCGCGGCGGCGGCGCGATACTTGGGACGGCTGGAGCAAAGCCGCACGCGAATTGCCGGAGACACCGAATGGCTGAACGACCGGTCTGGCGCGGCCATCTGCGGCTGGCGCTGGTTTCCTGCCCGATCGCGCTCTACACCGCGCATCGCGAAAGCGGCAATCTGCATTTCCACTTCATCAACCCCGAAACCGGCAACCGCGTGCGCATGATCACGGAGGATGCCGAAACCGGCGAGGAACTTTCGCGCGGCAATCTGGCGCGCGGCTACGAATTCGAGAAGGACCAGTATGTTCTGCTCGACGATGCGGATTTCGAACAGGCGCGCATCGAAAGCAGTTCTACCCTGAACGTGGAAAAGTTCGTATCGATCGACAGCATCGATCCGGTGTATTTCGACACGAGTTATTATGTTGCGCCCGACGGCGATGCAGGGCAGGATGTGTATGTGGTGCTGCGCGATGCGATAAGGGAAGCAAAGCGCGCGGCGCTTTCCCGTGTGGTGATTGCCCGGCGCGAACGGGCGATCGTGCTGATGCCGATGGATCGCGGGCTGGTGGCGCATACGCTGTATGAGGAACGCGACGTGGCCAATCCGGCCAGCCATTTTGCCGCGGTGCCAGCCGCCAAGCCGGATCCCGACATGGTGGCGCTGGCGCGTCAGCTCATCGACCGGCAGGCCGGCAAGTTCGATCCTGCCGATATGGAAGATCGTTACGAGGCCAGGTTGCGCGCGGTGATCGAGGCCAAGCTCCACGGTGCGCGCCCCACACCGCCGCGCGGGCAGCCCGAGCCCGGCAAGGTGGTGGATCTGATGGCGGCCTTGAAACGCAGCCTGGCGGCCACCAGTTCGGCCGCTTCCGCCGCTGCCGCGCCCGCCAAGGCACGCAAGGCGCCGACGAAATCGGCACCGGCCAAGCCGGCGAAGCGGAGCCCGCCGGCACGCAAGCGCGCTTGAGGCACAACGCAAAATCCGAGGTTTTCCATGGCAATTCCAGAAAGCGCCGTATGGCTCATCACCGGTTGCAGCACGGGCTTCGGCCGCGCTCTGGCCGAAACGTTACTGCGCAGCCAGGCGCGGGTGGTAGTCACCGCCCGTGATCGCGGTTCCGTGCGCGATTTCATGGAAGCGCATCCCGAGCAGGCGCTGGCGCTGGCGCTGGATGTGACCGATGCCGGGCAGGTTGCGGCGGCGGTGCGCGAAGCAGAGCAGACATTCGGCGCCGTCGATGTGCTCGTGAACAATGCCGGATACGGTTATCTGGCCGCCATCGAGGAAGGCGACGAGAATGATTACCGGGCGATGTTCGAGGCCAATCTGTTCGGCCTGATCGGGATGACCCAGGCCGTGCTGCCCGGTATGCGCAAGCGCGGCCGCGGCCATGTGGTGAACATCTCTTCCGTCGGCGGCCTCATCGGATTTCCCGGCTCGGGTTTCTATGCCGGCACCAAATTCGCCGTCGAAGGCGTATCGGAGGCGCTGGCGCAGGAAGTGGCGCCGCTCGGCATCGGCGTGACCATCGTGGAGCCGGGTCCGTTCCGCACCGATTGGGCCGGCCGATCGCTGAAACAGGCGCGCACGCCAATTGCCGCCTATGCCGAAACGGCCGGTGCGCGGCGGCGCGAAGTCAGTCAATATTCCGGCCAGCAGGCCGGAGATCCGGTGCGCGGCGCGCAAGCCATCATTCAGGCCGTGCACGCCGCAAAGCCGCCGCTGCGGCTGCTGTTGGGGGCCATGGCCTACGATCTGGCGCAAAAGAAGCTTGCCGACATGAAACAGAACTTCTCGACCTGGGAAGCCGCCTCGCGCGGCGCGGATTTCCCGCGCGCCGCCGCCGCCGAGTAGCGCCGGGCTGGCACCGCCGGAAGCGGGCTTGTATGAACCGGCATGACCGTTCGCACCCGCTTCGCGCCCAGCCCCACGGGCCTGCTGCATATCGGCGGCGCCCGTACCGCGCTGTTCAATTATCTGTTCGCCCGCCACCACGGCGGCGAATATCTGTTGCGCATCGAGGATACCGACCGCGAACGCAGCACGCAGCAAGCCGTGGACGTGATCCTGCAAGGGCTCAGTTGGCTCGAACTGGATCCGGATGAGCCGCCGCTTTTCCAGTCCACGCGCGCCGCGCGTCACGCGGAAATTGCGCAGCAGATGCTGAAGGCCGGCCAAGCCTACCGCTGCTACTCCACCCCGGACGAGTTGCGGCAGATGCGCGAGCAGGCGATCGCTGCGGGCCGAACGCCGCGCTACGATGGGCGCTGGCGGGACCGCGATGCGGGCGACGCACCGGCGGGCATTTCACCCGCGATCCGTTTGCGCGCGCCGCAGGAGGGCGAAACCGCCGTGCACGATCTGGTGCAGGGCACCGTGCGCGTAGCGAATGCCGAGCTCGACGATCTAATCCTGCTGCGCAGCGACGGCACGCCCACCTATCTGCACGCCGTGGTGGTGGATGACCACGACATGGGCATCACACACGTGATCCGCGGCGACGATCACCTAACGAACACGTTCCGGCAAGTGCAGATCTATCGTGCGATGGGCTGGGAGCCACCGCAATTCGCGCATATCCCGCTGATCCACGGCGCGGACGGCGCCAAGCTTTCGAAGCGGCATGGCGCGGTGAGCGTGCTGGACTTCGAGACCCAGGGTTTTCTGCCCGAAGCCTTATGTAACTATCTTCTCCGCCTCGGCTGGGGCCATGGCGACGCGGAAATTCTCTCCCGCGAGCAGGCGATCGCGCTGTTCGATCTCGACGGTGTGGGTCGCGCGGCGAGCCGCATGGATTATGCGAAGCTGACGTATTTGAACGGCGTGTGGCTGCGCCAGGCCGACGATGCGCGACTCACCAAGGATGTCGTTCGCCGCCTGCACGACCGGCCCGGTCTCACCGTGAACGGCATCGCGGAAACCCGCATTCACACACTCATGCCCGGCCTGAAGGAGCGCGCGAAGACCCTCGTCGAGCTTGCCGAAAGTGCCGCGTTCCTAGCCCGCACGCCGCCTCTCCCATTCGAGCCGAAGGCACACGC
This sequence comes from uncultured Acetobacteraceae bacterium, assembly GCA_964250215.1. GTDB lineage: Bacteria > Pseudomonadota > Alphaproteobacteria > Acetobacterales > Acetobacteraceae > DAIDJM01. The sequence continues at coordinate 6,022 of CAXUEX010000081.1, read as the reverse complement.
ACTGTTGACGTCGGACGCGATCGGGATGTTGCAAGCATTGGCGCCCACGCTGGCGGCCACGGATTTTACCGCGCCGGCGCTCGACAGCGCACTTCGGACTTTCGCCGAGGAGACAAGACGCAAGCTGGGGCAAGTGGCGCAACCGCTGCGCGCCGCACTCACCGGCAGCACAAGCAGCCCAGGCATCGACGCAACACTGGCGGCCTTGGGAAAAGACGAGGCGCTCGCAAGGCTTCGCGCGCTAGGCTGAGAAGGCCGGCATTCGGATCAGTGCGACAACGCCCGCGTCATCGCATCCAACCCATCCAGCGTCAGCGGATACATCCGCCCCGCTAGCACCTGCCGCAGCAATTGCACCGAATGCGTGTAATGCCACTCCGCTTCCGGCACCGGATTGAGCCACGCCGCGCTGCGGAAGTGCCCAAGCACCCGCTGCATCCACACCGCCCCCGCTTCCGCGTTCCAATGCTCCACGCTGCCGCCCGGCTGCACCACCTCGTACGGGCTCATCGTCGCGTCACCCACGAAGATCAGCTTGTAATCACGACCATACGTCCGCAGCAGCGCTTCGGTATCCAGCCCGCTCGCATCGCGCCGCCGGTTCTCCCGCCACACCCGCTCATAAAGGCAATTGTGGAAATAGAAATGCTCGTAGTGCTTGAATTCGCTACGCACGGCGGAAAATAGCTGTTCCGACTCCCGCACATGATCGTCCATCGAGCCGCCCACATCCAGCAGCAGCAGCAGCTTCACCGCATTGTGCCGCTCCGGCACCAGCCGCAGATCGAGCGAGCCGCCGTTGGTCGCGGTCGCGTGGATCGTGCCCTGCATGTCCAGCTCCACGGCCGCGCCCGTGCGCGCGAACCGGCGGAGCTTGCGCAGCGCCACCTTCATGTTGCGCGTGCCGAGCTCCACATCGCCGTCCAGATCGCGAAACTCGCGCTTGTCCCACACCTTCACGGCGCGGCGTTGCCGGCTCTCCTTCTGACCGATCCGCACACCTTCCGGATTGTAGCCATAGGCGCCGAACGGCGACGTGCCGCCGGTGCCGATCCATTTGTTGCCGCCCTGGTGCCGTTCCTTCTGTTCCGCCAGCCGCTCGCGCAGCGTCTCCATCAGCTTCTCGAAGCCGCCCAGCGCCTCGATGGCAGCCATTTCGTCCGGCGACAGCGTCTTCTCGGCAATCTTGCGCAGCCATTCCTCGGGGATCGCCTTCGCGGGATCGAGCGCTGGCGCCTCCAACCCCCGAAAAACCTGCGCAAACACCCGATCGAACCGGTCAAGATGCCGCTCGTCCTTCACCAGCACCGCGCGGGCCAGAAAATAGAAATCCTCGACGCTGTATTCGGCAACGCGGCTCTGCATGGCACCGATCAGGCCGAGATACTCGGTCAGGGAAATCGGCAGGCCGGCGCTCCGCAACTGCTCGACGAAGCTTGGGAACACCGTGTGCTATCCGTGCAGGTTCAGCCGCCGCGCCATGTCGGACTGGATGGCGGCGTTTGGGTCCACCTGCTGCAGCACGGCGCGGAATTCCGGAAACTGCGGGTACATGCGTCGGAAAGTTCCCGCATCCAGCAGCGCATCCTTGGCCAGATACACCCGGCCGCCAAAACGCAGCACGATGGCGCAAAGCTGCGCGTACAGGTTTTCGATGCCCGATCCGGCGGGAAAATCCAGCGCCAGCGTGTAGCCGGGCTGCGGGAACGAGAGAAAACCCGCCCTGCCCTCACCCAGGCGTTTCAGCACCGCCAGGAACGAGGCCTTGCCCGACTTTGCAATCACCTCCAGCAGCTCCTGCAACGCATGCTCGCCTTGCGCGAACGGCACCACGCATTGGAACTGGTGGAAGCCACGGCGGCCATAGATGCGGTTCCAGTCGTGCAACGTATCCAGCGGATACAGGAACCGGCGGTAATGCACGCGCCGCTCCCTTCCCGCTTTCGGCACGTGCCGATAGTACACGGCGTTGAACGCGCGCACGCTGATCGGATTGAGCGCCAAACCAGGAAAATCGAACGGCACGCGCATCGCATGACGGGTATCGCCGAGATCCACCGCATCCGGCTCCGCCGTTTCCAGAATGCCACGGCCCAAGCCGCTGCCGCGCGCGGTGCCGTCGATCCAACCCACCGCATAGGTGGCGCCGGAAGCTTCCGCCATCGCTGCCAGGAACGCCTGCAGATCGGCAACTCGCCGTTCGCGCACCAACACCGCGTTGCCGGGCACCCGCCGCATCCGGAACGAAACCCGGGTGATCAGCCCGGTCAGGCCCAGCCCGCCGGCGGTGGCGCGAAACAGCGCCGAGCCGGGCTGCACCGCCTGACGGGTGCCATCCGGCAGCAGCAGGGAAATCTCCGTCACGTGCTGCGCAAAAGTACCCGCGGTTTCATGGTTCTTGCCGTGAACATCGTGCGCGATCGCACCGCCGATGGTGGCAAAACCCGTCCCGGGCGTAACCGGCGCAAGAAATCCCAGCGGCAGGAATTCGCGCAGCAACGTGCGAAAATCCACGCCCGGTTCCACCGTGAGTGTGCCACTCTTCTCGTCGAAAGCCAGGATGTGATCGAGTTTCTCCGTGAGCAGCGCGGCGCCATCGCGGTTCAGTGCGCAATCGCCGTAGGACCGGCCGGCGCCGCGGAACACCGTGCCGCCGGAATGCGGACCGGCCAGCATCGCCTCGGCCGCCTCATCGGCATGCACCGGCCAGCCCGCCTGCATGCGCGAAGCCGTCGCCCGGCCCCAGCCGGAAAGCGTCGCTTCCGCCTGCCGCATTACCAACTGCCGCCCAGCAGCGCGAGCAAGGCAGCGCCGAGCGTCGCGAGCGATGTGCGGTCGCTCAACGCATACACCACCGGGTCGTCGTGCATGTCGCCGCGATTGGCCACGATCAGCATCCGGCTCACCCAGAACAGCAGCAGCGGGCAGAGCAGCCACAGAACTTCCGGCCGCGGATACAGGATGCGCACCTCCGGGCTGTTCACATACAGCGCCAGAACCAGCACGGCCATCGTGCCGCTCGCCGAAGCCAGCCCGCGCAGCATGTCGATGTCTTCCGGCCGATAGCCGCGTCCGGAAATCGCCTCCGTGCCGCCACCCCGCACATGCTGCGCAATCTCGGTAAGCCGCTTTACGATCGCCAGGCAGAAGAACAGGAACATCGAAAAGGCGAGCAGCCAGGGCGAAAAGCCGATGCCGGTCGCAGCGCCCCCTGCGAACACCCGGATCGTGTAGAGCGCGGCCAGCATGATCACATCGAACGCCACGCGCCGCTTCAGCACGAAGGAATAGCTCAGCGTGGCCACGTAATAACCGGCCAGCATGAGCAGGAAAGGCCACGGCAGCAGCAGCGAAAGCCCGAAACCGCCAAACAACGTGATGCCGAGCAGCAACGGCGCCAGCCGCAGCGGCAGGTCGCCGCTGGCGAACGGCCGGTGCCGTTTCGTGCGATGCCGGCGATCGTGCGGCAGATCGAGCAGATCATTCAGCACATACACGCTGGATGCGCACAGGCTGAATGCCACGAAGCCCAGAAAGGCCGCGAGCAGCGTATGCGTATCCCAGCGATGCGCGCCGAAAGCCGGCAGGAACAGCAGCAGGTTCTTGGCCCATTGATGCACGCGCAGTTCGCGGCGCAGCAGCTTCAGTTGCGCGAAACCATCGGGGGCTCGGCCGATCACGCTCACCTCGGCGCCGCTCTCGGCGGCCACCGTCTCGCGCAATCCTGCCGGCGGCGAAACCAGATAGGCATGCGCCGCATGGCGCCACACGGCGCGATCCGCCGGTGCATCGCCGGCATAATCGAAGCCGCGCTCACCGAACCGCGCGACCAGCGAAGCGGCTTTCGCGGCACCTTTCAGATTTAGCCCCGGCTCGCTCGCGATCACCTCGTCGAACAGCCCGAGATGCGCCGCCACCGCATCCGCCACGCCACGATCGGCGGCCGTCACCAGCACGACCGGCTGCCCATCCTGCCGCGCGGCGCGTGCCAGATCGAGAACGGCTTCGTTGTACACCAGCGCAGCCGGATCGGGGATCAGCCGCTCCGCCAGCCGCCGCTTGAACGCCGCGCGCCCCTGCCGCAAAGCGGGCAACGCCGAAATCAGCTCGCCCTTGCGATGCGCCGCCAGGGCCAGCGCGGTTTCCACCAGCGTATCCGTGCGGCAAACCGTGCCGTCCAGATCGAGCGCCAGCACGGGGCGCGACGCCACCGCTGCCGCACCCACCTTCTTGCCGGCGAGCGCGTCCATCACCCGCTCGGGTCCATGGGCAACGCCGCCATGGACTCCATCGATATCGGCACAATGCGCGGCGCACGGGTCGGCACGGCCCAGCGCACCTTTCCGGCCGCGTGACAAACCGGGCAGGCCGGCCGCCACGCTTCCAGCACGCTGCCACAAGCCTCGCATAGCCAGGCCGGATCGGCCTCGGCACCGGCCGCCATGCGCAGCGCGTCCAAATGTGCGGCGCGGTGCAGATCGTCGCTGCCCAGCACCTCCGCGGCATCGGCAAGCAGCAGATAGGCCCGGCGCTGCCGCAAGCCGGATTTCAGCGCCGCTTCGGCATGCCGTTCGGCGGCCTGGGCATTCCCGGCCTGCAACTCGAGCCGGCCCAGCGCCAGATGCGCCTCGCCGCTCTCCGGCGCGCCGCCGACGATTTCGGCCGCGAGCTTCAGCCGCGCCGCGCGATCGTGCGTCTCCTCCAGCCCGAACGTCACGAGTTCCGGGTTCGGCGCGGCCGCGAAACTGCGGCGCAGCACGTCGATCGCCGCCTTCTCCCGACCGGCCCGGCGCAGCCGTCTGGCATACACAATCGCGGCCGGCGCCAGCAGCGGATCGCGCTTCCACGCCTCCTTGGCCAGCCGCCGCGCAACTTCCGGATCCGATTCGGCATCCGCTGCCGCGGCGGCAAGCGCGGCGTGGGAAGGCTGGCCCTTGTTGAGCTGCAGCGCCTCGCGCCAGTTGCCGGTGCGCACCGCAAGATGCGTCCGCTCCGCGCCGAGAAAGCTGGTGCCGGGATGCGCGCGCTCGGCCTGCCTGGCGAGATCGGCCGCGCGCTCCCAATCCTCGGCATCCACGGCCTGGCGCAGCAATCCCCGCAGCCCGAGGAAGGACCCCTCCTTGTGCTCGGATAGTTGCTGAAAGGCCTCCTGCGCGGCCTGCTTGTCGCCGGAAAGCGTGCCCGCATAGGCGGAAACCAGCAGCGTCTGCGGTGTGTCGCCCAGATGGCGCCGCGCACGCGCGGCTTCCCGTTTCGCGGCATCCGGCTCGCGGGCGGCGAGTGCCACCAATGCGCTGGTGATGGCCGCCTCGCCGCGCTTCCGGCTACGGCCCTGGCCGGTGCGCCGAATAGCACCGCCCAATCCCAGCACCGAAGCCCCCAGCCGGAACAGCACCAGCAGGACCACGATCAGCGTCAGCAGTCCCACCACGGCCCAGGCCAGCGGCGTCTGCACGGTGGTGGTGCCGACATCCAGCGCCAGATGCCCGTTCAGGTTGGCGATCCACACCGCGACGCCCACCGCGACGACGGCGACGAGGAAGAAGGAGAGGACGTGACGCATCAGCCGCGTGCCGCCATCTGCGCCAGCCCCGCGCGCGCATCCATCACCGCCTGCGCCTGCCCCATCCAAGGCGAAGCCGCGTCACGCGCGCGCCCGGTCAGCTTGCCAAGCTCGCTGACCGCCGCGGCCAGATCGTCGATGCGCACATCGTCCTGGGCGCGTTCCAGCACCGCCTCCTGCGGCGCGCCCACCACCACGCGATCGCCTTCTCGCACCGTGATGCCGCGCTCCAGCCTGGCCAGCGCCCGGCCGAGAAAGCCCTGGTTAGGGCCGGTCGGCTCCATGGCGGCGCGGATATGCTCGGCCACGTCCGGAAATTGCTCGCGCAGGGCGGAAATCGTCGGCGGCGCCGTGGTGGCGAAGCGGGCCACGGCGGGCGGCGCGCCGGCGATCGGGCCCAGCGGCTTGCCGGCATCCCGCGCCGCGAGCGCCGATTGCGCTTGCGCGGCGCGGCCGGCG
>CAXUEX010000080.1:0-12876 GCA_964250215.1 uncultured Acetobacteraceae bacterium | reverse complement strand
CGCCGTGCTCGCGGCGCAAATGCGCGCCGTGCTCGCGTTGCCGCCGCTCTGCCCAGCGGCGAACCTCGCCCGCTGGCGCCGCGCCGCACGCTCCGCGCAAGGCAGCAGCGAGGTGTCCGACGAAGCGGCGGCCAGCGGGCTGCAACTGCACGGCCCGCAAGCCGCGCCGGCGCTGCTCGCCGGTCTGCAAGCTTCCCCGCAGGCCAGGATGGCCCTGGCGGAATGGATAGCGGCGAGCCATGTCGGAGCGCTGCCGGACGCGACCGTGCGCGATTCACTATTTCTCAACCCCGGTCGCGCAAATTGATACACGCGCGACATCGCCGCGCCTGTCAGGATCGAGGACCGTGCCGCAAGCCGCTACCCTCTCGAACGCCGCGCTGCTGCGGCCCGAGCGAGCCTCCACCAGCGCCAGCATCGCCACCCCGCCAGCTTCCGCCGTGCCGGCCACCGCTTGGCTGGCCAACCCGAATCCACGAATCGATCCGCAACTGAACCTGCTCGTGCTGGAATTCCACGATGCCGCCGGGCGCGTGACGAACACAATCCCGAACGCTCGTCAGCTCGATGCCTACCGCCTGCACGGTGTGCCCGGCCGCAGCCAGGCCGCCGCAAACAGCATCAAGCCGCCTTGAAGCCTGCATTCTGCACGCCCATTCCGGCCTCTACGCCGGCGGCATAGTCGGCATCCACGCGGCCGAACAACGCCACCTGCCGCGCCACGATCCCAGGCGGTACACCCTGCATCGATGCGGCGACGTTCCCGAAAAGCAACGCCCGCTGCGACGTATCGAACCCACGGAACAACGCCCGCGCCTGGGCAAAGTCGTCATCCGCCTCATGATCGTCCACACGCGGCAATGCCGAGCCGGCCCCCGGCGAAGGTGCCGCATGCGCCGGCGCGTGCACGCCATGCGGCCGCATCGCATCCCCGGCATACCCGTGCGCCTTCAGGCGCGGCGCATTCACCGGCAGCGCCTCGTAATCCGCGCCCAGCCGGCGGCGATGCGCGTCGGCATAGGCGAAGATGCGCGCCTGCAACATCTTGTCCGGGCTGAACCCGATGCCCGGCACCACATTGGAAGGGCTGAACGCCGCCCGCTCGATCTGCGCGAACGCACTGGCCGGGTTCCGGTTCAGTTCCAGAATACCCACCTCGTGCAGCGGATAAGCCGCCTGCGGCCAAACCCGCGTCACGTCGAACGCAGGATACGGCGAACGCCGCGCATCCGCCTCCGGCATGATCTGCACGCACAGACGCCATTTCGGAAATTCACCGCGCGAGATCGCGTCGGCCAGATCCCGCTGATACGTGCCGTGCGGATCGGCCGCGCGCCCATCGCTCTCGTCGCACACCAGCGGCCGATGCCCCTGCAGCGTCTTGCAATGGAACTTCACCCAGAAGCGCTCGCCGCTTTCGTTCCAGAAGCTGAATGTGTGGCCGCCGTAGCCGTTCATGAAGCGCGGGCTGTATGGCGCGCCGCGATGGCTGAACAGGATCGTCAGTTGCTGCAGGCTCTCCGGCGACCGGCTCCAGAAATCCCACATCGCTTCAGGCCGGCGCAGATGCGTCACCGGGTCGCGCGCCTGGGATTGCAGGAACTCCGGAAATTTCAGCGGGTCGCGCACGAAGAACACGGGCGTGTTGTTGCCCACCAGGTCCCAGTTGCCTTCTTCGGTGTAGAATTTCAGCGCAAAGCCGCGCACATCGCGCTCGGCCGCCGTCCCCGTCTCACCGGCCCCGGTCGAGAACCGCGCCAGCATCTCCGTTTCGCGCCCGATACCAGCGAAAATCTTCGCCCGTGTGAAGCGCGAAACGTCGTGCGTGATCGTCAGCCGGCCGAATGCGCCGCAGCCTTTCGCGTGCACCACCCGCTCGGCTGGCCGACCCTCCGCCGCCTTCGCCAGCCCCTCTTCCCTCGTCAGCATGGACCCGTCCGTCATGCCACGCTCCCTGGACAGCCGCTCCGTGCACCGGCACATCCGCCGCGCGCCGAATTAATCCACGTTCTGGAGACCAGCCCCGATGACCGCCACCTTAGCCGCGCTGATCTTCGACGTCGATGGCACGCTCGCGGAGACCGAGGAACTGCACCGCGAGTGCTTCAACCAGGCATTCGCCGCCGCGGGCCTCGCCTGGAACTGGGACCGGGAACTCTACGCGCGCCTGCTGGAAGTGACCGGCGGCAAAGAACGCATGCGGCATTATATCGAAGCGCATGGCGGCACCCCGGCGCTCGATGCCGAAGCGATCGCCGCCCTGCATCGCGACAAAACCGCGCGCTACACCGCCACCCTCGCCCACACGGTGGCCCTCCGCCCCGGTGTCGCCGAATTGCTGCGGGAAGCGCACGGCGAAGGCCTGAAACTCGCCATCGCCACCACCACCAGCCGGCCGAATATCGACGCGCTGCTCGCCGCCGCCAGCCCGCTGCCGGCATTCGACGTCATCGCCGCCGGCGACGAAGTGCCGCGCAAGAAACCCGCGCCCGACATCTATCTCGCGGCGTTGCAGCGGCTCGAATTGCCGGCCGAGAACTGCCTGGCCATCGAGGATACGCTGAACGGCCTGAAAAGCGCGCAAGCCGCGGGCCTCGCTTGCCTGATGACGCGCAGCTTCTACGGCGGCGCGGGCCCGTTCCCTGGCGCCGTCGCAACCGTGGACGATCTGGCGGCAACCAGGCTTGCCGATATCCGGAACTGGTTTGAAAACACAACAAGGAAGCAAGAACTTCTTTCTTGAAAGAAAGAAGCAAAGAACTTTCTTTCGATGGAGCCGCGCCTTGCCCACATTTCGTGCCACCATTTGCGGCCTCACGGAACTGCCCGGCCATGCCGCCGTCGGCATCACGCACGTGCTCTCGATACTCGACCCCGAGTGGCCGGTCCCCGACGCCTTCGGCGCATTCGGCGAACACGCGCGGCTGGAACTGCGCTTCCACGATATCATCGAGCCGCAGCCAGGCCTCACCCCGCCGGAGCCCGCACACGTGGCGCAAATTCTCGCATTGGGTCAGGCGCTGCAGGCCGAGCCTGCCGCCAGTCTGCTCGTGCACTGCCACGCCGGCATCTCGCGCTCCACGGCCGCCACCCTGGCCATTCTTGCGCAGGCACAGCCGGGAGCCACAGCTGAACTATTGGCGCAGATGCTCGCGGAAATTCGCCAGCAAGCCTGGCCCAATCTGCGCATGGTGGAATTCGCCGACGCCCAGCTCGGAAGCGGCGGCACGCTCATCGCCGCGGCTGCCATGCTCTACCGCCGCCAGATCGCCCGCCGCCCCGAACTCGCCACCGCCATGCGCGATGGCGGCCGTGGCCGAGAAGTTACGATGGCAGAATAGAACCGTATTAGGGTGCCTGCGCCAACTGGCCGCGTATCTCGCCTTTCGGGTTCTTCGCCGTATGCACGTTCACATACGTCCGCCCCGCCTCCAGATCGGCCATTTGCGCCATCGTCAGCGTCGCCTTGCCCGCAATCGGGCTGGTCGGGTTCGCCCCACCCAGCACCACCATCACGCCAGCGTTGGCGCCCGGCATGGCCGGTCCATGAATATGCGCCATGGTCGCGGGACCGCTCAGCCCGGCAAACGTCACGCTGTAGCTCAGCTCGCGCGTCACGGTATCCAGCGTCGCCTTCACCTCGCCAGTGCCACCGCCGTCATGCGGCGGCACCTCGCTCGCGCCCGAGAGCACGGCGTGGAACACCTCCGTGCCCGCCGCCGCCGGCCCGGCAATCGACAGCGCAAACAGCGCCGTCCCGATAATGCCATAACGCATCGCAATCCTCCCTTTCCGCTCATCCATCACAGTTGCGCGTTCTTCCGACCGCAAGCGGCAACAGCACCCGCCCAGCGCGTTACGCCCCGGCAATCCCGGGAGGTATCATGTCCGCCACCACGGAAAAACCCTTTGCTGTCATCACCGGCGGTTCCAGTGGCATCGGGCTCGCCCTGGCCCGCGAATTCCTAGCCCACGGCTACGACATCGCCATCGCCGCCGAGGACGAGGCGGGGTTGCAGCGCGCCAGCCAGGAACTGCGCAACGGCGGCGATGCGTCCCGCATCCAAACGGTCAGCGCCAATCTCGCGACATCGCAAGGCGTCGAAACGCTTTATCGCGAAGTCAGCGGCAAGGGCCGCCCCATCGAAGCGCTCTGTGTCAACGCTGGCATCGGCCTCGATGGCCCCTTCGTGGAAACCGATCTCGCGCGCGAGATGGAAATGATCGCGGTGAACGTCACTGGCGCTGTGCACCTCACAAAACTCGTTCTGCGCGACATGCACGCCCGCAACGCGGGAAAGATCCTGCTCACCTCATCGATCGCTTCCACCACACCGGCGCCGTTCGAAGCCGTTTACGGCGCCACGAAAGTTTTCCTCCGCTCCTTCGGCGGCGCACTGCACAACGAGCTCCAGGATACCGGCATCACCGTCACCGTGCTGATGCCCGGCGTAACCGATACCAATTTCTTCCATCGCGCCGAGATGGACGACACGAAGGCTGGCGCCGGCAGCAAGGACGACCCTGCCATGGTCGCCCGCACCGGCTTCGCCGCGCTGCACGAGGGTCGCGACAAAGTGGTGGCCGGCATGAAGAACAAGCTGATGGCCGCCGCCGGCGAATGGCGTTCCGACCAGGGCGGCGCCGCCATGCACCGCGGCCTGTCGGAACCCGGCTCCGCAAACCGGTAGCGTTCGGAGGGCTCGGCGGGTGCTGCCCTCCGGGCCCTCTCTCTTACGCCGCCGCCACATCCACCACGCAGAAACTCACACTCTCGCTGCCGTTCCAGCTCTCCGCGCGCAGATGCCCCGCCAAATGCAGCCGCCCCCCCGCCCGATCCAGCAACGCCGCGCCAATCCGGCCATCCGCGGATTTGAACGCCAGGCACTTCACGCGGCCGCCGCCCTCGCCCTCCACGATCGCGCGTACCGTCAGGCCATCGTTGCCGATCCGGTCCGCCCGCGCCACGCGCACCGACAGCAACGCCAGCAGTGGCTCTTCATTGCCATTGCCGAAAGGCGCCAGCCGCGCAATCTGCCGCGCCAGATCCAGCGTGGCGCCATGGGGCGAAAAACCTGCCTCCACCGAAAGCGGCGCCACCGGCGGCAAATGCAACGCAGCCGCCAGCCGCTCGCACAGAAAATCGCCCAACGCGGCTTCGCGATCCTCGGCATACGAAAACCCCGCTGCCATCGCATGGCCGCCGCCGGCGGTCAGCAGCCCCGCCTGCCGCGCCGCGATCACCGCCGCCCCCAGATCCAGCCCCGGCACAGACCGGCCCGATCCGCGCACGAGCTCCGCCCCGCCGCCCACGCAGGCCGGGCGATTGAACCGTTCGCGCAATCTTCCCGCCACGATTCCCACCACGCCCGGATGCCATCGCGCCCCGCGCACCAGCAGCACCGCCCGACCCGCCGCCACCTGAAGTTCGGCGGCCGCCACCGCCTCGGCCAGCACGCCCGCCTCCACGCTCTGCCGCTGCCGGTTCGCCGCATCCAGCCGCTCGGCCAAGCCGCGCGCCTCGATACCGTCCTCGCACAGCAGCAACCGCAGCCCCAGATCGGCCTCGCTGATCCGCCCGCCCGCATTGATGCGCGGCCCCAGCGCGAAACCGCACGTCACCGCGCTCGGCTGCGATTTCGTGCCCGCAACATCCAGCAGCGCCGCCAGCCCCGGCCGCGCCCGTTTCGCCAGCAGCCGCAAGCCGCCGGCAACCAGCGCCCGGTTCAGCCCGGTCAGCTTCATCACATCGCACACCGTGGCCAGCGCCACCAGATCCAGCATTTCCAGCAATGAAGGTTCCACCCGCGCCGCGAAATAACCGCGCCGGCGCAGGCAGCGTGTGGTGGCCACCGCCGCCAGGAACGCCACCGAAGCAGCACAAACATCATGCAGCCCGGAACCGCAGTCGAAACGGTTTGGATTGACGGTCGCCAGCACGCGCGGCGGCGGTCCCTCGCATTTATGGTGATCCAGAACCAGCACATCCGCATGCCCGGCCAACACCGCCAGCACATCGCCCGCCGCCGTGCCGCAATCCACGCAAACCACCAGCCTTGCACCGCGCTCGGCAAAGCGCAGCAGCGCTGGCGCGTTCGGGCCATACCCTTCCGCAATCCGGTCCGGCACATGCGTCAGCACGCCGCAGCCGAGCCCGCGCAAAAATTGCGTCAGCAGCGCCGTCGCGCAGGCGCCGTCCACATCGTAATCGCCGAAAATCCCCACCGTTTCGGCCCGCTGCACCGCATCCGCCAGCCGTTCCGCGGCCGTTTCCATGTCGGCGAGAACCGAGGGGTCGGGCAGCATCGCGCGCAAGGTCGGCGCCAGAAAATCGGCCGCCGCTTCCGGAGAAATCTGTCGCGCCGCCAGGATCCGCCCCACAATTTCCGGCAGCCCATGGCTCTGTGCCAACTGCAAGCCCAGCCGGTCCTCCGCCTCCCGCCACTGCCACGCCCGCCCTGTAAGGCTGCACGCAACCCCAAGCGCCGGCCCGGAAAATACACCCCCACCATCCATTCAGGCGCGCAGGCGTTCAGGGCATTTCGGCATAGTAATCGCCCCAAGTTTTCGTGGAAAAGTCGTGATGCGCCTCGATATACCGCACCGTGCCGCTCTTGCTGCGCGTCACGATGGAATGCGTGGTGGCGCCATCGCCCTCGCGCCGCACGCCGCGCAGCATGTTGCCCGTCGTCACCCCCGTCGCGGCAAACATCACGTCCCCCGCAGCCATCTCCTCGATGCGATAAATCCGGTGCGGATCGGCGATGCCCATTTCCCGCGCCCGTGTCATCTGCGCCGCATCCTCGAATTTCAGCCGCCCCTGCATCTGCCCGCCCGTGCAACGCAACGCCGCCGCCGCCAGCACACCTTCCGGCGCGCCGCCGGTGCCCACGAACATATCGATCCCGCTCTCCGGCAGCATGGTCGCGATCGCGGCCGCCACATCGCCATCCGGCAGCAGCACGATGCGCGTCCGCGCCTCCCGGCACGCGCGCACAATGTGCTCGTGCCGGTCCCGATCCAGCGTGCAGATCACCAGGTCGGAAACATCGCATTTCCGCGCCCGCGCCAGGTTGCGCAGGTTCTCCTCCACCGAGGCTTCCAGATGCACCACATCCGGCGGCAGCCCGCCCCCCACCGCAATCTTCTCCATGTAGATATCCGGCGCGTGCAGAAATTTCCCCCGTTCCGCCATCGCCACAACCGTCATGGCGTTCGGGCCGCCCTTCGATGTCAGCGTCGTGCCCTCCAGCGGGTCCACCGCAATATCCATCGCCGGGCCGCCGCTGCCGAGCTTCTCGCCGATATACAGCATCGGCGCCTCGTCCATCTCGCCCTCGCCGATCACCACACGCCCATCGATCGCCATCGTATCGAAAGCCAGGCGCATCGCCTCCGTCGCCGCGCCATCGGCGGCATTCTTGTCGCCACGCCCCATCCAATGGAACGAAGCCAGCGCAGCAGCTTCCGTCACCCGCACCAGGTCCAGCGCCAGGTTGCGGTCCGATTGATACGCGGCGTTCGACATCCATAACTCTCCCGCTGGTTCAGGCGAACTCGATGCGGATCAGCGAAGGCCGTTCCAGCACCGTCTCCAGCCGCTCGATGGCTGCCATCGCGGCACGCATCTGCGATTCCCGCGTCTCATGCGTCACCAGCACCACCGGCACCGCCTCGCCCGGCGCCCGGCCGTGCTGCAACATGCTCTCCAGCGAAACCCCCGAGTCCCGCAATGCTCCGGCGACATCGGCAATCACGCCCGGCCGGTCCGTCACCATCAGCCGCAGGTAATACGTGCCGACATAATCCGCCATGCGCGCCGAAGGCAGCGCCGCCCCCGCCGCATCGCCGCCCCAAACCGGCGCCCACCTGCCGCGCGCCAGATCGATCAGATCGGCCACCACCGCCGATGCCGTCGGCCCCGCTCCGGCACCGCGCCCCTCCAGCATCACGCGCCCGACGAAATCGCCCTCCACCACCACCGCGTTGTTCACGCCCTCCACCCGCGCCAGCGAAGAATGTTGCGGCACCAGGCAGGGATGCACGCGGCTTTCGATGCCCGTCGCGGCACGCTGCGCAATCCCCAGCAGCTTGATGCGATAGCCCAGCTCGCGCGCGAACGCGATATCCAGCGCGCTCACATGCCGGATACCTTCCACATGCACAGCCGCCAGCGACACCGGCCGGTCGAACGCAAGCGCCGCCAAGATCGCCAGCTTATGCGCCGTATCCACGCCGTCGATATCGAAACCCGGATCCGCTTCCGCATAGCCCAGCTTCTGCGCCTCGCTCAGCACCTCGCCAAACTCCCGGCCGCGCTCATGCATGGCCGTGAGAATGAAATTGCAGGTGCCGTTCAGGATACCGGCAACCCGTCGCACGCGGTTCGCCGCCAACCCCTCCCGCAATGCCTTGATCGCCGGAATGCCGCCGGCAACCGCCGCCTCAAACGCCAGCGAAACGCCCGCATGTGCCGCCGCCAGCGCAATCTCCGCCCCATGCCAAGCCAGCAGCGCCTTGTTCGCCGTCACCACCGGCTTGCCCGCGGCCAATGCCGCCAGCACCAGATGCCGCGCCGGATCGCCTGCGCCGCCGATCAATTCCACAACCGCATCTATATCCGGATCGGCGGCGAGCGCGGCGGCATCGTCGTGCCACGCCACCCCGTCCAGCTTCACGCCGCGATCCCGCGCGCGGTCCCGCGCCGAAACCGCAACCACGCGGATCGGCCGCCCCGCCCGCCGCGCGATCAGTTCGGCATTGTCGCGCAGCACGCGCAGCACGCCGGCGCCCACGGTGCCCAAGCCGGCAATCCCCACGCGCAGCGCGCCCGGAGTGTGGCCCTGCACCACGCCGGGGCCGCGGCCGACCATTTCGTTCACGAAGCGGCCCGCAACGGGCTTTCTGCCATCAAGAACGAACGGATGCTGCGAACCGCCTGGCGCAGCCGCTGCGGGTTCTCCACCAGCCCGATCCGCACATGCCCATCCCCATGTTCGCCGAAACCCAGCCCCGGCGCCACCGCCACCTGCGCCCGTTCCAGCAGCAGTTTCGCGAACGCCACCGAGCCCATGCCGGCGAACCGCTCCGGGATCGGCGCCCACGCGAACATGCTGCCCGCCGGCGCCGGCACCTGCCACCCAGCCGCCGAAAGCCCGCGCAGCAGCACATCCCGCCGCTCGCGATACAGCGCCCGCACCTCCGCCACGCAATCCTGCGGCCCGTTCAGCGCCGCCGCCGCCGCCACCTGAATGGGCGTGAACGCGCCATAATCGAGATACGATTTCATCCGCCCCAGCGCCGCAATCAGCCGCGAATTCCCCGCCGCAAACCCGATCCGCCAACCCGGCATGGAATACGTCTTCGACATGCTGGTGAACTCCACCGCCACGTCCTTCGCACCCGGAACCTGCAGAATGGAAGGCGGCGGTGCGTCGCCGAAATAGATTTCCGCATAGGCCAGATCGGACAGAACCCAAATCTCGTGCCGCCGCGCAAACGCCACCACCGCGCGATAGAAATCCAGATCGGCCACCCAGGCCGTCGGGTTGCTCGGAAAATTCACGATCAGCGCGCTCGGCTTCGGCACCGAATGCCGCACCGCCCGATCCAGCGCCGCCAGCATCGCCTCCCCCGGCTCGGCCGGCACGCTGCGCACCGCCGCCCCGGCAATGATGAAGCCGAACTGATGGATCGGATACGAAGGGTTCGGCACCAGAATGGTATCGCCGGGGCTGGTGATCGCCGCCGCCAGATTGGCCAGCCCTTCCTTCGATCCCAGCGTCGCGATCACCTCCGTCTCGGCATCCAGCGCCACGCCGAACCGCCGCGCGTAATACGCCGCCAGCGCCCGCCGCAGCCCGGGAATCCCGCGGCTGGTGGAATAACGGTGCGTGCGCGGATCGGCCACCGTCTCCACCAGCTTCGCCACGATATGCGCCGGCGTCGGGCTATCCGGATTGCCCATGCCGAGATCGACGATGTCCTGCCCCGCCGCCCGCGCCCGCGCCTTCGCCGCGTTCACCTCCGCGAACACATAGGGCGGCAGCCGGCGGATGCGATGGAATTCCTGTTCCGGCATCGCAGCTACTCGTACCGCACGGTCGCGCCGCGCCCGATCGAAGCCGCGCTCACCCGGATCGAGCCCTCCGGCACGTGCAGCTTCTCCAGCGCCGCCGCCACCGCCCGCGCCCGCGCCAGCCCCAGCGAAAGCGCCGCCTCCTGCCCTTCGGGACTGTCGGATTGCTCGTCGCCGTGCCCAACCACGTCGATGATCTTCTTGCCACGCCCCTCCACCACATCCTTCAGCGCCGCATTCTGCGAGTCCGGCAGTTCGGAAGCGCCCGGCGGAAACAGCACCGCGAAGCCCGGCAACGCCGCCAGCGGCCGCACCGGCGGTGGCGGTGTCGGCAGCGGTTCGGCCGGCACGCCCTCGAAAGTCGCCGGCGCCGGGGGCGATCCCGGAATATCCGGCAAGCCCTCTGAAGCCGCCGGCGCACCCGCCATCACCACCGGCCCGGCCGGACCAGGCACCGCTGCCGGCACCGGCGCGGGCGGCGCTTCGGCGGCCGGGATCGTGGCATTCGCGGTCTGGCTCGTATCGGCCCCAGCGCCGGTTGGCGGCGGCGAAACGGGCGGCGGCGGCTTCGGCACCGCCGTCACCACCACGGGATTGCGCGCCGCAATCTGCCGCGCGCGGTCCCGCTCCGCCGCCAGCTGCGCCTCCAGCCCGGCGCGATACCCGGCATCCGGCAGCACCGGCTTCTTCGGCACCGTATACATCTTCGGGTAGGGCAGACCGGCGCCGGGTGGCGGCGGCCGTCGCTCCGCGATCACCCCGCCTTCCAGATTGTGCCACCACGTCACCGGCGTGCCCACCGGGCTCGGGCCGCACCCGGCAAACGCCAGCACGAAACCCAGCACCGCGCCGCGCGCGGGTTGAAGCGGCCCCACCGCCCGCTTACCCTTCGCTGCGACAGAAAATTTCAACCGCGCCGCCCCGCCAGCCCAGGCCACCGGCATAGCTTGTGCCGCGCGCCGCGGAAAGGATCGCTTCCCGCATGTCCGAAACCTCGCCCGAGCCGGCCTTCCGCCTGCCCGATACCGCCACGCTCGGCCGCTCCATGGCCGACATCGCCGAACGCTCCCAGCGCATCGTCGCGGAATGGCTGGAACGCCAGCCGCATGATGGCCCGCCCACCGCCGACCCGCTGAACATCGGCAGCGCCTTCCTGGAAATGACCGGGCGCCTCATGGCCAACCCCGCGCGCGTGGTGGAAGCCCAGATCGGCTTCTGGCAGGATTACATGACGCTGTGGCAGAACACCACGCGCCGCATGATGGGCCTACAAGCCGAGCCGCCCGTCATCGAGGCCGACCCGCGGGACAAGCGCTTCCGTGACGAAGCTTGGCAGCATCACGATGTTTTCGATTTCATCAAGCAGAGCTACCTGCTCTCCGCCCGCTACGTGCACGATGTCGTGCGCCAGGTGGAAGGGCTCGATCCGAAGACCGCGAGAAAGGTCGATTTCTACGCGCGGCAGTTCGTCGATGCGATGAGCCCGAGCAATTTCCTGCTCACCAACCCCGAAGTGCTGCGCCGCACGGCCGAAACCGGCGGCGAGAACCTGTTGCGGGGCCTGAACAATCTGCTCGCCGACCTGGAACGCGGCCGCGGCCGGCTGCAGGTGCGCATGACCGATCCGGATGCGTTCAAGCTGGGCGAGAACATCGCCATCAGCCCCGGCAAAGTCGTTTTCCAGAACCGCGTGATGCAGCTCATCCAGTATGCACCGAGCACCGAGACCGTGCTGAAACGCCCGCTGCTGATCTTGCCCCCCTGGATCAACAAATTCTATATCCTCGACCTGCGCCCGAAGAACAGTTTTGTCCGTTATGCCGTCGGCCAGGGCCATACCGTGTTCATGGTCTCCTGGGTAAACCCGGACGAAACGCTCGCCGGCCTCAGTTTCGCCGATTACATGCGGGAAGGCGTGTTCGCCGCCCTCGACGCGATCGAACGCGCCACCGGTGAGCGCGACGTGAATGCCATCGGCTATTGCCTTGGCGGCACGCTGCTCGCCACCACGCTCGCCTGGATGGCGCGGAAGAAAGACCAGCGCATCCGCAGCGCCACCTTCTTCGTCTCCATGCTCGATTTCGCCGAGGCCGGCGAGCTCGGCGTGTTCATCGACGAGGAGCAGCTCAACGCGCTGGAAGAGCGCATGAAGGCGAAAGGCTATCTGGAAGGCTCCGACATGGCCGGCACTTTCAATATGCTGCGCGCCAACGACCTGATCTGGTCGTTCGTGGTAAACAACTATCTGCTCGGCAACGAGCCCTTCCCGTTCGACCTGCTTTACTGGAACAGCGATTCCACCCGCATGCCCGCGAACATGCAAAGCTTCTATCTGCGCCACATGTACCAGCAGAACGAACTTGCGCAGCCCGACGCGATCGAAATCGACGGCGTGAAAATCGACCTGAGCCAGATCAAAGTGCCAGCCTACTTCCTTTCCACGCGCGAGGACCACATCGCCCCATGGCGCTCCACCTACCGCGGCGTGCAGCTATTGGGCGGAGAAAACCGCTTCGTGCTCGCCGCCTCCGGCCACATCGCCGGCGTGGTGAACCCGCCCGACGGTGGCAAATACAATCACTGGATCAACGAGAAACTACCCGCCACGCCGCAGGCGTGGCTGGAGGGTGCCAACGAAACGGCCGGAAGCTGGTGGCCTGACTGGAACCGCTGGGTTGCGGCCCATGCGCCCGAACGCGTTCCCGCCCGCCAACCCGGCAGCGGCAAGCTGACCCCGACCGAGGACGCGCCGGGCAGCTACGTCCGCGTGCAGGCTGCCTGAACAGCCGCGTCGCTAC
>CAXUEX010000079.1:0-12983 GCA_964250215.1 uncultured Acetobacteraceae bacterium | reverse complement strand
CACCGCGCTCAGCGTCCAGCTCGGCGCGTTCGACAGCGAACTCGCCGCCCGCGCCGCCTGGGAAGCCGACCGCGCCAAATCCCCCGAACTGCTGGCACAGCGCGACCCCACCGTGCTGCGCGCCGACCTCGCCGGCCACAAGGTGTGGCGCCTGCGCACCGGCGGCTTCCCCAGCACCCGGGATGCCGCCATGTTCTGCGACAAGATCCGCCACGACGGCGGCGACTGCTCGGTCGCGGCCTTCTGACGCCGCAAAACGCCGGTCCGTCGCCCGCCATCGTCGGACTGGCCGGGCCCGCCCTCCTGGCGGCAGAGACCGCGCTGCTCCGCCGCTTCCAGCCCGCCGGCCTGATCCTGTTCGCGCGCAACATCGACACGCCAGAGCAGCTTGCGGCGCTCATCACAGAAATCCGCGCCGCCGCGCCCCGTGCGCGCCTCATGGTGGATCAGGAAGGCGGCCGCGTCGCCCGATTGCGCCCGCCGCATTGGCGCGCCCACCCCGCCGCCCGCCAAATCGGCGACCTGCCCATGCCCACCGCAAACCGCGCCGCGTGGCTCACCGGCGCGTTGATCGGCCTGGATTGCGCCAGCGCCGGCTTCGACGTGGTGGCGGCCCCGGTGCTGGACGTGGGCGGCGCGCACGAGGTGATCG
Source organism: uncultured Acetobacteraceae bacterium (assembly GCA_964250215.1). Taxonomy (GTDB): domain Bacteria; phylum Pseudomonadota; class Alphaproteobacteria; order Acetobacterales; family Acetobacteraceae; genus DAIDJM01. Next base: position 12,331 of record CAXUEX010000079.1, on the reverse strand, counting down.
GCGACCGCGCGTTCGCGGACGATCCCGCCCGCGTCGCCGCACTCGGCCGCCAGATGGCGAAGGGCCTGCTCGCCGCGGGCCTGCAACCGGTGATCAAGCACGCCCCCGGCCACGGCCGCGCCCGCGCCGACAGCCACCGGGAATTGCCGGTGCTGGACAACATCGCGGCCACCGACCTTGTGCCCTTCGCCGCGAACGCCGACCTGCCCTGGATGATGACCGCGCATATACGCTACAGCAGCCGCGACATGCGCCCCGCCACCCAGTCGGCCGCCATCATCGAAAGCGTGAGCCGCGGCGAGCTCGGCTTCGCCGGGGTGCTGGTCACCGACGATCTCGCCATGCAGGCCCTCGCCGGCACCCCCGGCGAACGCGCCGCCGCCGCGCTGGCCGCCGGCTGCGACATCGCGCTGCACGGTTCCGGCGTGCTGGAGGAGAGTGAGGATGTGCTGCGTCACGCCGGCCCCATGCCGCGCGAAACCGCCGCCCGCCTGCAACCCGCCGCCGATCTCGCCGCCGCGCGCCGCACCCCGCTCGATGCCGCCGCGCTTGCCGCCGAACGCGACCGGCTGCTCGCATGAACCTCGCTTGGCTGCCGCAGCTCGCGCTTACGATCGCGCTCGCCGCTACCGCCATCATCCTGCACGAGCTCGCGCATGGCTGGGCGGCGCTCGCGCTGGGCGACGACACCGCCCGCCGCGCCGGCCGGCTATCGCTCAACCCGCTGCGCCACGTCGATCGCGTCGGCACGCTGCTGCTGCCCGGCATCCTGCTCGCCAGCCAGTTGCTCACCATCGGCCGCGTGATCTTCATGTTCGGCTGGGCCCGGCCGGTGCCCGTGGATGCGCGGCAATTCCGCTTTCCGCGCCAGGGCATGGCGCTGGTCGCCATCGCCGGACCGTTGATGAATTTCTGTCTCGCCTTTCTGTCCGTCGTCGCGCTCCGCGATGCGGCATTGCCCGACGGCGTGGTGGCCGCGCTCGACACGTTCATCACGCTGAACCTCGTGCTCGGCCTGTTCAACCTGCTGCCCATCCCGCCGCTGGATGGCGGCCGCATCGCGGTCGGCCTGTTGCCGCTGCCGCTCGCGCGCGCCTGGGCGGGGCTGGAGCGCTACGGCATCCTGATCGTCATGGCGCTGCTGTTCATCCCCGCGCTGCTGCGCGAGCAGGGCATCCATGTCGATCCGGTGCAGCAATATCTTGTTCCGGTTGTGAGCTGGACATATTCCGCCATGCTGCGCCTCGCCGGCGTGCCCCATGCCGATATCTGAACCGGCCACGCTGATCCTGCGGCTCGACGGCTTCGACGGGCCGCTCGATATGCTGCTCGATCTCGCGCGCGCGCAGAAAGTGGATCTGGCGCGCATTTCCATGGTCACGCTCGCCGATCAGTATCTCGCGGTCATCGAAGATCTGCGCCGAATCCGGCTGGAACTCGCGGCCGAATGGCTGGTGATGGCTGCCTGGCTCGCCTGGCTGAAATCCCGCCTGCTGCTGCCCGAAGCGATCGAGCCGGAAGCCGAAGCCGGCGCCGAGAACCTGGCCGAACGATTGCAGGCCCTGACCCGGATGCGCGCCGCCGCCGCGTGGCTCGGTCAACGCCCGATTCTGGGCGAAGCGGTGTTCGCGCGCGGCGCGCCGGAAGCGCTGATCGAATACGATTGTTCCGGTATCCGCGCGGATTTGCCGGCGCTGCTGCGCGGCTATCTGGAAGCCATGCGCCGCGTCGCCGCCCGCCGCACCTACGCGCCGAAGCAGCTCACCTTCAATTTCTGGTCGGTGCAGGACGCGCTGCAGCGGCTTTCCGCCACACTCGGGGTGCTACCGGGATGGACGATGCTGGAACGTTTCCTGCCTGACCATCTGAGCGGGCTGGAGCGCCGCGCCGCCATCGCCAGCACGCTCGTTGCCTCCCTGGAACTGGCGCGCGGCGGCGGCGCGCAACTGCGCCAGGATGCCCCCTTCGCTCCCATCCTGGTGGCGGCCGCGGCAGGATGAGCGGCATCGCCGACGACCATCTGCGCCTGGCCGAAGCCCTGGTGTTCGCCAGCGCCGAGCCGGTGCCCGCGCGCACGCTCTCCGGCCTGCTGCCCGAGGATGCGGACGCCGATTCCGTGCTGCGTGCGGTGCAGTCGCGCTTCGCCGGCCGCGGCGTGGAACTCGCCGAAATCGGCGGCGGCTGGCAATTCCGCACCGCGCCCGATCTCGCCCCGCGCCTCACGCGCATCATCCCGCGCCCGCGCCGGCTGCCGCGCGTCGCCATGGAAGTGCTGGCCATAATCGCCTGGCACCAGCCCGTCACCCGCGCCGATATCGAGGAAATGCGCGGCGCCGCGCTCTCGCAAACCACGCTCGATACGTTGCTGGAAGCCGAGCTCATCCGCAGCGCCGGCCACAAGGAAGTGCCGGGCCGGCCGATCCTCTGGGCCACCGCGCCCGCGTTCCTCGCGCAATTCGGCCTGAAGGATCTCAAGGAATTGCCGAAGCGCGAAGAGCTCGTGCTGGAAGAACAAGCAGGCGGCACCCCGCCGGAGCCCGATTCGAATGTTTGATTTCTCCTGGTCCGAACTGGCGGTGATCGCCGTCGTCGCCCTCGTGCTGATCGGGCCGAAGGACATGCCGGTGGCCATTCGCGCCATCTCCGGCGCGATCAAGAAAATGCGCCGCATGGCCGGCGAATTTCAGCATCACGTGGACGACATGATGCGCGAGGCGGATCTGCACGACGTGCAATCCACCTTCCGCGACATCCGCGGCATGAATTTGCGCAGCACGATCGAAAACGCCATCGACCCCGACCGCGCGCTGCCCCGCCGCTTCGACGATCCGTTTCGCGCCCACCCGGTGCCACCCGTAGCCGCCCCGCAATTCCCGGCATTCCCCGCAACGCCCTCCGGCCCGGCACCCGATTTCATCCCGCCGCAAGCCGCCGACGCGCCCGAACCGCCGGCTTTCCTGCCGCCGGAGCACACCGGCTGATCCATGCCCCGCCGCAAGCCTCCGACGGAGGACAGCATCAATGATCAGCCCATGCCGCTGCTGGAACATCTGGCGGAGCTGCGCCGCCGGCTGCTCTGGTCGATGCTCGCCTTCGCCATCGCGTTCGCCGTCTGTTATTATTTCTCCGGCGGCATCTACCGCTTTCTCGCGCGGCCGCTCGCGAACATCATGCGCGCCAAGGGCGAACAGCCGCATTTGATCTACACGGCGCTCTACGAAGCTTTTTTCACCTACGTGAAGGTGGCGTTCTTCGGCGCGATGTTCGTCTCCTTTCCCGTGGTTTCCACGCAGATCTGGAAGTTCATCGCCCCCGGCCTGTACCGCAGCGAAAAACGCGCGTTCCTGCCGTTCCTGGTCGCCACCCCAGTGCTGTTCGTCTGCGGCGCCGCGCTGGCCTATTATTTCGTGTTTCCCTTCGCGTGGCGCTTTTTCCTGAGTTTCGAAACTCCCGGCGGCCACGATGGGCTGCAGATTCAGTTGCAGGCCAAGGTCAGCGAATATCTCGCGCTGGTGATGAAACTCATCATGGCCTTCGGCATCGCCTTCGAACTGCCGGTGGCGCTCAGCCTGTGCGCCCGCGTCGGCCTGATCACCTCGCGCACGCTGAAAAAATATCGCCGCTACGCCTATGTCGGCTGCTTCATCCTGGCCGCCATCCTCACGCCGCCCGACGTGATCACCATGACCGGCCTGGCCGTTCCGCTCATCGGCCTCTACGAAATTTCCATTCTCGCCGCGCGCATGGTGGAGCCCCAGGCGGCGGCCGAGACCTGATGCACGACATCCGCGCCATCCGCGCCGATCCCGATTCGTTCGACGCGGCGCTCGCCCGTCGCTCGCTGCCCGCACGCGCGGGCGAAATCATGGCGCTGGATGCCGCCCGCCGCGCCGCGCAAACCGCGTTGCAGGAGAAACAGGCGCGCCGCAACGAATTGGCGCGCGGCATCGGCCAGCGCAAACGCGAAGGCGCCGATACCGCCGCGCTGGAAGCCGAAGCCACGGCGCTGCGTGGCGAGATGGAAACGCTGGAAGCGCGCGCCGCCACGGTGGAAGCCGAAACCCGCGCCGTGCTTGAAGCGCTGCCCAACACGCTCGATGCCGACGTGCCAAACGGCGCCGACGAACGCGCGAATGTCGAGCTGAAGCGCTGGGGCACGCCGCGCCACTTCGATTTTTCTCCAAAACAGCATGTCGAGTTGGGCGAAGCGCTCGAACAGATGGATTTCGAGCGCGCCGCGAAAATCGCCGGCAGCCGCTTCACCGTGCTGCGCGGCGGCCTCGCCCGGCTGGAACGCGCGCTGGGCCAGTTCATGCTCGATCTGCACGTGCGCGAACATGGCTATCAGGAAACCGCCGTGCCGCTGCTGGTGAACGACGCTGCCGCCTACGGCACCGGCCAGCTCCCGAAATTCGCCGAGGACCTGTTCTGCACCACCGACGGCAGATGGCTGATCCCCACGGCGGAAGTGGCGCTCACCAATCTCGTCGCCGGCGAAATCCTGGCCGAAGCGGCGTTGCCGCTGCGCCTGGCCGCGCTCAGCGAATGTTTCCGCAGCGAAGCCGGCGCCGCCGGCCGTGACACGCGCGGCATGATGCGCCAGCACCAGTTCCGCAAGGTGGAATTGGTCAGCATCGCCCACCCCGACCACAGCGATGCCGAGCACGAACGCATGACGCGCTGCGCGGAGACGGTATTGGAACGATTGAACCTGCCGTATCGCCGCCTGTTACTCTGCGCCGGCGACACCGGTTTCGGTGCCGCAAAAACTTTCGATCTCGAAGTGTGGCTGCCCGGCCAAGGCATGTTCCGCGAAATCAGCAGTTGCAGCAACACCCGCGCCTTCCAGGCCAGGCGCATGAACGCGCGCTTCCGCGGCGCCGCGGACGGCAAGACGGTGCTGCCCGTGCACACGCTGAACGGCTCCGGCGTCGCGGTGGGCCGCGCCCTGATCGCGGTGATGGAAAACCACCAGCAGCCCGACGGCTCGATCGCGGTGCCGGAAGCGTTGCTCCCTTACATGGCGGGCGCAGAGCGCGTTTCCCGAACGGCCTAACCGTGCTCGGAAGTGGCGTGCTGGCTGACAATTTTTCAGGCAGCTTCCACGCCAGTCCCCTCGAACAGTTCCGCCAAATCCACGCCGAATGCGATGCTGCGCAACTCCAGCCGGGCGGTAACCATCTCCGCACGCTCCGGCCATCGCCCGTCAGCGCCGCGGCGCAGTAATTCGGCCTCTACGCGGTCAGCGCGCAAAACCAGGATTTCCCGCACGCTCGCGATGCTCGTATAGGCCCACACGTTGCTCCAGGTTTCGCGCTTGTTGCTGGGCGACAGCATCTCCACGATCAGCAGCGGCTCCGGCAGAATCTGGCCGGTCGCGGGAATGGGCGCGCAGCTTACTGCCACGTCCGGAATGCGAAAATTGTGGGCCGAGAGCACCTGCGGCAACACGCCCGGCGCCACCACCACCCGACAGCCTCGGCCAGAGTCGCGCAAATGATTGCCGATCCGCCGGCTCAGTTCGGCGACCAGGATGCCATGCGCCGGGCTGGTCGGCGCCATGCAGCGCGGCTCGCCATCCACCAACTGATAACGCCGGCAATCGTCCGGATCCCAGTTGAGGAACTCCGCCACCGTCATGCGCACCGGCAGCTTGGCCAGCGAAACCATTGGCTCAGCCTATCCCAAAATCCGCAGCCGGTGCGATTTCCAGCAAGCCGGATCGGGCGCCGGCAATGGCGAAAGCGCCAAACCCATCGGCGCGGCCGGCGCACCGGCCATCGCGCCCACGGCCGCCGGCAACGCGCCGAACGGATCGTCGGACGTCACGCCATTCGCCAAGCCCTGCACGGCCGTCATGAACGTGGCAAACGCGCTGGCCGGATCGTTGCCGGTGAGGTTGCCATATAGTTGCGCAAACGTGCCAGAATTGCCCAGCGCCACCAGCCCCTGCGCCACCGCCGGCAACGCAATGTTCTGGCTCAGCAGCCACGAGAGGAACGCCATGCCGCAGCCGATGCTCACCGCGTCTTGGTCGGTGCCCTCGGTCTGGCTCACCCAGTCCGGCGTGCCTTGCGCATACCAGGTGGGCGCGGTGGCAAAATCCGTCAGCGCATTGCCGCTGGTTACGGCAGCGCACCAGCGCGAAAGCGCTTCGCCAGTGCTCTGGCCGCACACATTGCCGCCCATGTTGCACTCGGAAAGTTCCGCCTCGAACAGCGCGCCGATCCGCGCCGTGCTGCCCAGCGCCGCATCCACCTCGATGGCCGCGCCGTTCACGTAGTCGCACGCGCCATGGTCGGCCCCGCCGGTGCCGTCGGTCGCCCCGCCCAGCGCGAACACGATCACGCTCACCGAACCCGAACCGCTGCCGAAGATCGCATCGTTCGCGCCCACGATCCGGTCCGCATCGCCCAGCAGCGCCTGCGCATTCTGCAACCCCGCATCGCCCAGCGAAGGATCGACATACACCGTCACCCGCCCGCTCGCGCTGCTGCCCACAACCTGCGCGCTGCCGGTGTAGGAAGGCCAGGCCGGAACCGCACCACCGCTCAAAGCAGACCCTCCTGGCGAAAACTCAGATACCGGCCATTGCCCACAATCACGTGGTCGTGCAGCCGCACCGACAATGCCGATAGCGCGGCGCCGATGCGTTGCGTCATCACAATATCGTCGTTCGATGGCGTGGGATCGCCGCTGGGGTGGTTGTGCACCAGGATCGCCGCGCTCGCGTGCAGCTCCATGGCGCGCTTCGCCACCTCGCGCGGATAAACCGGCGTGTGGTTCACCGTGCCGCGCGCCTGCGCCTCGTCGGCCAGCAGCCGGTTGCGCGTGTCCAGGTACAAAACCCGGAACTGTTCCACCCGCTCGCGCGCCATCGCGGCGTTCAGATAGGCCATCAGCGCGTCCCATTGGTTCAGCACCGGGCGCTGCATCAATTCCGCCCGCGCCAGCCGCAGCGCCGCCGCGTGCACTATTTTCAGCGCCGCCGCGCTCGCCTCGCCCATGCCCTCAACCGCCGCGATCTCGGCCGCCGGCGCCGCGATCGCATTGGCGAAACTGCCGAACCGCCCGATCAGCCGATACGCCACCGGCTTGGTGTCGCGCCGCGGCAGCGCCAGGAACAGCACCATCTCCAGCATCTCGTGATCGGCGATTGCGTCCGGGCCGGCGCTCAGCAGCCGATGCCGCATCCGCGCGCGGTGCTCTTCGGCGCTGGTGGGCGCGGCCGGGGTGTCCGCCGACCGCTTCCGCGGCCGCGTCTCGGCCGCGAATTCCTCCAGCGCCAGCAGCCTCTCGCCCGGATCGGCCGCCGGTTTCACCACGGCCGGGTTTCAGGCCACCGCGTAGGGCGGCCGGTGCAGCCCGGCCGGCGAGATCGTGAACACTTCGCAACCATCCTCGGTCACGCCCACCATGTGCTCGAACTGCGCCGACAGGCTGCGGTCGCGCGTCACCGCCGTCCAGCCATCCTCCAGCACCTTCACTTCCGGCCGTCCCGCGTTCACCATCGGCTCGATGGTGAAGAACATGCCCGGCTTCAGCACCGGCCCTTCGCCGCGCCGGCCGAAATGCAGCACGTTCGGCGCCGCATGGAACGTGCGGCCGATGCCGTGGCCGCAGAAATCCCGCACCACGCTGAAACGGTTCGCTTCCACATAGGTCTGGATGGCGGCCCCGATATCGCCCAGCGTCGCCCCGGGTTTCACCGCCGCCACGCCGCGCAGCAGCGACTCATAGGTCACGTCCATCAGGTTGCGCGCCTTGGTGGAAGGCTCCCCGGCCACATACATGCGGCTGGTGTCGCCGTGCCAGCCATCCAGGATCGCCGTCACGTCGATGTTCAGGATATCGCCCTCGGCCAGCCGGCGGTCGCCCGGAATGCCGTGGCACACCACATGGTTCAGCGACGTGCAGATCGATTTCGGAAAGCCGCGATAATTCAGCGGCGCCGGGCGCGCGCCCCGATCCACCATGAAATCGTGGCACAGCGCATCCAGCTCGGCCGTCGTCACGCCCGGCCGGATATGGCCCGCGATCATGTCCAGGCATTCGGCCGCCAGCTTGCCGGCGGCCCGCATACCCACGAAATCCTCGGGCGGATGAAGCGTGATCCGCCGCGCGTCGGTGCCGCCGTCCATGCCTATCCCGCGAACCTCGCCATCGCCCAAGATGCGATCCTGGGCGAAGCTGTGCAAGCCGGGCGTGCTCGACGGTCGCAACTCGCGGTCCGGCCGCAAGCGGTTCGACCGTAGCGCCAGCCCGCCCGATGTTGCCGCCACGGAAAGCGCTGTACTTTGGCAGGCATCCGGACGGTCAGGCCTCACCCCTGGCAAGCGTTGTCCAAGGGTTGAGCAAGGCCACGCCGGCACGGGCCAAATCGTCGATATTGCGGGTGACCACCCCTACCTCGTTCACCAGCGCTGTCGCGGCGATCAGGGCGTCCGGCTGGGCGTAGGTATGGTTCGCCTTCTGCGCGTCCCAGTTGAGCTGCCGCCATACGAGCAGCACGTTCTCATCCACCTCCAGGATGCGCTCCCCGAACCAGGCGCACACGCCGTCGCGCAGCCAGGCTTCGAGTTCGGCTCGGAAGCCGGGATCGCCAACCCGCATGATCCCGAAACGCACCTCCGCCACCGTGATCCGGCTCAGGAAGCAGGCCGCCGGCGGCACCGCGTCCGCCCAAGCCCTTACGGCAGGATGGCAGCGCGGCCCCTTGCGCAACTCCGAGACGACGTTCGTGTCCAGCAGCCACCCGCGCGGGGTCGTGGCGGTCACAGCGCGAACTCAGTCACCGCCGAAATCGGGCGCAGGCCGGAATGCCGCCAGCTCTCGCCCCACGCCACCGTCGAACGCTTCCAGGCGGCCGAACGGACCCTCGGAAAACAGGGCCATGAGACTCGTGCCCGCCGCCGCCGGCGCCAGCCGCGCGTAATCGGCCGCGGAGAGCACGACGACCGCATCTCGCCCATGCACGGTGACACGCTGCGGGCCCCGTTCCCGGGCCAGCCGGACCACCTCGCTGAACCGGGCCTTGGCCTCTTCCAGCTTCCACGATGGCAGCGCCCCTCGAGCCGCTTCGCCTGCCCGCTTCGGGTGCGCTCTTGCACCGGTTCGGCTCGCGTGTTCCGTCATTGCCGCTACCTGACTAGGTTGGTCAGATTATACGACGGAAGCTTCCTCCGTTCAACCGCGGCGAAAGCGCGCTAAGCCGTGGCCTGCGGCGCGGCCTGCCGCCGGGCCTGCCACAGCCCGACGAAATCGATCGGCTGCAGCAGCACCGGCGGAAAACCGCCCTCCCGCGTCACGTCGGAAAGCACCGTGCGCGCGAACGGGAACAGCAGCCGCGGGCATTCGATCAGCAGCAGCGGCTCCACCGATTCCGCCGGCACGCCGGTGAGCGTGAACACGCCGGCATAATGCAGCTCGGCGATGAACACCGGCCGGCCCTCGCCCGCTGGCGTCGCCGCTGCGCCATTGCCGTTGGTCGGCGCCGCCGGCGCCTCGCGCGCCTCGGCCTTCACCGAAAGCGTCACCTCGTACACGTTTTGCCCTTCCTGCAGCGCACGCGCCTGCACATCCAGATTGATCTGCACCGCCGGCTGGCTGCGGAGCGTCGCATAGATGTCCGGTGCATGCGGCACCTCGAACGACAAATCCTTGATATACTGCACATTCACCACCAGCGGCGGCATGGCTTGCGCGCCGGCGGGCAGCGGTGGGGTCTGGGTCTCCGACATCGGACTGGCTCCTGGCTTGCCGCGGCGCCTAGCAGGGTTTCAAGCCGCCGGCCAGCCGACCACCGGCGCAAGCGGATCCACGCGCCGCAAGCCGCCATTCGGCAGGTCGTGGCCAGTGAGCGTCAGCAGAAACGCCCAATGGCTCACCACCAGCGTATGCGCCGCGTCGCCCCCCGCCAACAGCTCGTCGCGGAACCGCACGGCGCGATCGTGCACGCTCGCCGTGGTCTCGGTGCTGGCCGGCCACCAGGTCTCCTCCAGTGCCGAAAAATCGTGCGCCGGCCAGGCACCCGCCAGCGCCGTGCGCGCCGTGCCCACATCGCAGGCAAAATGGAACCGCTCGCGCACCAGCAGCGAGATGCGCACCGGCACGCCGAGTGCCGCGGCAATGGGAGCCGCGGTTTGCAAGGCCCGCGTATAGGGGGAGACCAAAATCTGCCGAATACCCGCACCGGACAGCGCCGCGGCGGCGGCTTCGGCCTGCGCGTGACCTTCCGGCGTCAGCGGCGGATCGTGGATGCCGGGATCCTGTTTCGTTGCCGAAAAATGCAGGTTGAACAGGCTCTGCCCATGCCGCAGAACGATCATGCCGGCGCCTTCGCCGGATGCGCCCGCGCCAGTTCCAGCACCATCAGCGCCAGCGCCGCGCCCAGCAGCGCCGGGGTGGGATGCACGATCACCGCCGTGGGAATGCCCACCTGGTGCCCCGAAAGCCGGCCCTTGGCTTCGAACCGCTCGCGGAACTGCCCGGCATCGAGTTCATCCAGCATCGTCGGCGCGATGCCGCCCGCAATCAGCACGCCGCCGGCCGCGCCATAGGCCAGCGCCACGTCGCCCGCCACCGTGCCGAGAATGGCGCAGAACCGCACCACCGCCTGCGCCGCCGCCGCATCGCCCTGCCTGGCATGCGCCGAAATCTCCGCCGGCGTGCTCGCCACGGCGCGCTCGCCTGCCAGGGCGCACAAGGCCTGGTACAGGTTCAGCAGCCCCGGCCCCGAGAGCACGCGCTCGATGGAAACATGCCCGAAACGGCCGGCGATCTGCCGCCAGATTTCGATGTCGGTCGCATCCGCCGGGGCGAAGCCGGTGTGCCCGTATTCGCCGCCCACCACGATGCCGCCGGTTTCCCCCGCCAGATACGCCGCCGCATTGAAGCCGGTACCCACGCCCACGATCCCGACGTTGCCGGCCAGCGCGCCGAATTCGGGCCCGCCCACCCGGTGCAGATCGGCCGCGCCCAGCAGCGGCACCGCCCACGCCACCGCCGCCAGATCGTTGATCAGCCGCGCGGCCGGCAATTTCAGGCGCTCGGCGAACGCGGTCTCGCTCGTCGCCCAATGACTGTTCACGAACCGCACCGCGCCGTTCGCGATCGGCCCGGCGCAGGCCAGCACGGCGGCCTGCAACAGCGCGGGACGGCCGATGCGCGCCAGATACGCCTCCGCCGCCGACTCGATGGACTCGTACTGGTTCGCATCCAGAACCAGCGCGTCGCGGATTTCCGGCCGCCCGCTCGCCGCCTCCACCATCGCGAAACGCGCATGCGTGCCGCCGATATCGGCCACCAGGCCAAGCCCCGCCGGTGTTCCGAGCAATGTCATGATCCGCGCCCCCGCAACAAGGCCAGGGCGCCGCCCCGGACTCCGGTACTCTCTAGAGCAACATCGGCACACACCGCGTCCGCGCGCCGATAAAGTTGCTCGACAAAACAATGGCCTAGAGCGTGACCGGCACCGATATCCGATTCAATCCGAGCCGGTCACGCTCTAGAATGCGCTGGCCACGCCGAACGCGGTCATCTGGCCCATGATCTTCTGGATGTCGTGCCCCAGCACCACCAGATCGTGCCGGTTGCCGTCACGATCCTGCACGTGCTGCCGCAGCACGCCCTCGCTCTCGAAACCCAGGCTCTGGAACACCGCAATCGCCCCCTCCTGATCCGGCGTCATCTGCGCCACGATCTTTTCGATGCCGCTCTGCAACATGATCGCGAAGCAGGTCTCGATCAGCGCCCGCCCCACGCCCTGGCCGCGCACCGCCGTCGCCGTCACCACCCGCAGCTCGCCCACATGCGGCGACCAGGAATGCGGATCGCGCACGATGGCCGCCGTGCCCACCACCTCGTTCCGGTGCAGCGCCAGCACGGTGGTCAACCGCCCACGATCGGCCTCGCGCATCCATGCCGCCAGAACTTTCGGCTCGGCAATGTCGCGCGGCAGGAACAGCAGATCGTGCGCCGGCAGGGCGCGCGCAAACGCCAGAACCGCGGCCTCGTCCGCCGGCGCCATCACCCGCAGCGTGATGCCCAGCCCGCCGCAATCCGTCTCCCGCGGCAGCGTCTCCAGCTCCGTCATGGCGGCGCCGGCCGTGCTGGTGGCGATCTCATCCCGTATCTCCCCTCACCGTCTTGTGGCTCGCAGCCGAAAACGCCGCGCCAATCGACCGCCGCAGTGATGCCAGAGCCGGCGCCCCACCGGAAGCCGCAGCTTTCTTCGCCAGACCCGCCCTTGCGCGGCACGGCGGAAACGCCAAGCTCTGAACCCAGCGCCGCCATCGCGCGCCCGGAGTGCCCGACGCCCGCCGCCGAATCC
>CAXUEX010000078.1:5027-13010 GCA_964250215.1 uncultured Acetobacteraceae bacterium | reverse complement strand
ATCACGCGCAGATGCGTGTCCCTACCGCTTGGGTTTCTCGCCGCGGCCTGCTAAGATTGCTCCTTGCCAACGATACTCCGCGTCGGCGGCTGCGCTTTGTCGTGTATCCGAACGATCATCCGCCCGCCCATGTTCACGTGCTTGGGCCGGGGTGGGTCGGTGGTGGTGAACCTGCACGGCCCGGAGGTGCGCGAGGTTGTTGGCCCGTGCACGCGTCGCGATGCGAGGCGGGTGATGGATTTGAGCGCTGAGCATGACGCGGCCCTGTTGGATGCTTGGAGGCGGTTTCATGGTTGAGTTGACGGAAACACAATTCGAGGCGGCCACGAAACGTGGTGAGGCGCGCTTGCGCGGACCGCGTGCGGTGGCGGCGCGCTACGATGCTGGGCGCGGGCGTATCGTCATTGCTCTCTCTACGGGCGTGGAACTCGGGCTCGTGCCCCGCGACGTGGAGGGCTTGGCGGGTGCCTCGATTGACGATCTTCGAGTGGTGGAGGTGGACGGCATGGGGCTCGGGATTCACTTCCCCCGGCTGGACGCCGATCTTTACGTGCCGGCGCTGCTGGAGGGTGTGCTTGGCTCCCGCGGCTGGCTGGCGGCGCGACTGGGCACTGCGGGCGGGCAGGCGCGCACCGTTGCCAAAGCGACAGCGGCGCGCGCGAACGGCCGGCGAGGCGGGCGGCCTCGCAAAGCGGGCACTGGCTTGTAACCGACGCAAGAGGAGGCGTGGACGTTCAGCCGACGGGATAGACCCGCGGCGGGTGCCTCGGATGACGACCTAAAGTTGTGCTTGCACGTCTTTATGCACGCGCGCCAACTAGCCGTCCGCCGCCCGCAATCCGCGTGCGGGACTGCCGCCAGAGGGGAATGTCATGGTGCCGATTATCGCTTCCGGGGAGCTGGAACGTGCTCATGTCGAGGGGTCGCAGGACAAGTCGGTGCGGTGGGCCGGCGCGTTTGCCACCTGTGGTGGCAACGCCGCGATTCAGTCATCGACCATCGTGTATGAGATCGAGCCGGGCGGGCATCTGGGCTGGCACACGGATGCGACCGAGGAGACCCAATACATCATTGCGGGAACCGGTGAGTTGCGAATGGAGGATGGGTCCCACCGAGTTGGTCCCGGCAGCGTCTTTGCGTTGCCACCGAACGTGCGGCACGACCTCGCCAATGTCGGCACGGATACGTTGCGTGCAGTCGCGTTCTTTGCGGCGGCGATGTTCACCCAGACATTCGACGAAGTGATGCTTCCGCCCAAGACGCATGTGCTGGGCACCCCCAATCGGGAAGGATGAGTCGCGGTGCGCCGTTTTCACGCGGCGGCGGGCAGGCCGAAATCCAGATCGAAGCCGTATATCTGCCGGCCGATCGCGAGACATGCGCCGGTTTCTCGGCTGGTGCGCTGCTGCATGCGCGCCTCGAACGCCGCGACGGAAGCGGTTACGTCGCCATCCGGCGCCTGGGTTATTGCATCGGCGAGTTCGAGCGCGTCGAGCATCGCGAGATTGACGCCCTTGCCGGTGTATGGCGGCATGACGTGCGACGCATCGCCGAGCATGGTTAGGCCGGGCTGGGTTTCCCACCGGTGGTGCGGCGGCAGGACGGCGTTCGGCCAGAGATGGAAATTGTCTTGCACCTGGGTGAGCATCGCCATCAGCTCGGGCGACCAGTCGCTATAGGCCTCCGCGATGGCTTGCATCACGGCCGGCTTGTTCTGCAGCGTGAAGCCCGCGGTTTTCGGCCAGGCTTCGGCGACATGCAGCGAGAAATAGAGCAGGATGAGATCGTGGTTGCAGCGTTGCGAGAACACGGTCTTGTTGCGGTCCGCGAACATCACCGAGCCTTCGCCGAGGATCTTGTCGATTTCGGAACCGCGCCAGAGATCCTTGCGGATGGTGGCGGCGATCATGCTGACGCCGGTGTGGACGGGCTGAACCGAGGTGAGGCGGCGCCTGATTTTCGATCCGATACCGTCGGCGCCGACCACGAAATCGGCGATCACCGGGGCGTGGCCTTCGATGTTCAGCCGCCACAATCCGTTGGTTTCGGGATGCACATCTTCCACCGCCTGTCCCCACACGACGGTTTCGGGGGCGAGAGAGTCGAGCAGAAGCTGACGCAGGTCTTTCCGGTCGATCTCCGGGCCGGGATATTCCTGGATGTCCCCGCCCATTCCCGGCAGCGCGTTGCCCTGGGAGTCGAGCATCCGGAAGGCCTTGGCGTCATCGCGGGAGAAGCGGGTGAAAACATCGGCGAGCCCGGCTGCCTCGATGGCGCGCTGGCCGGAATCCGGGCGAACATCGAGGCTGCCGCCTTGCGGGCGGGCGGTGGAGGACGCATCGCGCTCGATGACGCGCACGGTGAAGCCGCGCATTTGCAGCAGCCGTGCTAGCGTGGCACCGGCCGGGCCGGCGCCGATGATGGCCACCAGGCCGCGGGCGCGAAGCTTTCCGGAAGACAGCATCGCTAGTACTTTCTTTGCGGGAGGGAGGATTCTGCGGCGTGCCGGTCAGCTTGGCCGCTGATGGCCAGCTGCCGCGTGAGGCGCTGCCAGTTGCCCGCGCCGATTTCCGCCTTCTCCGCCTCGGTCAGCTTCGCGGTGCGCAGGAATTCCCGCGCGGTTCCGCCACCCGTGTCTCTGAACGGGTAGTCGGTGGAGAACATGATGCGGTCGGTGCCGACGACCTCCGCGCTCCAGCGCAGATACCGTTCGCTGTACAGGCCGCTGCTTGTGACCCACACGTTCCGCCGGAAATAATCCGCCAAGGGGCGATCCAGGCGCAGGCCCATCGCCTGCATGATTGCGGTGTGCTCAAGGTAGAACAACACCAGTTCGCCCCAGTGTCCGACGATCACCTGCAAATCCGACCACCGATCGAAGACGCCGGAGAAGATCATGCGCAACAACTGGACGCCGGTCTCGTAGTACCAGCCGATGCCGAAATTCGCGAACATCGCGTCGATCTGGTCGCCATAGCCGGAATAATAGGTTTCGCGGACCGGTGCGACCGGAGTTTGCGGATGCAGGTAGATGGGCAGATGGAGCCGGGCGGCGGTGGCATAGAGATCGTCAAACCGGCGGTCGTCGGCGTTCGTGGTGCCGGTGCGGCCGTACAGCATCGCGCCTTGGAAGCCGGGGCGGGCCGCGGCCCGTTCCAGTTCCTCCGCGGCGCGGTCGGGCTGGGGCGTTGGCACGGCCGCGAAGGCCTGAAAGCGCGCCGGATTGCGAGCGACGATTTCGGCGAGCGCGTGGTTGGCTTCGCGGGAGACGGTGACGGCATCCGCCGGGGCGAGGTTCTGCACCCCGGGGGTGGTCAGCGACAGCACCTGCATGTCCACGCCCTGGGCGTGCATGTCGGTCAGGCGACGGTCGCCGACATCCCTGAGCCTTTGCGCGAGCGGATCGTTGCCGAATCCGGCCCCGGGGTTTTGTTGCATTCCGGGTAGAAGCGACCAGGCGGCAAGCAACTCCGGTGTGACGAGATGTTCCTCAAGTCCGACGATCTGCATCCGAGGACTCCGTGGCTGAAGCTTGCTGCTGGGGGCTTGGGACTTGGCTAGGCCGCGCCAGCGCTCTCGGCCGCTTCGACGAGGGCTTCGCCGAGCGCCTGGATTTTGCTGGCGTTCCGGCTTTCGGTCTTCTTGCCGATGCCGACCGTCTCGCGGCCGAGCTTGATCACCAGTTTGCGGATCGCCTCGCCATCCAGCGCCTTGGCGTGCAGGTGTTTCTTGAGGTTCTGCAAATCCTTGACGATGGTTTTGGCGGCCGGTTCCTCGACGGTTTCCAGCGTGGCCTCCCAGCCTTCGATGTTCTTGACCGCGGCGCTCACGGTCATGCTTTTGACGCCCTCCTTGAGGTGTTTGATGGTCGCGTCGAACTGCGGCATGGCCTGCTCCTATGAATGCGCCACGGGAATGCGGCGCTGAGACCGAACCGTACGGTCTGGCATGTGGCAAACTCGTGCGCGTTGCCATAGTTGCAAGGGGTGGCCGCGCTTGGACGGCCGGAGCCGCACATGCCGACGCCTGCCGCCCTTACCGCGGAGAAGCGCCAAGCCATTTTGGACAGCGCGCGGGACGCCTTTGCCGAGCATGGCTACGAGGGCGCGAGCATGTCGGCGATCACCCACGCCGCCGGGGTGTCGAAATCGACCGTGTACCACCATTACCGGAGCAAGGCGGCGCTGTTCGGCGCCTTTGTGGAGCGCGAGTGCGCGCGGATGCTGGCGCGGCATTTCGAGCCGGGACAGGTGGCGTTGGGGAATACGGCCGAGATGCTGCGCGCCATCGGGATCGGCATGGTGGAGCTGATCACCTCGCCTGTATGCCTGATGATCGACCGGGTGGTGACGTCGGAAGCGGAGGCATTCCCCGAGTTGGCGGAGTGGTTCTACGCGGCGGGGCCGCAGCAGGCGATCACGCACCTTGCCGGCTGGCTCGAGGCGCAGACGAAATCCGGCGATTTAGCCGTGGATGATTTTGCGTTCGCCGCCGATCAGTTCTTCACGCTTGTGCAAACCAGCATCTACTATCGATGTCGGTTGCGCCTCGGCCGACCCTCACCGCAACACACCGCCCGTGTGGTGGATTCGGCCGTTGCGATGTTCCTTGGTCATTACGCGGCGGCTGCCACGCATTCGACGAAGAGCGGGTAACGCCCGGCGGCCGGTTATTGGCGCCAGGGCAGGCCGTCGGCTTTCCAGCCGGCGACATGGCCGCGGTGGCCTTGGGCGTCGTGCGGGCCTTCGAAGCCTTCGGCGATGTTGAACACGGTCGCGAAGCCTTCTTCGCGCGCGACCTGCGCCGCGGCCAGGCTGCGAACGCCGCTACGGCAGAGGAAATACAGCGCGTGGCCGGGTTCCAGGCCGGCATCGCGCAGTTCGTCCACGAAGGCCGGGTTGACGTTGCCGCTGGGGAAATACTGCCACGAGACGAGCACCGCCTGCTTGCCGGCGGGGCGCAGATCGGGGATGCCGACATACTGCCATTCGGCGTCGGTGCGGACATCGACGAGCTGCGCCTGCGGGTCGGCGTTCAGCTTCTCCCAGGCGATGCGGGCCGAGACATTGTCCACCATCGGGGGAGCCTGCCGCCGGCGGCGCGAAAACGCAATCGCGATGCGGGCAGCGGGGCGGCAAGTTCAATAATGGATTGCCCGGCCATACGCATCCAGCACCGCCTCGTGCATCGTTTCGCTAACGGTGGGATGCGGAAACACCGTTTCCATCAGTTCCGCTTCCGTTGTTTCCAGCGTGCGCGCGATCGCGTAGCCCTGGATCATCTCCGTGACTTCGGCGCCGATCATGTGGGCGCCGAGCAGCGCGCCGGTGGGCGCATCGAACACCACTTTCACCATGCCTTCCGGCTCGCCCATCGCGATCGCCTTGCCGTTGCCGATGAACGGAAACCGGCCGATTTTCACGCCGTGGCCGGCGGCTTTCGCTCGCGCCTCGGTGAGCCCGACCGAGGCAATCTGCGGCCGGCTGTAGGTGCAGCCTGGAATGTTGCCAAAATCCATCGGGTGCCGATCCGCCACCCCGGCGATCTTCTCCACGCACACAATCCCTTCATGGCTCGCCTTGTGCGCCAGCCAGGGCGGACCGGTGAGATCGCCGATGGCATAGACGCCCGGCTCGCCCGTACGCCCGAACCCGTCCACCACCACATGGGTTTTTTCCACCGCCACGCGCGTGCCCCCGATGCCGATATCCTCGACATTGCCGACGATGCCAACGGCCGAAATCACCCGGTCGGCGGCGATTTCTTCGCTCTTGCCGCCGTGCTCGACCGCGACGGTGAGGCCATCGGCACGGCGCTGCACATGGCCCAGCTTCGCCGATGTTAGGATGCGGATGCCTTGTTTTTCGAAAGCCTTGCGGGCGAAAGCCGAAATCTCCTCGTCCTCCGCCGGCAATATCCGGTCGAGCACTTCCACCACCACGACCTCTGCGCCCATGTTGCGGAAGAAGCTCGCGAACTCGATGCCGATCGCGCCCGATCCCACCACCAGCAAGCGCTTCGGCATCGCCGTGGGCACCATGGCTTCCTTGTACGACCACACCAGCTTGCCGTCGGTCTGCAGTCCCGGCAATTGCCGCGCCCGCGCGCCGGTGGCCAGGATGATGTGCGGCGCCTGCAAGGTTTGCGTGCCCGATTTTCCCGCCAGCGCGACGCGCCCGGCGCCGGCGAGCCGGCCCTGCGCATCGAACACGCTCACCTTGTTCTTTTTCAGCAGGTGCCCAACGCCGGAGACGAGCTGTTTCGATACCGCACGCGACCGCTGCACCACCCGATCCAGATCGAAGCGGATGTTGTCGGCGGCAAACCCGAAATCGTTCAGATGCTGCAGTAGGTGATGGATTTCCGAACTCCGCAGCAATGCCTTAGTGGGAATGCAGCCCCAGTTCAGGCAGATGCCGCCCAGATGCTCGCGCTCCACCACGGCTGTGCGCATCCCGAGCTGCGCCGCGCGGATGGCCGCGACGTATCCGCCCGGGCCGCCGCCGATCACCACCAGATCGAATTTTTCCTCGTCGGCCATCATGCTTCCTTTGCGAGCGCGTGCAGCGCCGGGCCGGCGAGCCGCTGCACCGTCCAGTCGCTCATTGCCTCGGCGCCCAGCGCGCGATAGAACGCAATCGAGGGCGCGTTCCAATCCAGCACCGACCATTCCAGCCGCGCGCAGCCTTCCTGCACGGCGCGCCGCGCGAGGGCCACGAAGAGCGCCCGGCCGATGCCGCGCCCGCGATATGCCGGCTCCACGAAAAGGTCTTCCAGATAGATGCCGTGCCGCGCGGCGAACGTGGAAAAATTTCGGAACCACAGCGCCAGCCCCACCACGGCGCCGTCGGCTTCCGCCAGCATCGCAAATGCATGCGGCGAGTCGCCGAACAACTCGCGCCGGAAATCCTCCGCCGTGCCGTGGCATTCATGCGCAAGCCGCTCGTATTCCGCCAGTGCCCGCACCAGCCGCGCGATTTCCGCCGCATCGCTTGGCACCGCGTCGCGAAGCAAGAAATCCGTCATCACAGCATCAGGCTGAGCGGATCTTCCACCACGGATTTGAACACGGAGACGAACTCCGCCGCCAGCGCGCCATCCACCGCCCGGTGGTCCACCGACAGCGTCACCGTCATCACGGTGGCGATAGCCAGGCTCTCGCCGCGCACCACCGGCCGCTTTTCGCCCGCGGCAACGGCCAGGATCGCGGCCTGCGGCGGGTTGATGATGGCCGCGAAATCGCGCACGCCGTACATGCCCATGTTAGAAATGGAAAACCCGCCGCCCTGGAATTCATGCGGCTTGAGCTTGCCGGCGCGCGCCCGCTCGATGAGCGATTTCGCTTCGTTGCTGATGGCGGCAAGTCCCTTCCGGTCCGCCTGACGGATCACCGGCGTGATCAGCCCATTGGGTATCGAAACCGCGACGCTGATGTCCACATCGTCGTAGAGCAGGATCGCATCCTCGGCAAAACTCGCATTCACGCCGGGCACACGCCGCAGCGTCATCGCCGCCGCCTTGATCAGCAGATCGTTCAGCGAAAGCCGGAACGCGGCCGCCCCTTGCTTCGGCGACTTCGCATTCAGCTCGCCGCGCAGTTTCAGCAGCGCATCCAGCTCCACATCGATCGATACGTAGAAATGCGGCACGTTCTGCTTCGCCTCGGCCAGCCGCCGTGCCGTGACGCGACGCACGTTGTTCAGCGCCCGACGCTGGTGCGGTGCCGTAACTTCCAGGCGAGGCGGCGCCGTTGGCCGCGTGGCTTCGGGCGGCGATGCGGCGGCCGGTTCCGGGCTTGCACCGCCGCGCGCCGCCTCGATATCCGCCCGCACAATCCGCCCGTTCGGCCCGGTGCCCTTCAACGAGGCCAGATCGATCCCCGCCTGCCGCGCCATGCGCCGCGCCAGCGGCGAGGCGAAAATGCGCTCCGCCGCCGCATGTCCGTTCGCCGCCACCGGCTCGGGCGCCGGCGCGGCCTTGGCC
>CAXUEX010000078.1:0-4952 GCA_964250215.1 uncultured Acetobacteraceae bacterium | reverse complement strand
CCTCCTGAAGCGGTGCCGGTTTCGGGGCCGCAACAGGTGGCACTTCGCCCTGCTCCACCAGCACCGCGATCGGATCGTTCACCTTCACGCCCGCCGTGCCGTCGGGCACCAGGATGCGGCCGAGCACGCCTTCGTCCACCGCCTCCACTTCCATGGTGGCCTTGTCGGTCTCGATTTCCGCGATCACGTCGCCGGCCGCGATCGTCTCGCCTTCGCGCTTCAGCCAGCGCGCCAGCGTGCCTTCGGTCATCGTCGGCGATAGTGCCGGCATCAGAATGTTCGTCGGCATCGCCCGCCCTTTCTCACACGATCCGCTTTACCGCATCCACGATCCAGCCTGGCTGCGGCAGCGCCAGCTTTTCCAAATTGGCCGCATACGGCAACGGCACGTCCGCGCCGGTGACGCGCACCGGCGGCGCATCGAGCCAATCGAAAGCCTGCTCGATGACCTGCATGGCGATTTCGGCGCCGATGCCGGCATAGGGCCAGCCTTCCTCCACCGTCACCAGGCGGCTGGTGCGCTTGACGCTTTCCACCACGGTCGCGGTGTCGAGCGGGCGCAGCGTGCGCAGGTTGATCACCTCGGCCTCAATACCCTGTTCCGCGAGGGCATCGGCGGCGCGCAGGGCCACGCCCACCATCAGCGAATAGCCGGTGATCGTCACGTCGCGTCCGGCGCGCTCGATCTTGGCGCGGCCGATCGGCAGGACGAAATCGTCGCGCGCGGGCACGTCGAAATTCTCGCCGTAGAGGATTTCGTTCTCCAGGAAGATCACCGGGTTGGGATCGCGGATCGCGGCGCGCAGCAGGCCTTTCGCATCCGCCGCGGAGTATGGCGCCACCACCTTCAAGCCCGGCACATGCGCATACCAGCTTGCATAATCCTGGCTGTGCTGCGCCGCCACGCGCGAGGCCGCACCGTTCGGGCCACGGAATACGATGGGGCAGCCCATCTGGCCGCCCGACATATAGAGGGTTTTTGCCGCGGAATTGACGATCTGGTCGATCGCCTGCATCGCGAAATTGAAGGTCATGAATTCCACGATCGGCTTCAACCCGGCCAGCGCGGCGCCGATGGCCATGCCGGTGAACCCGTGTTCGGTGATCGGCGTATCGATCACCCGCTCGGCACCGAAACGATCCAGCAGCCCCTGGCTCACCTTGTAGGCACCCTGGTACTGCGCCACTTCCTCGCCCATTAGGAAAACCGCCGGGTCGGCCGCCATTTCCGCCGCCATCGCATCGCGCAGCGCCTCGCGCACGGTCTGCCGCGCGGTCGGCCCCCATTCCGGCTCCGGTCCGGGTTCGGCGATCGCCTGCGGCGCGCGGATACGCTCCGCCGCATCCGCCACGGTGCCGGCGTGTTCGGCGCCCGCCGGCGCCGCCGGCAAATCGGCGCCCTCGCCGCCGAGCAACGCGATCGGCGTGTTCACCGCCACGCCGTCGGTGCCTTCCTCGATGAGGATGCGTTCCAGCCGGCCCTCGTCCACGGCCTCCACTTCCATCGTCGCCTTGTCGGTCTCAATTTCGGCGATCACATCGCCGGCGCGGATTTCATCGCCGATCTTCTTGAGCCAGCGCGCGAGCTTGCCCTCGGTCATGGTCGGCGAAAGCGCCGGCATCAGCACGGCGGTCATCCGATCAGCACATCGGTGTAGAGTTCGGCCGGCTCCGGCTCCGGCGCGGCGGCGGCGAAATCCGCGGCGTCCTGGACAATCTGTTTGGTTTCCGACTCGATGGCCTTGAGCTCGTCCTCGGCCATACCTTCCCGCAGCAGCAGGGCGCGCAGATTGGCGATCGGGTCGCGCTGCTCGCGCATCGATTGCACTTCCTCGCGCGTGCGGTATTTCGCCGGGTCCGACATGGAATGGCCGCGATAGCGGTAGGTCATCATCTCCAGCAGGTAAGGCCCCTGGCCGGCCCGGCAATGCGCTACCGCCTCGGCCGCGGCGGCGTGCACCGCGCGCACGTCCATGCCGTCGACCTGCCGCCCGGGTATTCCCCAGGGCGCGCCATTCTGGGAAAGATCGTGCGACGCGGTGGCCCGCTCCACGCTGGTTCCCATGCCGTATCTGTTGTTCTCGATGACGTAGAGGCAGGGCAGCCGCATCAGCGCCGCCAGGTTGAAGCTTTCGAAAACCTGGCCCTGATTGGCCGCGCCCTCGCCCATATAGGTCACCGCCACCGCGTTCTGCTTGCGGTAGCGGTTAGCGAAGGCGAGCCCCGTGCCCAGGCTGACCTGCGCGCCGACGATCCCATGGCCGCCGAAGAAATTCTTTTCGCGGCTGAACATGTGCATCGATCCGCCCTTGCCGCGCGAATACCCCGCGGCCCGGCCCGTGAGTTCCGCCATCACGCCGCGCGGCGCCATGCCGGTGGCCAGCATGTGCCCGTGGTCGCGATAGGACGTGATGACTTGGTCGCCGGCTTGCAGCGCCAACTGCACGCCAACCACCACGGCTTCCTGACCGATATAGAGGTGGCAGAAGCCGCCGATCAGCCCCATGCCATAAAGCTGGCCGGCCTTCTCCTCGAAGCGCCGGATCAACAGCATCTGCCGATAAGCCGCTTGCAACATGACCCGCCGCATACCGGCCCCGAGGCGCCCTTTACAACCCCCACGCCAAACTGACAAAAGTTCTTTGCTTCTTTCTTTCAAGAAAGAAGAGTCTTTTGTTCTTTTTTGAAAAAAAGAACCAAAAAACTTTCATCCATTTGGAGTATTCGATTGGCGTATCGCGAAAATGTTGGCGCGGTTTTGTTCGACCGGCGAGGGCTCGTGTTCGTCGGCGAGCGTGCGCGCCTGCCGGGCGCCTGGCAAATGCCACAGGGCGGCATCGATCCCGGCGAGGCGCCGCGCGCGGCCGTGCTGCGCGAGCTGCGCGAGGAAATCGGCACCGATCGCGCGGAGATCCTCGAAGAACACCCGGAATGGCTCACCTACGATTTGCCGCCGGAAATCGCGGCGCAGGCCTTCGGCGGCCGCTTCCAGGGCCAGCGCCAGCGCTGGTTCGCGTTGCGCTTTCTGGGCGACGATGCCGACATCCGGCTGGATACCCACGGCGAAATCGAGTTTTCGGCGTGGAAATGGGTGCCGCTCCCGGCGCTACCCAGCCTCGCCGTGCCGTTCAAGCGGGAAATCTACGCGGCGTTGGCCGCCGCCTTCGCGCATCTCGCGCCCTGAACCACGTTGCGCTACAGCAAAGCCGCCGTTCGGAGAGACGCCCTATGAGATTTCTCGCGGTTCTGCTGCTGATCGCCCCCGGCTTGGCGCGCGCCGCCGGCCTTACCGTGTTCGCCGCCGCCAGCCTGACCAACGCCATGCAGGATATCGGCCATCTCTGGCAGGCGCAGCACCATGCGCCGCCGATTTTCGCCTTCGATTCCAGCTCCACGCTCGCCCGGCAGATCGAAGCCGGCGCTCCGGCCGACCTGTTCCTCAGCGCCGACGAAAAATGGATGGACCACGCCGCCGCGCACGGCGCCATCGTCGGCGCCAGCCGCGTCGATCTCGTGGGCAATTCGCTAGTTCTCGCGGAACCGGCGGCCACGCTCAAACCCGTGCGCCTCGCCCGTGGGTTTCGCTTCGGCCCGCTGCTCGGCGCCGCGGGAAGGCTGGCAGTGGGCGATCCGGCGCACGTGCCGGCGGGCATCTATGCGGAACAATCGCTGAAATGGCTCGGTGCGTGGAACGAATTGGCCGACCGGCTGGCGCCGGCGGAAAACGTGCGCGCGGCGCTGCTGCTGGTGGAACGCGGCGAGGCGCCGGCCGGCATCGTCTATGCCACGGATGTGCGCGTGGCGCCGAAACTCGGCATTGCCGGCACCTTTCCTCCGGAAAGCCACGATCCCATCCGCTATCCGGCGGCCATCACTGCCAAGGCCTTGCCCGAAGCCAAAGCGTTTCTGGCGTTTCTGCAATCGCCTTCGGCGCGGGATGTTTTCTTGCATTATGGGTTTTCGGCACCCTGAAAAATGCAAGCATGTTCTTTTTTGAAAAAAAGAACCAAAAAACTTTCATTAAACTAGCATAATAGATGTCGCCGCTTGCGCTTTCGCTGGTTGTGGCGGGGGAGGCGGTGGGGGCCGGGCTGCCGCTGGCCGTATTCACCGCCTTCATTCTGGCGCGAACCCGGCTTCCGGGGCGGTTTTTGTTGCAGGCGGCGGTGCACCTGCCGCTCGCGCTGCCGCCGGTGGTCACGGGCTGGCTGCTGCTGCTGATCTTCGGGGTACAGGGGCCCGTCGGCGCGCTGCTGTGGCGCTGGGGCCATTTCCGGCTCGCCTTCACCACCGCCGGCGCCGCGCTGGCCTGCGGCGTCATGGTGTTTCCGCTCATGGTCCGCGCCATCCGGCTGGCGTTGGAAAACATCGATCCTGGCCTGGAAGACGCCGCCCGCACGCTGGGCGCCGGCCGGCTGGACTGTTTTTTATCCGTAACCCTTCCGCTCGCCGCGCCGGGCGTGCTGCTCGCCGCCGTGCTGGGCTACACCGCCAGCCTTGGCGAATTCGGCGCCGTGATCACCTTTGCCGCGAACATTCCAGGTCGGACACAAACCTTGCCGCTGGCGATCTATTCCGCCTTGCAATCGCCCGACGGCGAAGCCGAAGCCGCGCGCCTGTCGCTGCTGTCGATCGGGCTGGCGCTGGCCGGGCTGCTGGCTGCCGAATTTCTCGCCGCGCGGCACCGCCGATGACGCTGCGCCTGCTGGTGCATCACCGCTTCCCGGGCTTCGATCTGGAAGCGGAATTCACCGCCCCCGGCTCCGGCATCACCGTGCTGTTCGGCCCTTCCGGCGCCGGCAAATCCACGCTGCTTGCCGCCGCCGCCGGCCTGCTCCGCGCCGCGCGCGCCGAGCTATGGCTGGATGGCGAAGCGCTGCATACGCTGGCCGCCGAGCGCCGCGGCGTGGGCTTCGTGTTCCAGGAAGGCCGGCTGTTCCCGCATTTGAGCG
>CAXUEX010000077.1:11997-13222 GCA_964250215.1 uncultured Acetobacteraceae bacterium | reverse complement strand
CTGCTAAGCTCGATGCTGCTGACGGTCGGCGAATGACCGCGCCGTGGTTTCCCTGCTGATTTCCCCCTGCTAAGCTGCCTTGGCCAGAAGTCGCTGAAATTGCTGGAAAATCCGCCTAAACTGGCGGTTTTCCTGCGATTTCACAACAGCACGAGCTGTGCGGCGCCGATGCGCTCGGTGGGGGTCGATTCGCCGAGCAGGAGCCGCATGCGGGCATATTGGCGGTCGGTGACCTGGAGGGCGCGGACGCTGCCGGTTTGCGGCAAATGGCGGGTGACGCGGGCGACGTGCTTCATGGCGCCATCCTCGGCGCGACAGATGCGCGCGTAAACCGAATATTGCAGCATGAAATAGCCGTCGTCCTTCAGGAAGTTGCGGAACCGCGTCGCATCCCGGCGCTGGGGCTTGGTGCCCACCGGCAGATCGAACAGCACCAGCAGCCACACGAACCTGGCCTCCTCGGGTTTCACGGCGCGTCGAGCGTTGGGAGCAGCAGCGGTTTCGGGCTGCGCCCGTCATAGGCGCGCACCAAAGCGGCGGCGGCCATTTCGGTGGCGACCAGGGTGGTGACGGTCTCGTCGCCCACGCGCGCCGGTTCCAGCAGCACGCCGGCGAGGATTTGGCGGTGTTGCCGCGTGAGATCGCCGGTTTTCTGTGTGCCATTTGCGGACAAGCGCCAGGCGAGATGGTCGGCGATGGGCCGAAATGGTTCGATCAAATCATCGGCGAGGTTGAAGGCATTCTGGTCGCTGGCGTGATGCAGGCCGACGCAGGGGAGCAGGCCGGACGCGGTGAGCGCGCGGGCGATGGCGGCGCGCAGCACGGCATAGGCGTAATTCAGCATGGCGTTGCGCAGATCGGCGGCGTTGTCGCGGACGAAATCGGCGAACAGCGCGGACCAGTAATGGCGCGCGGCCCTGGCCTCGACGTTTTCCGGGTCGCCGGGCTGGACGAGGCGCGCCATGGCGACGAGCGCGGTTGAATCCCGGCCAGTGCGCTGGAGCGCGCCGGCTTGGTTGAGGATTTTTGCCTGGGCGATCGCCTGCCACAGGCGGGCTTTCAGAGCCGGCGTGGCGGCGAGCTGGCTGGCGGCGACGGCGGATTGGCGGTGGTGCGTGTGGAAGGGGAGTGCCGCACCGTTCGGCATGTGGCGCGCATCGGTGAAGATGATGGCGATGCCGTGCTGCATGCAGGCGCTGAGCAAGGCGGCGGTGAGGGTGGCCTC
>CAXUEX010000077.1:0-11897 GCA_964250215.1 uncultured Acetobacteraceae bacterium | reverse complement strand
CCCTTGTGCGAGCGCGGTGGCCGGTCCTTCGGTTTGCCTTCCTCGATCCAGAGGCGGACCGACTCGATGATGGCGGCGTTGCGGTCCGCATCCTTGACCCGGGACAAATCCTTGAGGGTCAGCGCCTCGACGGCTTTGCGTTCGTAAACAATCATTTTGCCGTCGCGCTCGCGCACCTGGCGGATGGTGGCGGCGTGCGCTTCGCCGCGGGCGCGGTGGCGCTCGGCGCGGGCGACGAACACGCTTTGCATCGCGGCCTCCGCATCCAGGCGGAAGCCGGGCCAGGGGGCATCGAGGGCGGCGAAATCCCGCGCGCGGCCGAGGCGCTCGGATTCCTGGAAGGCGCGGGTGAGACGTTGCAGCATCGGTTCGCTGCACGCGGCGACGACGATGGCGTCGAGCGCGTGGTGGCGATCGTCGGGCTTGCGGGTTCCGTCCGGGTTCTTCTTGAGCCCTTCGAGGCCCCAGCCGCGGCGCAGCTTGGCGGTGAGGGCGCCGGGGCGGGCGGCGATGTGGTGCGCCGGGATCGTCGGGTTCAGGCGCTTGATGAGGTCCATCGCCAGGCGGCAGGCGTAGCGCGTGTCGGTGAGGTTGCGGTTGCGGAATGCCTCCTGCACCTCGGCGGCATTGCGGCGGAGGTAGAAGCCGCGCTTCTTGCGGCCCTTCATGGATTTGCAGCTTTCGACGCGGCGCTCGAATTCTTCCCATTGCTGCGGCGTTTTCTGGTCGGTGAACCATTCATAGGGCGTGCGGCCGCGCTTTTCGGCGTTGGCGCCGGCGCGGCAGAGGGTTTTGTTGACGAAACTGTCGTCGCCGAAGCGGCTCCAGGGGAGGATGTGATCCACCTGGATGCTGTTGTCGCCGGCGACGAGGGCGGTGGGGGAAATCGGCTGGTCGGTGTAGAGGCAGCGGCCGGCCTGCTCGTGCCATAATTCGTAGCGCAGCATTTCCTCGGGGCCGTTCGGTGGGCGGCCGACGAGCTCGGCGAAATGTTCGGCGGCGGTGTCGCGCGCGCGGTTGCGCTTTTCGATGCCGCGGCGGATTTCGTCGCGTTCGTCGGCGCTTTTGCCGAGATCGCGGGCGAGTTCGAGGTGGATGCGGTCGGCGGGGCCGTATTCCTGGGTGATGGCCTTCATCTGCTTGCACAGTTCGGAGACGGCTTTGCGGACGACGGGGTTGCGGATCTCGGCGAGGTCGGTCGCGGGGCGGGCGGCGTGGTCGAAGCCGGCTTCGACGCAGGCTTCCGAATAGACCAGGCCGCGGGCGAGGTGCGGGTGCAGGGCGCGGGCGGCGGCGGCGGAGATGTGGCCGGCGCCGGTGAATTTGGCGAATTTGCCGCGCTCGGCGGCGTCGGCGAGGGTGGCGGCGAGGAGGGGGTCGATCGGCAGGGTTTTCAGGCCCTCGCGGATCGAACCGAGGTCGCTGCGGAAGCTGAGGATGGCGGCGATGTCGTCGAGCACCGCGGGGGCGGCCAGCAGGGCGCGCCAGGCGGAATCGGGGATGGCGGCGCGCAGCGTGGCGGTGCCCTCGGCGGCGTTGCCGGCGCGGGCGACGAAGTCATTCTTTTCGTCCTCGCGCGCGACGTCGGCGAAGCGGGCGTTGTCGTCGAGGTCGAGGCGTTTGCGGAGCCAGGTGTAGCTGAGCTTTTTTTGCGCGCCGAAATCGGCGGTGACGCGGGCGATTTCATCCGCGGTGAGCCGGCGGTCGGGCGCGCCGCGCAGGGTGATGCGGAGATTGGCGAGGCGGCTGAGGGCGCGGAACAGTTCGAACGCATAAGAGCGGCGGGCGGCGCGCCGGGCGGCGGGCACGAAGGGGCAGAAGCCGACCAGGTGGTGGGAATCCTGGAGCGGGCGCTGGGTGAACGCGATGTCGCGGAATGCGGATTCGAGCGCGTCGGTTGCGTGCGGCATGAGGAGGCGGCGCTGGAAGCGGAAGATTTCGCCGATTTCGTTTTCCTGGTCGCGGCGCAGGATGGAGCGGGTGAAGCCGCCGCCGCGGTTGCGCTTGCGGTCGGCGAAGGCGGGATCGCGGGCGAACATGGCGCCGACGGTGGGCCATTGGGCGAGGCGTTCGCGGGTGGCTTCGATGGCGGCCTTCATCTTGCTGGTTTCGTCGGGGGCGTTGGCGGCGTCGGCGGCGGTGGGCTTGGCGTTTGAGCGGAAGCCGCGGTGCTTGGCGATGTGGCCGAGGATGCCGGCGAGTTCGGGTGGCGTGAGGCGGCGTTCGAGGGCTTCGGCGCGCTGGGTCCATGGGTTGAGGCGGAGGGCGAGCGCGGTGCGGTCGGGGGCGGGGAGCAGGCCGTGTTCGGCGAGCAGGCGGCGGATGGCGTTCATGCGCAGGCGGCGGCGGCGGATGACGCGGCGTTGGCCGCGCATGCGGCGGCGGATGGTGTTGGTGGGGGTGCGCTCCTTGTCGGTTTCGGGGGCGTCGAACATCCATGTTCCGGCGGCGGCGATGCGGCCGGCGTCGGGTTCGATGTCGAGGACAGCCCAGCCGATGGAGGCAATTCCGAGGTCGATCCCAATGATGCGCATGCGGTGAATTCCTTTCCGCGTCAGAGTTGACGGGAATGGCGGAAGCTGCAACGGTGCTGATGGGGAAATCAGAAGGGAAACCACGGCAAGGTGGTCCCTGGACCACCGAAGAATTACCGCCGTTCGGGCGACCGGGCGGCGGGATTTCTTGTTTGGATTGCCATTTTCGGGACGTCAGCTCTGCATTTCGCTTTATTCATTGGGGGGGCGCCGGCTCGCAATGTCCCTTCTCGCAACGAAACGCAAGCCAAACGGGTTGCAGGCGCGGAGAGGCGGGAAATCCGTCACCATGCGAGGGAATCCAAAGATGATGCAGAACGCACATGGCCGTGCGGCGTGGCCAAAGGCGTGACAATTGTTGCGTGGGTGCTTGCTGGGTTTCATCCAGGCTGCGGTTGCGGGACGCGGACGTCCCGCGGGCTTATCGCTGCGTCCGCTTGCACAGGAACGTGCTGCGACCGGATTGAACTAGCCGCGCAATGCCGCGGCACGCGGGCGGCCCGGGGCAGCGCTCGCACGGTTCGCCTTCCCGCCCATACACCTTCCACGCGTGCTGGAAATAGCCGAGCTCGCCGTTCGGCTGCACGTAGTCCCGCAACGAGGAGCCGCCGGCGGCGATCGCTTCGGTGAGCGTGGCGCGGATCGCGGGCACCAGGCGCGCGGCGCGCGCACCGGGAATCGTGACGGCCACGCGGCGGGGGGAAATCCCGGCGCGGAACAGCGCCTCGCTGACATAGATGTTGCCCAGGCCGGCGACCACGCGTTGATCCAGCAGCGCCGCCTTGATCGGCGTGCGCTTACCGGCGAGCCGGCCGCCCAGCACGTCGGCGGTGAAATCGGCGGCGAGCGGCTCCGGGCCCAGGACGGCGAGCAGCCGGTGGGCGTCCTCCGCCGCCGTGGGGACCAGATCGAGCGAGCCGAAGCGGCGGGGATCGATGAAGGCGAGCCGGGACGTGGCCGTGTGCAGCACCAGGTGCTCGTGGGGCGTGGGCTGCGCGGCTTCGGGGCCGATCGCGATCCGGCCGGACATGCCGAGATGCAGCAGCAGGGATTCACCGCCGGAAAGCCGGGCCAGGATGTATTTGCCGCGCCGCCGGAAGCCCAGAACGCGGGCGCCGGAAAGCCGGGCGGCGAGGTGCGGCGGGCAGGCCCAACGCAGATCGGGGCGGCGCAGCTCGGCGCGCAAGATCGTCTGCCCTTGCAGGCAGCGCGCCAGGCCGCGCATCACGGTTTCGACTTCGGGGAGTTCCGGCATGGCGCCGATCCGCCTATACCGGCGCGCATGAGCGACCGCCAAGGCCCGGAGGAGACCGCCGATTTCGGCTACGCCCGCGTGGCGCGCGAGGCCAAGAAGCCGATGGTGCGCGCGGTGTTCGATAGCGTGGCGCCGCGCTACGATCTGATGAACGATCTGATGTCGCTCGGCATCCATCGGGTCTGGAAGCGCATTTTCGCGACGCGGCTGCGGCCGGACCGGCGGCGCACGCTGCTGGATCTGGCGTCCGGCACCGGCGATATCGCGGCTTCGTGGCGGCGCCTGGGCGGCGGCCCGGTGATTGCCACCGACATCAACGCCGCCATGCTGGAACGCGGGCGGGACCGGGCGATCGCCGCGGGCTTCGACGATTTCACCCATGCGGTGGCGGATGCCGAAGCGCTGCCGTTTCCGGATGGCAGCGTGGATGTGGTTTCGATTGCGTTCGGCTTGCGCAACTGCACCGACAAGGCAGCGGTGCTGCGCGAGGCGCGGCGCGTGCTGCGGGCTGGCGGCCGGTTCCACTGCCTGGAATTCTCGCGCTTGCAGATCGCGGTTCTGGAGAAGCTCTACGACCGCTGGAGTTTCGACGTGCTGCCGCGCGTGGGGCGGGTGGTGGCGCGGGATGCCGAAAGCTACCGGTATCTGGCCGAGAGCATCCGGATGTTCCCGGACCAGGAGACGTTGGCCGAGATGCTGCGCGCGGCGGGACTGGCGCAGGTTTCGTTTACGAATCTGTCGGGCGGCATTGCTTGCATCCATAGCGGCTGGCGGCTTTGAAGCGCGTTCTGCTGATCGTGGGTGGTGGCATCGCCGCCTACAAATCGCTGGAACTGGTGCGGCTGCTGGAGAAATCCGGCATCGGCGTGACCGCGGTGCTGACCGAAGCCGGGGCGCGGTTCATAACGCCGCTTTCGTTGCAGGCGCTCACCGGCAACCGCGTGTACCAGGATTTGTGGTCGCTCACCGACGAGAGCGAAATGGGCCATATCGAGCTTTCGCGCGCGGCCGATCTGGTGGTGGTGGCGCCGGCCACGGCCGATCTGCTGGCCGGCATGGCGGCCGGGCTGGCGCGCGATCTGGCTGGCACGCTGCTGCTGGCCACCGACAAGCCGGTGCTGGTGGCGCCGGCGATGAATGTGCGCATGTGGCAGCATCCGGCGACGGTGGCCAACATGGGCGTGCTGCGCGAGCGCGGCGTTCTTGTTGTCGGGCCGGAAGAAGGCGCGATGGCCTGCCACGAATTCGGTTTCGGCCGGTTGGCCGAACCGCCGGCAATTTTGGCGGCGATCGAAACGGCGCTGGCGGGATCGCGCGCGCTCGCGGGCCGGCACGTGCTGGTGACGGCGGGGCCGACGCAGGAACCGATCGATCCGGTGCGTTATCTGGGCAATCGCAGCAGCGGGCGGCAGGGTTTCGCGATCGCGGCGGCGCTGGCTGCGCGCGGCGCACGCGTGACACTGGTGAGCGGGCCCGTGTGCCTGGAAGCGCCGGCCGGCGTGCGGATGGTGGCGGTTTCCACCGCGGCCGAGATGCTGGCGGCGTGCCAGGCGGCGTTGCCGGCCGATGCGGCGGTGTTCGCCGCCGCGGTGGCCGATTGGCGCGCCGATGCGGTTGCGACTTCAAAGTTGAAAAAGCCGCGTGCCCCGGAGCTGCGCCTGGTGCCGACGCCGGACATTCTGGCGAGCATCGCGGGGGGCGCCGATCGTCCGAAGCTGGTGGTGGGCTTCGCGGCGGAAACCGAAGATCTGGTGGCGCAGGCAGCGGAGAAGCGCGTGCGCAAGGGGGCGGACTGGATGGTGGCGAACGACGTGCGGCCGGAAACCGGCATCATGGGCGGCGCGCGCAATACCGTGACGCTGATTACCGGCAACGCGCGGGAGGATTGGCCCGATCTGCCGAAGGCGGACGTGGCATCGCGCCTGGCGGAGAAGATCGCGGCGGCGCTTTCCTGATGCGGGTGGAGCTTCGCGTGCTCGATGCGCGGCTGCACGAATGGGGACTGCCACGTTTCCATAGCGCGGGTGCGGCGGCGATCGATCTGCATGCCTGCGTGGATGCCAGGCTGGAAATCGCCCCGGGTGCGACGCCGGCGCTGATTTCGGCGGGTTTCGCGCTGCACATTGCCGATGCCGGGGTGGCCGCTTTGGTGCTGCCGCGCTCCGGCATGGGGCACCGGCGCGGGCTGGTTCTGGGCAACCTCGTCGGGCTCATCGATTCCGATTATCAGGGC
The DNA here is from genome assembly GCA_964250215.1 of uncultured Acetobacteraceae bacterium. GTDB lineage: Bacteria > Pseudomonadota > Alphaproteobacteria > Acetobacterales > Acetobacteraceae > DAIDJM01. The sequence continues at coordinate 5,875 of CAXUEX010000077.1, read as the reverse complement.
CCGATCCTGGTGAGCGCGTGGAATCGCGGCATCGCGCCGGTTTGCCTGGAACCGGGCGAACGGTTTGCGCAATTGCTGTTCGTGCCGGTGGTTCGGCCGGAGCTTGTTCCGGTATCGGAATTTACAGCGGAGTCGGCGCGCGGGGAGGGGGGATTTGGCTCTACCGGCTGATCCCGCGCTGGCGCCGAGCGGATGGCTGGCGCCGGCGCTGCGCGGCGTTTTCGTGGCGCTGATATTGGTCGCGGCCGTGGTGCTGCTGCGGCGCACCGCCCCGGCGCTGCTGCACTTGCCAGCGGGGCCGCGCGGCATTCTTGTGCTGGTGGCGGGTGGCGCGCTGCTCACCGCGGCCGGCGTGCCGCGCCAGGCGGTGGCTTTCGCGGGTGGCTTCGCGTTCGGCCCGTTTCTGGGCGGCGGGTTGGCCTTGACGGCGCAGTTGCTTGGCTGCGCCTTGGATTACGCGGTGGCCGCGGGCTTCGCGCGTGGCTGGACCACACGGCGGATCGCCGCGCGCTGGCCCGGCTGGCAGGCGCGGCTGCGGGCGCATCCGTTTCACGCCACGCTGATGCTGCGTCTGTTGCCGATAGGGAACAACACGCTGCTGAGCCTGGCGGCCGGCGCGGTGGCGTTGCGGCCGGTGCCGTTCGTTGCCGGATCGGCGCTGGGCTATCTGCCGCAGACGGCGGTGTTCGCGCTGCTCGGCGCGGGGGTGCAGGTGCAACGGGGCACGCAGTTTGGCATTGCCGCGGCGCTGTTCGCGGCTTCGCTGCTGCTGGAGTTGGGCCTGATGCGGCGGATGCGGGACGCCTAGCCTCAGTTGCCGCCTGCGGCCCGGAAACGCGGCCAGTTCGCGCGCAACCAGGTGACGGCTGCGTGGCGCGGCACGGCGAGTTCGGTTTCGATCGAAGCGGCCTCCCGGCGCACCATCCAGGCGAGCAACGCGGCCATGGCGGCCAGCATCGCGGCGGCGCGGAGCCAGTGGGCGCCGTCGATCGCTTCTCCCCAGCCCAGGATCGGCACGGCGGCGAGTAGCAGCAGGCCAAGGCGCGGCATGCCGCGTGTCCAGGGCTCGCCGGTGGCGCGGTTCAGCAGCCGCACCGCGACGGCGGCCGCACCAATTTCGGTGAGCAGAAAGCCGGCGACGATGCCGGGCAAGCCGCCGATCAGCACGAGCCCCAGCAGCGCGCCTGGAACGATCGCGATGTGGCACAGATTGGCCACCAGCACGGTGGTGGTGCGGCCCATGGCGAGCGCCACGGTGGTAGGCCAGGAGAGCAGGAAACGGGTGGCCTGCAACAGGCCGATCAGGCCGATCAGCGTGGCGCTCTGGGCGAAGCGCCGGCCAAACAGCAGCGGCACGGCGGGGGGCGCCACCAGCACGAAGCCGCAGGCCATCAGCACCGCGAGCAGAAGCGTAAGGCCGCCGAAACGGTCGGCCAGGCGGTTGCGCTCGGCCGGCGTGTCGCGCAGCGCGGCGATGCGCGGCACGAACAGCGTGTGCAAATAATTCGCGATCACGTTGGACGGATAGAGGATCAGCAACAGGATGGCCGCATAATAACCGAGCGCGGTAACGCCGAGCCGGTTGGCGACGAGCACGCGGTCGCCTTGCGACACCAGGAACAGCGCGAGTCCGTTCAGCATCAGCGGCGCGGCGAAGCGGGCCAGCCGGGGCGCGTGCTCGCGGTCCCACCCCAGCCGGTAGGGACGGCGGGCGATTTGGTGCGAGGCCGCCACGAGCACGGCCGAGCGCACCACGAAGCCGCAAGCCACGGCCACGAAACTGCGGAGCCACCATGCGGCGGCGATGGCCGCGAGCAGCCCCGCCGTGTCGGCTGCCGCGGTGCAGATCGCCTCGGGCCGGAAATCGTGCTGGCGCTGCAGGCGCCGGATATCCAGATGCAGCAGGCCGGCGATCGCCGGGGAGAGTGCCAACCAGGCGATGCCGGCGGCGAGCGTGGGCGTGCCATAGATGCGCGCGATCGGCAGCGCGAAGCCGGCCAGCAGCAGCGCCACCACCGTGCCGCGGCTGACATAGACGAGCTGTACCAGGCGCTGCACGGCCGGCAGATCGCCGTCGCGGTCCTGGATCAGGAAGCGGTCGCTGCCGGTGTCGCTGACGAATTCGAAGAAGCTACCGGTGACGGTGAGCGCGGCGGCGAGACCGAGCTGCGCGGGCCCCAGCAGGCGCGCGAGTGCGACGTAGCGCAGCAGTCCGGAGGCTTGCGAAAGCAGCGCGGCACCGAAATAGAGCAGCGCGCCGCGGCTTGGGGCGGCTTCGAGAGCGCGGTTCATCGGGAAAGGGCTTTACGCGCGGTTGCGGTTTGTGGCCAGAAGGGAGGCCAGGGTCTCCGCCCTGCATCCGGCTGGGGCCGCGGGCCGCTTTTACAAAGACGAGGCCCAGGGGACGAAATTGGTTTCATTGCGGGAAATTATCAAGCGCGCGCTGCCGGATCCGCTGCGGCAGGCGGCGATCCGGGCGCGCGAGTGGGCGGCGGCGCCACCGTTGGAAGACATCGCGCTGCACGAATATGCCTTCGTGGCCGATCCGGCTGGCGGGCGCCGGCTGAACCTGGTGATCCCGCATGTGGAACCCGGCATGGCGTTCGGCGGCATCGCGACCGGGATCGAATTGCTGCTGGGCATCGGCGGCCGCACCGGGGCGGAGCTGCGCATCCTGCTGGATGAATTCGGCCCGTTGCAGGACCGGAGCGTGGTCGAGAAGGCGGCGCGCGCGGCCGGCATCGATCCGGGCGCCATCGAGATTGTGCCTAGAACGGAATGGGTGCCGCGCGTGGGCGTGCGGCGCGGCGATGTGTTCATGGGCTTTCATAGCTGGATCGTGCTCAATCTGGTGCCGTTGCTGCGCGAACAGCAGCGTCGGTTCGGGGGTGCTGCGATGCCACTGCTGTATCCGATCCAGGAGTACGAGCCGCTGTTCTATCCGATGTCGTCCACGCACATGATGGCGCGCGCGGCCTTCGATCTCGACTGGCCGTGCTGGGGGATTTTCAACAGCCACGAGCTGCACGGGTATTTTCTGGCGCAGGGCCATCGTGTGGCGCGCGAGTTCGTGTTCGAGCCGCAGCTATCCGCGGCGCTGCGGCCGTTCCTGGCAAGCGGCGCGCCCGAGAAGGCGAGGATCGTGCTGGTGTACGGGCGGGCTTCGATCCCGCGCAATTGTTTTCCGGCGTTGGTGAAGGGGTTGCGGCGCTGGGCGGAACGCTATCCGCAATATGCCGGTTGGGAGGTGGTTTCGGCCGGACTGCCGCACCGGCCCGTGCCGTTCGCGTCGGGGCGGGCGATGCGGTCGCGCGGCAAGCTGCCGTTGCCGGCGTATGCGGCGTTGCTGCGTGAATCGGCGGTGGGGGTTTCGTTGATGGCGTCGCCGCATCCCAGCTATCCGCCGCTGGAGATGGCGCATTTCGGGGTGCGCACGATCACCAATGGCTTTACCGGCAAGGATCTGAGCGCGAGCCACCCGAACATCGTTTCGGTTCGTGACATCGGTGGCGACACGCTGGCCGATGCGCTAGCGGAATGCTGTGCCGCGTTCGAGGCGGCGCCGGGGGCGGCTTGGGGGCAGGCGAGCTTGCGGCCGTCGTTCCTGGAAACAGCCCCTTATCCTTGTCTGGATGCGATCGCGGGCGCGCTGCGCGCCGAGGTGTGGGCGGATTGATCGGCGATTCCGGCATGGTGGATTTGTTCGAGCCGCCAGCGGCGGAGCTTGCGGTGGAGACGCGGCCGGCCGTGCGGCGCCGGTTGCCGCTGCTGCCCGCGCTGCTGGTCTTCGCCGCCATGCTGCCGCAGGGGCTGAATTTGCGGCCGGGCGGCGTGCTGCTCACGGCGCCGCGGCTGGTGCTGCTCGCGGCGCTGCCGGCGATCGTGTGGCGGTTGTTGCGCGGGCACCTGCCGGCGTTCCGCTTTGGCGCGGCCGATTTCATTGTGCTGCTGGCCGGATTCTGGATGTTTCTGGCGATCAGCATGACGCAGGGCATCGATCGGGCCGTGGTCGGCGCCGGCGTGATGGTGCTGGAATTCTGTGGCAGTTGGTTTCTGATCCGCACCGCGCTGGGCCGGCCGGGCGAGGCGCTGGCGTTGGCGCGATTCCTGGCGGTGGTGATTGCGGTGGATGGCGCGCTCTCGGTGCTGGATGTGATCGCCCACCGCCCGGTTCTGCACGATCTCGCCGATTCCCTCACCGGCTACGACCAGCCGTGGCAGGAGGATTACCGGCACGGGCTGATGCGGGCGCTGGGCGCGCAGGAGCATCCGATCCAGCTCGGCAATGTCTGCGCCATCGGCGCGCTGTTCGCCGTGATGCTGATGTCGGGGCCGTTGCGCTTGCTGGTGCTGGCCGGCAGCCTGACGGGGCTGGTTACCTCCAATTCCTCGGCGCCGATCCTGGGGCTGGTGCTTTCCTTCGCCTTCCTGATTTACCACAAGCTGACGGCCTCGTTCGCCGGCCGGTGGTGGCTGCTGTTCGCCGTTTGGGCGGTGCTGCTGGGCGCGCTGTTCGCGCTGCATCCCACGCCGTTCTCGTTCCTGATCCTGCACACAAGCGCGGTGCCGCAGGACGGGTTCTATCGGTTGCTGATCTGGAACGTGGTCGGGCCGCTGGTGATGGCCAAGCCGCTGTTCGGCCTGGGGCTGGAGAGCGGCTTCGCGGCGCAGTTCCACGTGAACAACACCATCGATTGTTTCTGGTTGGCTTCAGCGGCCAATTTCGGCGTCGTCGGCTCGGCGCTGTTCGCGGCCACGCTGCTGTTCGCCTGTTACCGCCCGGTGCGGCAAGCCGGCGACATGGGTGTGCGCGATGTGCGGCTGGGCCGGGCGCTCGGGATCCTGGTGTTCTTCTTCTTCCTGGTGGGCATGACCGTGCATTTCTGGGGCACGGTGTGGCTGCTGCTGACCGTGTTGGCGGCGATGCGGGCGCATCTTGGCGATCTGACGACGGCGGAGACGGCGCGGGAGGGGACAGGCTTGTGAGGCCGGTAGCAATCTCTCACCTATTCGGCAACTGGAGGTTGTGCAACGCGAGGGGTTCACGTTCACCATTCCGCAGATCGCGCGGCACAGCGGTGGTGGTGTACGACACGAACGAACGCTGCGACCGCAAGCCCTCGATGGAACGGACGCCGTTTTCGATCGGCTCTCGGGCGCGTTCACCGATTTGCTCGGCGCGAACGACGATTACGAGGTGCGGACCTACCGTCTGCAATCGCCGGGCGGCGCGAAGTTTAGTCAGCGGCCGGCGGGGATTTGCGGCGGTTGCGGATCAGGCGCAGCGCCGCGGCGCCGCCGCCCAGGGCGGCGAACGCCGGCAGGCCGGCGGCCAGAAGGGGGGCTGGCGCGCCGTGATGATGCCGGGCCACAGGTTCTTGGGCCAACGCCATGCCGGACAGCACGGTGATGCAACCAGCCGCGAGCAAAATCCTCAACATCGAAGCGCGCCTTTCTAAAACAACTTGCAGCTTGTATAAAACGAGACGTTACGAAATGAGGTTAAGCAGGCTTTTTCATGGCGGGCAAGCGATACTTGGTGGTTGGTCGCGCGGCGGCGGCGGCGTTCGGCCTGGCGCAGGCGCGGCGTTGGAGCCTGCTGATCGTGGGGCTCCCCTATTGGGGCAACGTGGTGCGCACCGGCGTGCGGCCGGGCGCCGATGGGCTGGCGCTGGTGACCGGGGGCGTGCTGGAAAACGGTGCGTTCTGCGCCGCGGCCTGGGCGATGCTGGCGGGCCTGGCCTGGCGCGACGATGCGGACGGCTCGTGCGGGCGACGGGAACTGGCGTGGCTTGCGGCGGCGTGCGGCGTGAGCGCCGTTCCCGCGCGGCAGGCGGCGGCCGTGGCCATGCTGCTGCTGGGCTGGCGTTTCGCG